>JAIPBJ010000073.1 GCA_021739625.1 Flavobacteriales bacterium | reverse complement strand
AAGCTATCCGAACAACAAGGCCAAGCACCTCGTGGGCATGGCCCATATACTGGTGCATGATTTCGGGGGCGAGGTGCCGTCAGAGATCGATGAGTTGCAGAAAATGCCGGGCGTGGGGCGCAAGACCGCCAATGTTATCGCCTCGGTGGTGTTCAACAGGCCCGCGATGGCGGTGGACACCCATGTTTTCCGCGTGTCGCAGCGGCTGGGCCTGACCACCAATGCCAAGACGCCCTTGGCCGCAGAGCAGCAGTTGGTCAAGTTCATCCCAGAGCAGCACATCGCCACGGCCCACCACTGGCTCATTCTGCACGGCCGCTACGTGTGCCTTGCACGCAGACCGAAATGTGAGGAGTGCGGGCTGACGCATCTGTGCAAATTATATCAGCGGGGAGAGGGCCGGGACCTTCGTGCAACGATTTCTGGTTGAAGATCTCACGCAAAGCGCGCAAAGGGGAAAAACACGCAAAGGGCGCAAAGTCTTTCACGTCTCGTGGCAGCGGAGGAAAGCCCCGAAGAGGTGATGGTATGGTAGCACCCACGCTCCCCCTCCATCACACAGCCCCGTAGGGGCGTAGGAACTTGTCCGCTCGCCCCTCGACTCCGCTCGCGATGACACGGCAATAGTGCAATCTGATCATTGATCGCTATTCCCTGATTCACATCCCTGTTTTTCAGATTTGATGTTATTTAGCGGCCAGACAATGCATTGATATGGATCCATACCAACTTCCGGCTCACATACTCCAACATCTTGTGTCGCCCCGGCTCAAGAGATCGCTCTCCGCAATTCACTTCCGTACGCTGGAAGACCTGCTGAACATATCCCCGCAAGAGGTTCTGAGGACGATGTACTCAGGAAGGGGCGCCATCGCAGAATTGCATGCGCTGAAATGCAGCATACTGACCGACATCGGGCAATATGTGGCGATGGCCGAGGAGATGGGCCTTGTTGAAAAGGGCAGCAGCATCTTGCAGAAGGAACGGTTGCCCGCAGACCATATCCTGATCGACCGTTTGGCCGACCGGATCCCGGACGTGTTGCAGCCCTTGCTGGACCGCCATTACGTATTGACGCTGCAGGACCTGCTGCTGATAGGGGGCGTGTATGGCAACAAGAGGAGGGAGGAGATGAGAGTGGCCTTGGCCCAGTGCAAAAATGAATTCCTGGGCCCAGTGCAGTCTTTCATCCTTGAGTGCCGCACTGCTGCCGATGTGGATGACGATGCGGTGCTCCGCTCAGACTACGACCGGAAGCGGATCGGTTCAATGATACTTGTAGAGTCGATTCTCAGTGGCAGAGACCACCTGCTGGGCGAAAAGGTGGCCCGCTGCCCCGTTGCCACGCTGCTCGATGTGACCTCTACCGACCTGCTGTCAAATCACAAGCTCGACTGGTCGCTGCCCGACCCATTTGAGGCGGAGGAACTGCGCAAGGCTGCAAACGACTTCGTGAAGGCCGGCAGATGGACACACATGGATTTCTTTCTCCATGACTCCCGCAACGGTCTGGCCTGAACTGGCTGAAAACCGTGCGTGCCGTGCTCCGCATTTCGCGGACGTATCGAAGGGGAATTGCGCATTACCGATTGCTTACTGTAAAAGCCGAAGGAGCCTGCCCTGAGCTTGCAGAAGGGGACCCGTCATGCCAGTCCACACGGATGAACGGCCCCCTGGCACAGGCAGAACGCATCTTCAACGAGCGGGCGTGGCATGAAGTGAGGATGACAGAGGTCTTAGCAAGGAGAACAACGGTCTTAGCATGGATATTACAGGTCTTAGCATGGATGGTATGGGTCTTAGCATGGAGAGTATGGGTCTTAGCATGGAGAGTATGGGTTTTAGCATGGAGAGTATGGGTCTTTGTATGGAGAACAAGGGTCTTAGCATGGAGAATATGGGTCTTGGCAAGGATGGTAGGGGTCTTAGAAAGGATAGCATGGATATTGGAAAGGATAACAAGTGTGTTGGAAAGCGGATGGATGACACAGAAAAACAACTTCTATCGAATGAGACGGTCTGATATGGCAGGTGGATATTGGATAAATCCGATGAAGATGGAAATATGAGAATGATAATGACGATATTTATATTGATATATGTATTTCGTATGTTTGCAGTGATATTTAGGCATAGACAATAGATGGTATGAGACGGATAAGCAAAAAGGAGGCTGAAAAGCTGAAGACACAGTTGGGAGGAAAGCGTTCGCGGGTGCGGGCGGAGATTGAATCTTTGGAGGTGGGTGATATCATGCTGCTTGAGCGCCAGGATTGGACACAGGCGACACATACGCCCACGCGAATGGTACAACGGGTGGAAATAGCGTTGAAGAGGAAGTACACCTGCGGGCGGCTGATTGACGGCACGGGGTGGGTGATTGAGCGGAAGGAGTGAGGGGATGGGGGACGGGGGACGGGGGACGGGGGACGAGGGACGGGGGACGAGGGACGGGGGACGAGGGACGAGGGACGGATGGGACGTGAGGGAAAAAGATTTTCACGCGGAGACGCAGAGAGGAAATGGAATTGATCTTCAGGTTCTGTGGCAGTCGGTGAACCCCGGAGGGGTAGGGAGAAGGGACAGAAGAGGTGGGGGTGTGAACCGCTGACAGGGTCTGCAACCGCTGTCATGGTGGGGTTGGGTGTGGCAGATGATATGGAACATGGAATTTGGGGGTGGATGGGGATTGGGGGTTGTGGGTGATGAAATGTGATGATGTTGATGCTGTGGTGGTTGACATGATAAAAGTCATATAAAAAAGTTCGCGTAATGTGATATGGATCACAATAAGATCCGTAATGTTGTTCCCGAAATTTTTCAACAACCTAATCAGAGAACATCATGGCAGTAGAACCAAATTACCGTTGCAAGCAGCATGAGCTTTACAGTGTGGCGATAGCCGGGCTGGACAGTTTCAAGGAGAGTCAAGCACGGTTCGTGAATTTCAAGAGCAAGTATGGCACGCCCTACGAGATGGACTTCCAAGTGCTGATAGATGCGGCCATGGATCTGCCTTCGCTGCAAGGCAGGGACGCCCAGACGGAGGTTGCAGGGATAGTTCTGAAGGAGAAGGCGGGAAAATGTCTGGAGAATTGGCAGGCACTCAAGCGTTATATCAGAGATGTTCAGGCTTGGAAGCAACTGCAAAAGCCGAGGCTGGAAGAGGCGGGGTGGATGCGGTATGATAAGGCAGCGGCCTACAATTGGGACTATGTGCTTCAGTTGAACCATGAGGGATTGCAGTTCATCAACGCGTACAGTACAGAGCTGCAGGCGGACGGCAACATGCCGGCCTTGTTCGTAACGGAGTTTGAGTCTGCGAAGAATGCGTACGGGCTTGCGTTTCAGCAGTTGCTGGACAAGAAGCAGGACAACCCTGAGGATGCTGAGAAGAAGCAGATAGCGAACAACGCGCTGCATGATGCGCTGACGGACATGTTCGATGACGGGCAGTTTGTGATGCGAAAAGAGGAGGCCCTGAAAGCGCGGTTCACGTTCACCAGGATATTGAACAAGATCCGGAAGCCGACCACGACCGGGGGCGGTGGTGGCGGAGGCGGTGAGCCTACCGGGGACGGAACGGTGAAAGGGAAGGTGACGAGCAAGGCGGACGGCACTGTACTGGTGGGTGCTCTGGTGACTTTGACCTCTGATGTGGCGCAGACCTTCACGACCGACATCAACGGCCTGTATGACAGTGGCGCGATAAAGAACGGGAACTATGCTGTGACGGTGTGGGAAGAGAACCACGAGCAGATTGAGACGACCGTGACGGTGAACGGGAATACGTTGCAGGATTTTGTGATGGATCCGCTGGTTTAAGTTGAGGTGTGGTGATAGAGAGCCGCCTGTCCGCCTTTGGCGGATGGGCGGTTTTTTTGTTGCACGCAGAGGGGAAAAGGGACGGGGGACGGGGGATCCATTGTTACTGCGTTCCGCAGTGAGCTCCCTTCGGTCGGTTCGGCAGGCTCAGGACAGGCTGGTTGCGAATAGAACGCACCAGTGAAGACGCAGGCGGGTATCGATTGGGGTGAGCTGTGTTGCCCGCTGATGACGTGAACGTGTGGTGTGCTGCGCACCCATGGCCCTTGCCGGCCAGCGCAGCGTGGGGTGGGGGCTTGCCTCATTGCATCCCCACCCCTTACTCTTTTCAAATCCTCCCCTTGGCATGAAAGACGGCTAAGGGGAGGATTTTTTCGGGAAGTGTTGGAGCTGACAGATTCTTGTTATTTTGGCGGCATGGGAATAGTGAATTGAGCGGGTCGATCCTGTAGGAAGTGATAAAGACTGAAACAATAACTTTTCCTCTCTTCGTCAGATACGATTCGTCAGACGGAGCGCAAGTAATCGATACCCAATTCTGAAATAGACTAAAGCAAGCAAATGAAGTTCTTCAATATATTTCTAGCATCCCCAGGTGATACGGAGGCTGAAAGACAAGCGGCAGAAGAGGTTGTTGACGAAATAAATAAGTCAATTGGCTCAAGAGATAATTTCAGACTTGAATTACTGAAATGGGAAAATGACACCTATCCAGCTATTGGAGAGGATGGGCAAGATGTAATCAATAAGCAAATTGGCAGCAATTATCAAATTTTTGTTGGCCTAATGTGGAAGAAGTTTGGCTCTCCAACCAAACGTGCAGGCTCAGGAACAGAAGAAGAATTTGAACTGGCTTATGAAAGGTATACCAAGAAGCATGACATTCAAATAATGTTCTACTTTAATACTGCACCTATACCGCAGGATGCTGATTTAATGCAGGCACAAAAAGTAAAAGACTTTAAGAAAAAGATTGAAGGTTTAGGAGCGTATCACAAGCCGTTTGATTCATCCAAGGACTTTGAAAAAAAGCTTAGAATGGATCTGACCCGCTATGTGAAAGATGTGTTAAAACAAGAAAGTGAAGAGGTTGAGGCATTGCCTACTAGTGCATCACGTCAAGTAATTCCGGAAATCAAGGAAAGCTTTAGAACGTTTTTGAATGACCTTGAGGCGAGCTTTGCTCATAGTAAGGTTGATGGCTTAAATCTTGAGGATGTTTACATCGCCCCAGATTTGAAAGACCTTAACAATGGGAAAAAAACAACTACCGTAAAGGTTGATAATCTTGATGACATTACAAGTGCTATTGACGAAGAAGGAATAAAACTGGTCTTTCTTGGGAATGATTCATCAGGAAAGTCAGCTAATTGCAAATATCTTTTTCAAAAATACTTTGAGCTGGGACTATATCCGGTATTGATTTCCGGGTCAGATGTTGGCTCAAACATCCGCCTCGACACCTTGCGGGATTTGATTGAGCAAAAATTCTCCCAGCAGTATGAAGTTTCGTTTAAACTGTCAGACGTTGATGATTCAAGAGTGATAGTAATTGTTGACGATTTTCACAAGGCAACAAAAGGCAAAAGCCGATACTGGCCTGCTTTAATGAAAAATTTGGAGAGTCTTTTTCATCACATTGTTGTCACCGGCAACTCTCTAATGCCCATTGAAAGCCTAAATAAGCAAGACGCATTCAAGAGCTTTAAGCTTTATGCCATATTGGAATTTGGCCCGAAATTCAGATATGATTTAGTCAATAAGTGGAATACAGTAGGTGTTGAAACGAGATTTATAGATCACAATGAGTTATTGCGAAAGAATGATGCCTACATCTCTCATATCAAGGCCATAATTGGTAAAAATTATATACCTGCTTATCCATTTTATCTGCTTTCAATTCTTCAAGCACTTGAGAGTGGTAATGTTCAAAATCCAAACTACTCCATACATGGGTTTTACTATGAAGTGTTGATAAATGAGTGTTTCAGTAAAGCTATAAAAGACAGAAAAGAAATTAGCCTCTACTACAATTACCTAACGCAGTTTTGCTTTTTCTTGTTTGAGAAGGGTGTTAAAGATGTGTCACTGGAAGAATTTGACGCCTTTCACAAAATCTATTGTGATAAGCATGATTTGACTTACCGTAAGGAAACTATACTTGAAACCTTTGATTCAGCTAAACTGTTGTATGTAAACAATAGAGTATATATTAAGGAGAAGTATGTTTATTATTTTTTCGTAGCGAAGTATATTTCCAATGAAATAGCTAATAAGGAAGAAATCAAAGAGTTGGTCACTAAAATGTGTTATCGTCTTTTCCGGGATGAGTATGCTAGTATTATAATGTTCGTGACTCACCTTTCGAAGGACAACTTCATAATAACTGAACTGATAAGAATTGCAAACTCGTTATTTCCCGAATCGAATGTTGCACAACTACAAGATGACATAAATGAAATCAATGCGCTTGTGGAAAGAATACCTGAGCAGGTACTGCAGATTGTAAACGTGGATGATCAGAGGAGTGAAGAGCTTCAAGAAGAGGGAGAATTGGAGCAGCTTGAAAAGGAACTTGAGGATGAAAAAACGAACTATGACGATTTTTCCTTGGACGATGATATTACAAGCATTGATTTCTTTGCGAGAATTACAAGGTCATTGAAGACCATTGATATTTTGGGACAGGTTGCAAAGAAGCATTGGGGTGAATTAGACGGAGAGCAAAAATTGAGCTTAGTAACTACAACCTATAATGTCGGCTTAAAAACACTCGATTTCTACTTGCAATTGTTGCAAAGAAACTCTCAAGATATTGTCGAGCATATCAGTCAGCTTATAAAGGAAAAGCACTTCAAGGATAAGTACAGTTTGGAAAAAGGGATTGAAGAGGCATCGAGAACATTTGTTTTCAAACTTTGCTTTATGACATCTTTCGGTATAACAAAACGGGTTTCGAATGCTATTGGTTATGATAAGTTAAAAAATAGCTTTGATAAGGCGCTGGAAGCGCAGCCCTACAATTCGGTTAAGTTAATTGATCTGGCCATTAAATTGGGTTATTCAAGTATTGCTACGCATATTGAATTAATAGAAGAGTATAAGGACGAAATGGATAAGAGCAAGCTTAGCTTGGTCGTTTTGCAGAATCTGGTCATTGATTACATGTACATGTTTGACACAGACTACAAGACAAGAAGTAGAATTTGCAATAAATTGGGGATTAGCGTTCAGGAACAACTTAAGATTGACCAAACTTCTACTGTAAAGAAGAAGGCGTAGAGTAGACATTTTAAGCTAGGCCACAACTGGAGTAGGTTCTTGATGGAACCACGTGGATTGTAAACTGCCTTTCCCCCGCCAGCCCAACTCCACCAGCGTTCGCATAAGTCCTGTCCCGCCTCCCTAACTTCGCCCCCGCCATTTCGCCTCTCATCCTCAGCGGGATCGAAGGCCAGTTTCCCCATTTTCGATTTTCCATTTCCCCTGATTCCCCATCGTGAGAAAGATCTCCCTCATCATCCAGCGTGAATACCTGACCCGTGTGCGTCAGAAGTCGTTCATCGTCATGACCATCATCGGCCCGCTGCTCATGGCCGCGCTGTTCGTGGTGCCCGTGTGGCTGGCCCTTCAGCAGAGCGAGGACGTCACCGTGCTGGTGGTGGACGACAGTTTCCTCTTCACCGAGCGGTTGGAGAACACCGAGACCATCACCTTCCTCTATGCCGATAACGGACTGGAGGGCGCCAAGGCCCAGATGGCCACAGAGACCGGGCCCGATGCCGTGCTCTATATCCACAAGAACATCCTGAGCAGCACCAAGGGCATACAGTTCATCTATGAGAGCCAGCCCAGCATCCATGTGATCCGCCACATAGAGACCACGCTGAGCAACGACATCGAGAAATTCAAACTGGCCAAGTATGGCATAGAGCAGAGCGCCATTGACGCTGCCCGCACCGATGTGCGCCTCGTCACCAAGAAGATGGACGAACTGGGCAAGGAGAGCAGCGCCAACACCGAGGTGAGCATGATGGTGGGCCTCTTCAGCGGCATCCTCATCTACATGTTCATCTTCCTCTATGGCGTGCAGGTGATGCGTGGCGTCATTGAGGAGAAGACCACGCGCATCATCGAGGTCATCATCTCATCGGTGAAACCCTTTGAGCTGATGATGGGCAAGATCATCGGCATTGCGCTGGTGGGACTCACGCAGTTCATGCTGTGGATGGTGCTCACGTTCGTGCTGGTGTCGGGTGCGCGGGCCGTCATCGAATCGCAGTTCACCAAAGAGGACATGGGCGGCAAGAGCATAGAGGAGGTGATGGCGGGCAACAGCACCGTGGCTCCCGGGCAGGGCGGAGAAGAGGCGGCACAGTTCAACGAGGCCGCGATGGACGACCTGATGAAGAATTTCGACACCATCAATTTCGGGGTCATCATCGGCAGTTTCCTGTTCTATTTCCTGGGCGGCTACCTGCTCTACAGTGCGCTGTTCGCTGCCGTGGGCTCGGCAGTGGACAACGAGGCCGACTCACAGCAGTTCATGCTCCCCATCACCATTCCCATCATCTTCTCGTTTGTGATGGCGCAGTATGTCATCTCCAATCCCGAGGGGCCGCTATCGTTCTGGCTGAGCATCATCCCGTTCACCTCGCCCATCATCATGATGGTGCGCATCCCGTTCGGAGTGCCCTATTGGGAACTGGCCCTGAGCATGGTGATGCTGGTGATCGGTTTTGTGGCCACCACTTGGCTTGCTGGGCGCATCTATCGCACAGGCATATTGATGTATGGCAAGAAGATCAACTACAGGGAGCTGTGGAAATGGCTGCGCTATCATTGATGTTGGGGTGCAGTGCGGCAAATGGCAGCGGGCAGCAGACCGCATTCGCGGGTGAAATTGCCCACCTCGTTGCACCACGGGTTTATAGCTAATTTCGCGGCCATGCTCAGAAAAGCCCTTCCCGCCCTGCTGCTCATTGTGGCAGTCACCATAAGCGGGTGCAGCAAATACCAGAAGATCCTCAAGAGCAACGACTTCGAGAAGAAGTACGAGATGGCCCAGTTGTATTATGACAACGGGAAGTATCAGAAGGCGTTCCCGCTTCTCGAAGAGCTCATCACGGTGTTCCGTGGCACCGCGAAGGCCGAGGATGTCTATTTCCTCTACGCCTATTGCAACTATCGTTTGGGAGATTACATGCTGGCGGGCTATCACTTCAACAACTTTGTGAAGACGTTCCCGCGCAGCAGCAGGGCAGAGGAGGCCCAGTTCATGAATGCCAAGTGCTATTTTCTCGATTCGCCCGAGGAGAGTCTCGATCAGAGCAGCACCTACAAGGCGATTGCGGAGATCCAGCTTTTCATCAACCGATATCCGAACAGCGACCGAGTGGCAGAGAGCAACGACCTCATGGACCGGCTGCGCGCCAAGCTTGAGGCCAAGAGCTATCGTCATGCAAAACTCTATTTCCGCCTCGGTGACTATAAAGCTGCTATCTTTGCGCTCCGCAACACGATAAAGGACTTTCCGGATTCAAAGCACAGGGACGAACTTGGTTCAATGGTAGTGAAGGCGAGCTACGAACTTGCCTTCAACAGCATCGAGTCCAAACAGCAGGAACGGTACAGGGACGCGATCAAAGAGTGCGACACCTATCTTGAGAAATATCCAGAATCCATCTACTTGCGCGAGGTTTCGCGCGTAAGGGATGACGCCAAGACACAACTTCAAAAACTCCAATCACTCTGACACAATGGAATACAAAGGATTGAAAGCCCAACGGAATACAGTGACCCGCGACCTGCGGAATCTGGAGAACGGCACTGGCAACATCTTCGAGACCATCGCCATCCTTGGCAAACGCGCCAATCAGATCGGCACCGACATCAAGGAGGAGATCAATAACCGCATGGAAGAGTTCGAGCAACCTGCGGACAGTCTGGAGGAGATCTATGAGAACCGCGAGCAGATCGAGATCTCCAAGCAGTATGAGCGCATGCCCAAGCCGGTGTCATATGCTGTGCAGGAGTATCTGGAAGGCAAGATCTATCACCGCAATCCATCCAAAGAGGAAGGGGCCGGGGCCTGATCCTGTCGCATCCTTTCTGCAAGTCAGAATGTGAAGACCCGGCCTTTGTCGGGTTTTCCTGTTTATCAAGGCATGAAAGACAAACGGATAATCATAGGGGTCACAGGAGGCATTGCAGCATATAAGGTGCCGCTGCTGGTGCGCCTGTTGGTGAAGGCAGGGGCCGAGGTGCGGGTCATAGCCACCCCGTCCGCCTTCGATTTTGTGACCCGGCCTACCTTGGCCGCGCTGTCGGGAAACCCTGTTCTCAGCGATATGACCGACAGTGAGACAGGAGCATGGAACAGTCACGTGAAACTGGGCACAGAGGCCGACCTGTTGGTCATTGCGCCTTTGACGGCCAACACGCTTGCCAAAATGGCCAACGGCCTCTGCGACAATCTGCTGATGGCCACCTATCTGTCTGCCACCTGCCCGGTGCTGCTTGCCCCGGCCATGGATCTGGACATGTGGAAACATCCGGCAGTTGTGCGCAACACGGCCATCGTGCGCAGTTTCGGGAATCAAGTGGTGGGCCCTGCCGATGGGGAGCTTGCCAGTGGCCTGAGCGGAGAGGGCCGCATGGCCGAACCGGAAGAGATCTTTCAATCCATTCAACAACTTCTCATTGGCTGATCTGAGAGGAAAGCGTGTGCTGGTGACGGCCGGGCCGACCCACGAGGCCATTGACCCGGTGCGATTCATAGGCAATCATTCGTCCGGCAGGATGGGCATCTGCATTGCCGAAGAGGCCGCGCGGCAGGGGGCCGAGGTCACACTGGTCTGCGGGCCATCGCACCTTGCCTCTGCGCCTGGGGTGCATCGCATCGATGTCATCAGTGCACAGCAGATGTATGACCTTGTGCTGCCACTTTTCGCTGATGCGGACATTGCCATCCTGTCGGCCGCTGTGGCAGACTATAGGCCCAGAGCGGTGTCAGCGCAGAAGATCAAGAAGAAGGATGCATCTCTGACCATCGAACTTGAACCGACACCCGATATTCTGGCCTCGCTCGGACAAATCAAGCGAGAAGGACAGCTTCTGGTCGGTTTTGCGTTGGAGACCGAGAACGCACTTGCCAATGCCCAGGAGAAGATGGTGCGTAAGAACTGCGACCTCATGGTGATGAACACCTTGGCCGATGAGGGCGCTGGATTCGGTCATGACACCAATCGCGTGACGATCATCGACCGCAGGGGCAACATCACTAATTTTGGGCTGAGGCCGAAGACCGAGGTGGCCATCGACATTCTCACCCACATATCCCAGACCCTATGAGGATCCTATTCCTGTTGATGTTGATGGCGGCCGGCACGGTGGGCCGTGCTCAGGAGCTCAATTGCACGGTATCGGTCATTTCTCCGCAGTTGCAGAATGTGGAGAAGCGCATTCTGGAAACGATGCAGAACGACATCCGCGAGTTTCTCAATTCCACACGTTGGACCAACGACAATTTCAAAATGGAGGAGCGCATCGAATGCAGCATCCTCATCACATTCAGTGAGCGCATCGGCAATGACCGTTATCGCGGCACCATTCAGGTTCAGGCCAGTCGTCCGTCCTTCAACGCCTCGTACAACAGCACCATGTTCAACATCATGGATCAGGATTTCACCGTGGTCTATCTGGAGAGCCAACAGCTTCAGTTTCAGGAGAACCAGCACATCAGTAACCTCACCTCGGTGCTGGCCTACTATGCCAATCTCATTATCGGCATGGATTACGATTCGTTCGCGGAGAAAGGAGGCGAACCTTATTTTCAGAAATGTCTTCAGATAGTGAACAATGCTCAGAACGAGTCCGAGCGTGGTTGGAAGGCCTTCGAGGGCACCAAGAACCGCTACTGGATCGTTGAGAACCTTCTCAATGCCCGTTTCGAAGATTTTCGGAGGGTGGTGTACCGTTATCACCGTCTGGGCCTCGATGTCATGAGCAATGATCTGGAAGGCGGTCGCAGGACGGTCTTCGAGGCACTTCCCGACCTCAAGCGCATCCGTCAGGATCAGCCGAACTCGTTCCTGCTTCAGGTGTTCTTCACGTCCAAGGCCGATGAGCTGGTCAACATCTTCTCTGAAGGAATGCCCGATCAGAAGGCCCGCGCCTCGCAACTGCTCATGGAGATGGATCCGTCCAATTCCACCAAGTATCAGAAGATTGTCAAGGGGTGAGTTCTGTGCTTAGCGCACAACCCAATTCTCCATTCGGAGGTTGTCGATATTCTTGAAGTCCTTTCCGTTCTCCGTTACCAGAATTAGGCCGTGTTCAGATGCAGTGCATCCAATGAGTAGGTCGAAATCGCTGATGGGCCGACCGGCCTTCCTGAGTCTGACCTTCTCCTTTCCGAAACGATGGATGCAGGCGGATATGGACAGTACGGCCAGCGATTCCTGAAACGCTCTGACCACTTTTAGATTGGAGTCAGGGAATCTGCTGTTCTCCGCTCCATAAATGAGTTCAATGAGCGTAATCTCCGAAATGGCACACTGGTCAAAACCCACCTCGGCAAGCTTCCCGTTGAGATTGAAATCACCTCTGAGAAAGTGAATGCAGATGTTGGTGTCGAGCAGATATAGGGCGTTCATCAGAATTTCTCCCTTTCAGGACTAGTGCTGCGCGCCTCACGAATCTCACTGATGATGGTATCGCTGTCCCGGTCATCCTTCCATGCACCAAAGAGGGCCAGCGGATTGGTTGATGCACCCGTTTCAGAGGCCATGGAGTCTTCCAGTTTCTTTACGAGCCTTTTCTTAGAGGTTGCGTCCAAATTCCTCAAAAGGAGGAAGTAACGTTCGATGAGCGAAGTGCTGAGGGTGATTCCGGCCATGGCCTGAGTTCTTGATGAACAAAGCTAATCACAATAATCATGTGATGTTGTTTCATTTTTTGGAATGAAGCGCACGAGAAGCCATCTTTGCAACACGCCATGCTCCAACGCCTCTACATCCGCAACTATGCCATCATCAGCGAGCTGGAGGTGGAGTGGGGCAGCGGGCTCACCATCATCACTGGCGAGACGGGTGCCGGCAAGTCCATTGTGCTCGGTGCCCTGTCGCTGGTGCTTGGCAAGCGGGCCGATTCGTCCGTGCTGCACGCGCAGGAAAGCAAATGTATCGTTGAGGCCGAGTTCAATACCGATGGATTCGCGCTTCAGGATTTCTTGCAGGAGAATGACATTGACCCTGAACCGCTGACCACACTGAGGCGCGAGATCACTCCGCAGGGCAAGTCGCGGGCGTTCATCAACGACACGCCTGTGCTGCTGCCTGTGCTGCGCGATCTTGCCGAGCGGCTCATAGACGTGCATTCTCAACACGAGGTACATACCCTTAAAGAGGCCGGTTTCCGCGCCCGTTTTCTCGATTCGTGCGCAGATGGGGGCAGCACGTATGATGCATACTCGGCCATTTTCCGTGAGTGGGACGCCATGCGCAAGAAGGCGGAACGGTTGGAGAGTGAGGCTGCAAAGTCGCGGGCCGAGGAGGATTATCTCCGTTTTCAATGGCAGGAATTGGAAGAACTGAATCTGCACACTGGAGAGTTGACCGATGTGGAGCAACGCCTGTCCATGCTGGAGAACGCTGAGGAGATCCGCACGAGCTTGGCCACGGTCACAGCGCAGATGAACGATGGCGAGATGGCCCTTTTGGATGGCCTGCGCCAAGCGAAAGCGGAGATTTCAAGGCTGGCACGCAGTTATTCAAAGGCCGAAGAATGGGCACAACGGATCAACAGTGCGGTCATCGACCTGGCCGATCTGACCGATGAGATGGAACGCGGCCTGCAGTCTATCGAGGACGATCCGCAGGAACTGGCCCGGCTTCATGAACGGGTGGATGCCATTCAACGGCTGCTTAGCAAGCATCGCAGACAGACAGATGCCGAACTGATCACGTTCCAACAGGAACTGGCCTCAAAACTCGAAGGCATCGAGCGTTCGGACAGCGAACTGAGCTCACTGCGCGAAGCCTTCTCAGTCCTCGAAAATGAACTGAATATGAAGGCCGATGCCCTCACCGAGGTGCGCACCGATGCGGCCAAGGGATTGGGAGAGCGCCTTTCGGAGGAACTGCACGGCCTTGGAATGCCTGATGCGCAACTGTCGGTCTCGTTGGAGAAGAAAGAGTCGGTGAACGCCCTTGGTAGAGATGGGATCCAAGTGCTTTTTTCGGCCAACAAGGGCCAGCCCATGCAGGATATCTCCAAAGTGGCGAGCGGTGGCGAACTCTCTCGGTTGATGTTGGTGATAAAGGCCGAAATGGCAAGGAATGCCCAATTGCCCACCGTCATCTTCGATGAGATAGACACCGGTGTGTCGGGTGAAGTAGCCGAGCGCATGGGCCTGAAGATAAAGGAGCTCAGCGGGTTCATGCAGGTGCTGTGCATCACGCATCTGCCGCAGATAGCGGCCAAGGGCGCTCAGCACCTGTTCGTTTACAAAGAGGGCGATGGTGACCGCACCGTGACACGTATCCGTCAGCTTACCGGTCCCGACCGCGTGCTGGAGATCGCCAAGATGCTGAGCAGCGACAGCCCAACGGAGGCCGCCATCACGCATGCCCGTCAACTGGTTCATCAGGTCTGAGGCATGAGATCGACAGGGCTCTTCATGATATTGTCGGCAATGATGTCGGCCGGATGCCAAGAGGATGTGCTGGTGCCCTGCGATAAGGGCGATGCGGTGCTGAGCGGGCTTCTTTGCCGCGAATACAGGTTCAGCAATGGTATTCCTGTCGGCTATCTCGAACACACATATCGAGGAGATACCGCCATAGACATCAGTGTTTACGACACGCAGGCCATTCTTAGAAAAACATCCACCGAGCGGTATCATGACGGGCTGTTGCGCACCGTGGTGGAAAGATTCGACAATGGTTCCAGACAGGTAAGAAGCTACAACTACGGGGACGGCCATTTGGACGCCATTGTTTTCGGAGCTGTTGACAGCGTGCAGAGCTACACATACGATGCACTTGGAAGGCTGTCGGTGGTGGTGGTGCAGGCGGGTGATGTGAGGCTGAGGTCAACGGAACACCGCTATTTCGTGGATGAGGACAAGCTCTATCGGCTCAATTTCTATGATGGCAACGACAGCCTGTTGGAATACAGGAATCATGAGTATTTCCTTGATGGAAGGGTGCGCATCGACCATTATACCTCCGGCCATGCATTTCTCGGATACACGTTAGAGTTGTGGACATCTGATGGCAGGTTGCTGTCATCGCAGTTCACTGCCCCTGATCAGGCCATCACCCATAGGGTGATTCTGACCTATAATGCCCATGGCCTGCTGACCGAGCGCACCGAGACACGCCCATTCTTCAGCGACCGGAGTGTTTTCATGTATCACTGATCCGATGAGGCCATTCTCGATGAACCCCGAAACTTATTCATAAGCCCTATGTCCAACGATCCCACCCTTCATTCCAAAATTTCGGCAGTCCATCATTTCCATGAGGTGTTTGGCATAGGGAACCGTGAAACTCCCGATCACAACATCGGTGAGGATGATTTCATGCTGCGTTTCAACCTGATGAAGGAGGAGAACGAGGAGTATCTGGATGCCTGCCGCAACGGGGACATCGTAGAGATAGCCGATGCGTTGGGCGACATGATGTACATCCTGTTCGGCACCATTTGCAAACACGGTCTTCAGCACCGCATTGCCGATGTGTTCGATGAGATCCATCGCAGCAACATGAGCAAGCTCGATGCCGATGGAAGACCCGTCTATCGGGAGGATGGCAAGGTGATGAAGGGCGAGAACTATTTCAGGCCAGACATCCGTGCCATGCTCGGAGAATGAGTGGCAAGGAAGGGGAAATCAGCCCAGCTCCTCCTGACAGGCCATGAAGGTCTTGAAGTTCTTCTTGGCCCAGATCTCGGCCGAATCGAAATCCTCGAAGATGCGCACAGGATAGCTCGGACGGCTGAGTTTGATGAACAGATTGCCAATGGTCTTGGCAGTGAATGAATCGGCAATGATGGCTGCGCTGATGGTTCTGCCCCAGACACTGCTGGTCTCGCTCATCCATTCTCGGGCCTCCTTGGACAGATAGGTCACTCCGCTGATGTCCAGTATGGAGCAGTGCGGTCCGTCCTCACACAGATAGGCCACCGCCTCGTGATACTCTTGCGCAGCACTGAGACCGACCTCGGTATTCTTGAATGCTCTGGTATAGATCAGGCCATGTTCCAAGAGAGAAACTTCCCCGATGCTGGTCTGAATGGTGCGCTTCATAGTCTTCTGCGAGATATGCGGCAAAAATACTACGAATATCACGTAGATGGACGTGAATTTCAAAAGGCGTGTCACCTGATTTCGACAGACAACGCGGTCTCATATCGCATGGTGCTGTCGTTGATATGCTGAGCATCAAACTTGAGGTTCTTGCCAAAGGTTCCACGAAGACGCACCCAGAAGGACTCACGTTCGGGAAGTGGAACGAAGTTCTGCACCTTGGCCCACCCGGGATCGATGGCGACATGTTGCGGTGGGTAATGTGCAGCGATGGTGTCGAAGTTGGCAGGCAGGTGGGTCACCTCGAGATCCTTGGATCTCACAAAGGACCGGAGCATCGCATTCTGAAAAGGATCGGTGGTCAGGGCCACGCGGTCGAAGCCTAGATCCTTGGCCAGATAATAGCTGTAGAAAATGTTCTCGGTGCTGTGCTCGGCCTTCTCCTCGGTGAAGACATGCTCCTTAGGAATGCCCAGTTCAATGGCATAGAGCGCCATGATGCGGGCCTCTATGAACGGAGAATACACTGCACTTCCGCTGTAGATGACATTCTTGGCGATGCCTTTGGTGTAGAGGTAATGACTCCAC
>JAIPBJ010000072.1 GCA_021739625.1 Flavobacteriales bacterium | reverse complement strand
CTTCGGCCTGTTCTTCCTGCACTGGAGGGGCAACTGCCAGAGTTTTTTCCTCGGCAGACGGATTGTCTGAAGATACTATGACCTTGGTGGCCGGTGACTTTGCAGGTGCAATGTCGGTGTGGTTGTCGAGGTCCAGAAGCACGTCCACCAGTCTTTCCATGGCCTTGCCTGCCTCTTCTCTGCGAATGGCCTCTATCTGACTGTCCATGTCGGCCTTCAGTGCTGCGGTCTCTGCCTCCTTCTGCTGCTCCCATTCGCCCCTGGCCAGTTCAATGGCACGTTTCACATGGTAGCTGTTCACGCCCCCGAGCTCTTGAATGAACTGCCAGTTGTCCGACCGTTCCATGCAGCGGTTGAGCCATGTGAAAGGAATGGCCACCTGTTGCAAGATGTTCTTTTCATCAATGGTCCAGATGAAAGGGACCTTGCCTATCAGGTCTGCGTGCGGCAGGGCGAGATATTCTGCCAACGGCACCAGACCATCATTGCGGTACTTGGCAGGAATGATCTCCAGACCGGAGATATTGTCCGTATCCAAAGCGAAACAGTCGGCAACTGTAAGGGCGAATTTTCTGGTCTGTTCCCCATCTGCTGTTCTGATGGACATCGGGTACACAGGGAAGTGGAGTTCGGGCTGCGGGTTGGCACTGATGTCAAACCTGCTTCCGAAACGTTCCCCGGCATTCACATTGTAGGTGAGACGCGGAAAACAGCGGCTTTCGATAGCGGCATTCAGTCTGATGAATTCCGAAGTGCCGTTGTTGGCCGTGAACAGTAGGTTCCACAGTGCTGGCGATGGAGCATCCAGACCATCACTGATCGCTGAGTTGAGTTGCAAAGGAGTGTCGGCCGCCCCTTGGAAGACGAATGCGTTCCTGTGGAGCAGTGCTAAGGTCACGGGCTCGTTCCGCAGCACATTGTCCTTCCTGTCGGTGAGGCCGTCCTTCATGGTGTCGGCCAGACGGTTCACTGCAAGCACTTTCACAGGGATAGTCGCAGTAAGCAGCAGAAGGAGGTCTTCAGGCTGGTTCATAAGGCGGTCGCTCTCCTCCACCACAATGATCGGTGATAGATGCTGAAGCTCTTCGGTAGCGAGATGTTGGATTCCGAACAGGTTGAAGAAATGCGTGTGCAGATGCTCATCAAACTTGTTCTGCACCTCCAACTCTGCAATGCGAATGGCAGCGATTGTCTGTACAAATGCATTCAACTCGTTGTCGAATGCCTCTTTTGCCTTGGCACAGGCATTGGACACGGTGATCTCCAACGCGGCATCGGTCAGTATCTGCTTGAGCGAGAACTCTTCAGCAATCCCGGCCGTGACAAACACCCTTGCATGGGTCTCTGCAAAGGATTTCTGGGCCTGCTTCAGCACGTCAAGACAGTGCTGCACCCTTTTCAACCGGGTCTCTGGAATTTCGGTGCTTGATGATGGCGCACTCATGTCCACAATCCTGTCGAATGAGATCATGCTGCCTGCAAAATCGAAGTTCTCCTGTAGTCGCGTGCCGCCATCGTCCGTTCTGCCAGCAGTGTGCAAACGCACGATCTCGTCCAGTCCTGACACGAGTTTCTTGAGTCCTTTGAGGAAGGAAAGTTTCCGGGCCTGACGTGCCTTCAATTGCAGGTTCAGCACCTGAAAGGCCACAAAGGGTGAAAAACCGATCAGAACGCCTTGAAATTTCAGCAGTTCACTTCTTAGAAGGGCCAAATGCTCCTTGAAGACAGGACCCTCATCTCCGTGAATATCCAACTGTTCAAGTTCGCGCAGCGCCCCGACCATGACGGTGGCGAAATCCTCAGAATTCGTTTCTCCACCTGTTGTCCGGGTGGCATAGGACTCGATCCGCGTCAGATTCTTCTTAAGCAGGGCCGCGTCACCTTCCTTGAATATCCGACCGAAGGCCTCATCCAACAGGTTGCGAAGTGATTTTACGCCATGGTCAGTATGGTCGAGAAGGACAGGGAAGCCTGTTTCAGGACTGTCACCCCTCAGATAGGAGGAGAACAGAATGGGGGCCACATCAAGTTTCAGACTTTCGGATGTCTTCTCACCGCTCACAAAGAATTGGCGCAAGGACTTCTGGTAGTGCTTCAGATCCGCATCGTCTGCCAGCGGCACATCCCCGACCGTGGGCAGTTGAATCCGTTTCTTTGGGGCTACAATCGTCTCCTCAAGCTGGGGTGCGTCCTTGTCAGCGATAAAAGGGTCATCGTTGAATAGATCGCTGAATGAAATGCTCTTATCCCGTCTCATGTCAATGATTCAATTCATGTATTTATCGAGCAGTTCTTCGAGGGCCTGGGTCTTTTCGGCCACTGTCATCCCCAGATTGTGCGCGCCATAGTCGTCATAGCAGGGATTTTCAGTGTTCTGATAGAACAGTCCGACAGGGATGCCATCGCGAAGCTCAGCATATTCCCGAGCCTTATGGATGTCTGAAGGGTCATGCTCGATCACCCTTTTGAATGTCTTGGCAATGGCGGGGTCGAGATTGATGCCGTTCTCATGCGACAGCAGAATCACTGAATCGGGGTCAGCTGCCTTGTCGGCATACAGGTCTTTCATGAAGATGGGGCAGCGCTGCACGATGCGTACGAAGGCGAATCCCGGGTGGTCTGCCGCCTTTCTGATGGTGGCATACATGTGGGCCGGGTTCCAGTCGGTGGTCTGTGCCACGAACGAGGCGTTGGAGATGCCCAAGGTGGTCTGTATCGGATTGATGGGAGGAAGTACCGACCCTTTGGGGTGTGTGTTCGAAACAGTGCCGATTGCACTTGTGGGAGAGGTCTGCTTCTTGGTGAGACCGTAGATGGAGTTGTCGAACAGCAGCACCACCATCTTCATGTTGTAGCGCACGGCATGAACCCAGTGTCCTGCACCGATAGAGCAGCAGTCGCCATCACCGGTGATGACGAACACATTGAGGTCGGGCCTTCTGAACTTGATTCCGCTTGCCACAGGGAACGCCCGTCCGTGAAGGCCGTGGAATCCATAAGTGCCCATGTAGTGCGGGAAGCGGCTGCTACATCCGATGCCTGATACGAACACGGTCTTCTCTGGCACATACTGCTTCTCCTTGCAGATCTTCTGCACCGATGACAGGATGGAGTGTCCACCACAGCCCGGACACCAACGGGCTGTGCTTTTGGCATAATCGTCCACGCCATAGTGGGTCTCGGGCATTGGAACAGAACAGAGGTCGGGCTTGAGTCCAAACATGGTATTTGTTTTTTAGTATGCTTTATTTGAATGACTTATCGGTTATCACTTCTTCACTTCATTCTGGATGAACTGAAGCACCTTGGCGGGGCTCATCGGCTGTCCGAAGACATTGCTGAAACAGTCCACATCCGTGAGCGTGTGTGCTCTCAGGTACCAAGCCAATTGCGAATAGCGCCTGTTCTCTGATGTGATCATCGGGTCGCCCACCTTGTCGCTGTAGTTGAGTTCCACGGTGACCACTTTCTTGAACCTGCTGAAAATGTCCTTGAGCCCCGGTTCAAGTGGCAACAGGAAGCGAAGATGTATCGAGCTGACCTTCAATCCCTCTTCCTGTGCCTTGGCCACAGCCTCTTCAATGGCGCCCAGCGTGGAGCCCCAGCCCACCAGTAGCAGATCGCCCTCGGCATCACCATTGATCGCAGGCCGTTTCAGGGTCTGCTGGAAGGCCGCCATCTTGCGACTGCGGTGCTCGGCACTGCGCTGATTGATGTCAGGGTCGTAGGCCACACGGCTCTTCTCGTCATGGGCCAGTCCGGTCAGCGTGTACATCCCGCCTTTCTGTCCAGGGATCGGGCGCTTGCTGATACCTGTCTCAGCACTCCATTGGAACGCTCCGACTCCTTCTTTCCATGCGCTCTGGTCGATGGGCGATGCGAACCATTCGCTGTTGATCTTGGGTCGTGGGAATGGTTGTACCCCGGTCGCCAGATTGGTGTCGGACAGCAGCATTACCGGTGTGCGGAAGGTCTCCGCAAGTTTGCGGGCAAGGATCACAAAGTGGAAACACTCTTCGATGGTCGCAGCAGCGAAAACGATCTTAGGGGCATCGCCTGTTTCACCATAGATGGCTGCAAGCATGTCGCTCTGTTCCACTTTGGTCGGAAGTCCTGTGGAGGGGCCTCCGCGCTGCACATTGATAATGACCAACGGTATCTCTGCCATCACCGCAAGGCCAATGAACTCTGTCTTAAGTGCCAGGCCCGGGCCTGAAGTCACAGTAAGCGCTGTTTTTCCGGCATAGGAGGCTCCAATGGCGAATCCTATGGCAGCAATCTCGTCCTCGGCCTGATGGACGATTCCACCCACCTTTTCAAAGTTCTCTGCCAGATGGTGCGAAACTGAGGTGGCCGGTGTGATCGGATACATGGAACACAGCTCGATGCCGGCCGCCATGGTGCCGAAGCTCATGGCCTCATTGCCGTTCATCACCACCTGATCCACATCCAGCTTCATGGCGGGAATCTCATAGTTGAATTCGAGATTGTTCAATGCCCAGTCATAACCTGCACTCAGGAGTTCGAGATTGCTGCTGATGATCTTCTCCGATTTCTTGCGGAAGATGCCACGCACCTGTTCCTCTGCACGCTCCATGTCGCGGCCATAGATGCCGCAGAGCATGCCAAGCACCCACATGTTCTTTCCCTTCTGTGCATCGCGCACAAGCTTCAGACATTCGGTCTCCATCGGAATCTCCCGTACATCCAGCCCCTGCGCCTTGAATTCGGTGATGGCCTCCGCATATTGGTTGCGGATGTGCTCCAGTTCGTGGTTGGCCCATTTGTTCTCGATGAGCAGCACCGTTCCTTCCTTATAGGCGTCCTGAGCCAAACGTCCGTACAGCACCTGTTCGTTCAATGCCACAACAAGGTTTGCATGGTTGCCCATGTTGGTCACCTTTTTGGAGCCTATGCGGACCCTGATGCCCGATGCCCCTTCGCGCGACCGTGCAGGTGGTTGAATCTCTGCCGGAATGATTTCCACTGTCCACACCCCATTGCCCATTTTGGCTGAGATGGATCCGAGGCTCTGACCGCATTTCTGCGCCCCTTCGCCCGAATCGCTCACAATCTCTACGACCGTCTGGTCAACGACTTTCGAATTCTTGCGTGTTCCCATCGGTCTGAGTCCACTTGGTTCAATGATCTGATTTTCCATGTTACCGTGCTATGTTTCTGTTGTTGCGGAGATTGCTCGATTATGGGTGTAGAAATCCTTTCTGCCCGTTTGTAGCGCCACGATATGGCCTGTTGGGACAGCGTATGGCTTTCAATTGCATTTTGTGGATGGGGGCTTCGTCAGTCATATTCGGAACACGACCCGGACTTTTCAGAACCGGAAGTGATGGAAATGGAGCCGCCTGTACATGGCCACAGTGAACAGCGGCAATGATATGAAAGCTCGTTTTGAACGTTGAATTTTCATTGTGCCAAAGGTGCTTTGGCAATGGCCTAAATAACCTGACAGCAGTCAACAGTGAGGATGACGAATGTCATAAACCGCTATTCATGTCGCTCCTCAAATGATTTGACAGGATAAATGGGGAATGCCATTGCAAGGCGCAGTCAGATGAATCATGCACTGATGCATATCATTGCCAATGTCAGTGCTCAGAACCGGGAGGGCCTTACTCTGTTTCGGTGGGCTTATTCCACTTTGCGGTAATTGCAACAGCGTTGTCTTAAGGTCGAAAGGGTGGCACACTTTGACCATGCAAAGAACAGATGGACTGCATTTCGCGAACGAAAAAAGGGGTCGGATCCAGTGCGGATTCAACCCCTTTAACCATTAATGTGACCCTGTAGGGATTCGAACCCCAAACCTCCTGATCCGTAGTCAAGTGCTCTATCCAGTTGAGCTACAGGGCCGGCATGTTCCTCCTAAGAGGGCCGCAAAAGTAATCATTCGGTTCCTTTATCTTCAAACGACCGTACAAAATTCCGTTTCTGAATCTCGGTGCTCAGCACGTAGGTGAAATTGGGCGCGTCCTTCTCGCCTTTCTTGGTGCGATTGTCATCCTTGGTGTTGCGGATCTCGGTGTTGAAATCGTCACTGCCAGCAATGGCCCCTAGTATTCCGCGCTGATAGTTGAAGAAATACCAGATGTTGTCGCTCGGCTCCAGATAGATGGTCAGGATGTCGCCATTGCGTTTCTTCTTAAGCTCTATCATCCCGAACATCATCTTGTTCACCTGATGTTCTCCGATGGAGTTGACACCGATGAACCCTTTGTAACGGTATGAACCGGTGCGGGCGTCCCATGACAGTTTCACATCTGTGAGCAGCAGGGTCTTGTTGAGTTCCTTCGGCACCTTCTTGAAACCGCCATACAGGTTCAGCTCCTGAATGAGTTTGGTGGTCTGTTCCTTGCCCACCAGCTCTATGAGCGATTTCTCATACTCGGTGCCGAAATAAATGCCTTCGAGAGGAGGGAAGTGGTTGGCCAGTTTCTCAGCCATCAGTCGGAGGCTCTCGTTGTTGAAGAAGAAATCGAGGCCCATCATGATGTTGAAGCGTGTGGAGTCGTTGTTCATGTTGTGCGTGACGGTGCCCAGAGTGGTCACCCCGATCTGCCCGAAGTCGAGACCCATTTCCAGTTTTCCCTGACCTTGGGCTATGCACTCGTTGCTCAGACTCACGTAGTTGCCACCGACCACGGCCCCTTTCAACTTCTCCTTGTTGGAGATGCGGTATTCCTGACTGGCATTGTCGAAGTGCAGATAGCCGTCTGCGGCCACAATGTCAATGTCGTTGGGCTTGTGCTTGTTGGACAGGAAGGTGGGATAGACCTTGGTGCTGTCCTTGGCAATGACCACGCCCGAAGAGATGGGCCTGCCGTTGGCATCCTTGGGGTTTTCGGGAATGGGGATATAGATGTTGGCAGGGTCTATTTCCTCTTTGAATGCCAGCCAGTCGCGGGTAATGCCCGGACAGTCGTGGCGTATGCGGGTGCTGCCCTCGTAGCTCAGATGCTGGCGGCTGGCGAACAACTTTGCCTTGCCCTTGTAGTCGAAGTTGGGGCTGAGCGTGAAGACCGCATCTTCGCCTATGATGCCCTCTCCATAGGTCTGTTTCACCGAATCGACCCGGATGTCGTTGAACACGATGTTCTGCTTGTTCCCGGTCACATCGGTATAGTCATACTTGGCCGAGGCGGTGTATTTCCATTTGCCCGCCACATTGACCGTGGCATCATAGAACGTGTGGAACTTGGTGGTGCGGTTGGCTATGATGCGGGCCTCCAGCAAGGGGTCCATCACGGCCTCGGCCCTCACGGTGACCTTGCCCTCATGCGGATGCACGATGGCATCGGCCACGTCTATGTGGGCCACTTCGCGGGCAGAGATGGTGTTGGTGGCCAGATCGAAGATGGCCGACCGCGAACGGAATTCGAGCGAGTCCTGATTGGGATGGGTGCTCACATAGCGCGATCCCTCGCCCTCGGTGCTCACAATGTCGATGTTCTTCTGATCGATGTTCCATTTGAACTCATCTATATAGCAGATGTAGCGATTCACGGGGAAATCCACGAAATCGCCCCCAGTGTTGCTGCGGAAACGGCCTTGCCGTGTCTTGAGGTCGATGTCCATCTTCATGTTCTCGGTGCGGAAGGCGAAGGCGTCAGATCCGGGGCCGCGCAGCTTGAATGCAACCTGGTCGGCATGGAAGTCGGTGTGCTTGAAGTTGAAATTCTTCGAGCGCATGTCAGAGTCGGCAAAATCGATCTGACCCGCACCGTCCAGACCTTTCGGGCTCAGGTCCAACATGCCGTGGTGGGCCACCTCGCCACTGTAAATGTCGAATGCCGTGGATGTCTTATGCGCATAGAAGTGGTCTTCCTTTGGCATCCAGTGAATGCGTGCGTCCACTCCTTTGACGGGAGGATATTGAACGCCTGAGGACTGGGCCGCCATGGCGAAATCCTGCGCGATACCGTTCACCGAGTCGGGATAGAACAGGAAGTCGTTCGATTTTGAGACCGAGGTCAGGTATTCCAATTGGCCATCGCCACGCAGGCCCTCGTGGCTCAGTTTGATGGTGGCCTTGTAGTTGCCCTTGCCTGCAAACACGGGGTATCCGCCCGCAGGTGCCTCGCGCACGAAGCCCAGCGAGAAATCGGGCTGAAGCCGCAGTGTCTCATTGAAATTGGGAAAGATGCCTGCGGAGACGAATTCACCTTCAAACTCCAATCCCTCTTTTGTGAAATTGTCCAACGAGTCGATGCTGAAAGGTTGCAGGTGCATATAGAACTCCTCTTTGCGGTAGGCCCCGTCCTGAATGGAGCGGCTGTCGTAATAGACATAAGAGTCGTCCAAGCTGTTGAAGACCGGATAGCGCGGGTGGCTTTTGAGTCCTGATTTGTTGTCGAGCCGGTCAACCAGCAGTTCGCCCTTGAGGTCGCGCAGCAGGGTCTTCACCTTACGGAGCTTCTGGCGGCCATTGTCGTCCACAGGCCCATCGGGCACCGAAAGCCGCAAGGAGTCGATCTTGGTGAGGTCTATCTTGAAATCGTCATAATGGAAATAGAAATCCTTGCCATAGAAGTCGAGCCTGCCGGCAAGCACCTTCCCGTCAAAGGAGAAGTCGCGGCCCTTTTTCACCGTCAGTTCCTGATCGTAGGGGAAGATGGTCACATTCTGCGAGTCTGACAGGAACACGCGGCCCACCCCGTTGAGGCCCAGGTCCCAGTTGAGCAGGTTCAACTTGCCGTTGGGCAGGCCCTTGATCACCGATTCGAACTGAAGCACGTCATAGTCGGCCTTCTTGCTCCGCGACAGCACATAGTGGTGCAGCTTGGATTTCACGTCCACCTCGTCCTTGTCATAATTGTAGTTGAGATAGCCCCCGTTGGCCAAGTTGATGAGAAACACCTTGGTATCGCTCAGGTCTGCCTTCATGAGGCTGGCCGCCTCGTCCAACCGGATGTTCTCCCTTCCGTTGCGGATGGTGTAGTCGCGTATCTTCCATAGGGGATGGATCTCTGCCATGCCCTTGACGCGGTCATAGCGGAACTCGTCATAATAGGTCTCCGACTCGAACATGGCACCGCTCTGGTCGCCACCGCTCTTGTTCTCAAATTCGAGCCAGTCCTCGCCCAGTTTCCACGTGATGGCCTCCACGTGCATCTCCAGCTTGTGAAACGAGTCATAGAACGGGCTGCGGCCCGGGCCTTCCTTGTCCTTGGTGAACACCACGGCATGGTTCTCCACATTGTAGTTCAACTGTATGCCAGGATGGAAGATGGAATCGCCCTCGAAATACATGGCCAGTTTCACCCTTTCGGACAGCACCTTGTCTTTGCGTATGACGAAGGTCTTTGAACTTGCGATGATGAAAGGCTCCACTTTCTTGGAGATGTGGTTCATCTTCTTGAAAATGAACCTGGCCGGCTGTTCGGCTGTGCCCGCACCGAGGAATTTGACCCCGTGCTGCGAGAATCCGCCCTCGTAGTCGATGTCCTTGAAGATCTCTTTGATAACGATGTGCTTGTCGTAGGAGTCGAAGCGGGGATAGGAGGCCTTGTCGTCCTTCACATCGGCCAATATCTTCTCGGTGAGTGCGCCCACATGGGGTTTCACCAGATACTTGGGGTGATGGAAGGTCACCGAGTCGATGCGGAAGCCGGGCTTGCTCACGTCAATCACATAGTGGTCGAGTTCGGCATAGGTCTCGGTGGGAGAGAACCCGGCACGCGACCAGTCCACTCGGCCGCCCTTGCCCTCCCATTGCTGGCGGGTGGGGTAGTAGATGCCCTCGGTGCCATAGATGATGGAACTGTCGCCCTTGCTCAGGGCACGCAGGTCCATCTTGCCGAAGATCACCTTGGGAATGCTGTCATACTCCAGCGAGAACCTGTCGGTGCCGGCCACCCACCGCACACTGCGCGAGTCGAACAGCACCAGCTCGGTGAACAGCCCTCGGCACATTTCCAGATAGTCGGTGAACTGCTTGCGCGAGAGCTGGGTCACCACCTTCTCAAGCCCATCGTGAAAGGCATCGAAGTCAGAAGCTGGCCGCGAACTGTTGGCGAAGGCGATGAGGGCATAGATGTAGTTCTCGAAATCGACCGCCTTCTTCTTCTTGCTCACCATCAGGTTGCTCACCTTATAGACGCGGTCCTTCTGCACAGGCGAGAAATGGCCGCTGTTCCAGATGGGGATCACCGTCTCCTCAAAGAATTTCTTGGCCTTCTTCTCATCGCCCTGCGCAAAAAGGGCCTGCAGCTCTTGGATGTAGGTGTCGCTGTCGGGGGTGAAGGGTTTCATCTGCTGGGCCGAGGCCACGGACGCAAGCAGTATCAACAGAAGAGAGCACAGTATGGGACGCATATTTTCAAAGGAATTGGAGTTGGACAAAGTTGGTGAAAAGTGAGCGGGCCGCATGATGTCACCGGTTGTCATTCCACACAGGAACTTCACTACGTTTGTGAGAACCAACAACCCTGGCCCCATGAAAAACATCCATTCCCTTACCATGCTGTGCACGGTGCTCACCGTGCTTGTCCTTTCCTCGTGCGGAAGTCTTGAGATCACCAAGCGTAGGCACCTGCCGGGCTATCATGTCGAACTCGGCCACCATAGGCAGGACCGCCACCCTGCGGTTGAGACCGCAGCCGTGGCCCCGACTGCCGACACCGCGCCTGAGGCCATGGGGCCGAATGCCGGCCATATCGCCATTCCTACCGCCTACAACAGTGCGGCCCCTGAGATGGACGGCAGCCTCACGGCCTCCACTGCCAAGGGCATTGCCCCGGCAGCGGCCCCTTCGAAGTTCTCGAAGAAGCTCGCATCGCTTGCCGATGAACTGGTGGTGCAGCCACTGAAAGAGCTCAGGACTGAGAAGGTGGGCCGCGAACTGCGCAGATCCGTGTTTCCCGAGGAGGGAGATGAGAAGTATGGCTGGAGCGTGGTGGGCATCATAGCCATGGCGTTGAGCCTTGTGGCCTTCATCATGCTGCTGGCCGGCATCATCGGGCTCATCACAGGGTCGGGCTTCTGGTTCGTACCGCTGATCCTGGGCTTCATCTTCGGTCTGGTGGGCATGATCCTCGGCATTGTGGGCCTGCGTCAGACCAAGAGCGGGGGCAAGAAGGGCCGTGGATTTGCCATTGTGGGCATGATCCTCGGCATCGTCAGTTTCGCCATCAGCCTCATTGCCCTGGTGGTGGGTCTGGTCATCAACCTCAACAACGGCAACGGCCTTTTCGGCATCTGAGCACTTCGTTGCGATCCACTGCACAGGGGCCCCGTCCGATGAACTTCGGGCGGGGCTCTGTGTTTCATCGTTGCGCTACCTTGCGCCACCCTTAGCAGCAGCATGGACAAGCGTCACCTGCAACTTGTTTACGAGAACGTCCACGTGGCCATCGCGTCCATCCGTGGGCAGTGGCTGCGCACCATCCTCACCATGCTCATCATCGCAATCGGCATCACCGCCCTGGTAGGCATTCTCACCTCCATCGATGGCATCCGCAGCTCCATCAACAGCAATTTCACCAGCATGGGGGCCAACACCTTCACCATCCGCAACAAGGGGTCGAATGTGCGCATAGGCCATGCGGGACGCAGGCCCAAGACCTTCGCGCGCATCGGATACCGCGAGGCGGTACAGTTCAAGGAGACGTTCCATTATCCGGGGCAGGTCTCTGTTTCGGCCATGGCCAGTTTCTCGGCCAAACTGAAGCACGGCTCCAAGGCCACGCAGCCCAACATCAACGTGATGGGCTGCGATGATGCCTACTTCGCGGTGAGCGGCTATGGGATCGCCCACGGCCGCAACTTCTCAGAGCACGAGCTGCGGTTCGGCATCCCGGTCATCATCATCGGGGCCGAGGTTCGCGATGCACTGTTCGACAAGAAGCAGGACCCGATCGGCAAACTGGTGATGGTGGGGGCCTATCGATACACGGTGATCGGGGTGCTTGCCGAAAAGGGCAGCAGCATGAGTTTCGGGGGCGACAAGACCTGCATGATCCCCCTCACCAACGCCCGGCAGAACTATCTGGGGGGCAGCACCTCGTTCACCGTAAGTGTGCTGGCACCCGGTGCCGACCGGCTTGACGAGTCCATCAGCGAGGCCGTGGGAGTTTTCCGCGTGTCGCGCGGGCTCACGGCCAAGGAAGAGAACAATTTCGAGGTCATCCGCAGCGACAACCTCTCGCGCATTCTGGGCGACAACCTCTATCAGGTGCAGGTGGCTGGGCTGCTCATCGGCATAGTCACGCTCATGGGGGCGGCCATCGGGCTGATGAACATCATGCTGGTCTCCGTCACCGAGCGCACCCGCGAAATAGGCGTGCGCAAGGCATTGGGGGCCACCAAGGGGTTCATCCGCCTGCAGTTTCTGGTCGAGGCGGTGGTCATCTCGGTGATGGGCGGTGCGGTAGGCATCCTGCTGGGCATCGGCATAGGCAATGCGGTGTCGGGCTTCATCGGGGGCGGGTTCATCATTCCGTGGCTGTGGATCACAGTGGGGGTGGTGCTGTGCTTCGTCACCGGGGTGGTCAGCGGCATCTATCCGGCCATCAAGGCATCGAACCTCGACCCCATCGAGAGCCTGCGCTTCGAGTAGGGACGCGATTCATCGCGTCTCCCTGCCCGTTCACCTGCGTCTCCTCATGATGCTGTGGCTACTCAGGCAGAGGTTCGCGCTGCATGTCCTGCGCATCGCGGTAAATGGGTTCCATGGTCTTTGGAATGATGCCGTGCGCATTTGGCCTGAAAGCAGGCTGATCTTCCGAAAATAGGTTGATATGGGGTTGCAGGTTGTACTGCATCCAACCGGGCAAGTGGTTGTTGAATCCCAGATCGCGGTCCAGTTTCCTGCCACCTTTGAAGCCGAAGCTGAGGTTGGGCCTGCCATTGCCATTGCCACTGGCATCGGCCTCCTTGCCAGCGGGCCGATGCCCAGCGGAGAGGATCTGGACCGACACCCTTCCGTCAATGGCCTCGAACTGCTCGGGCAAAAGGGTGAGCCGAACAGGCCGGATACGGGACTGGGCAAGGGTCTGTGCGGCAAATAGGGCCGCAATTCCTGTCAGTAGAAAGCTCTTCATGACAACAGGTTCAGGGTTGATGGCTTGTTTCAGGGCGATATCCTCAGCATAGCGTGTCACCTTGCTTGTGATTCAAAAGTAATCACTTTGAAATAGGGACGACAAAATTCCCACCCGGACTGCCCACGTTCATCCTGGATTATTCCTCAGATGTATGCAACTGCATGCCCGCCCAAGGTTTTTGCCTCCCATTCTCAGACAGCCTGCGCTCGGTCCATCGAATGCGAAGAACACCTGCAAAGGATCGGTATCCGGCATCTGCCGTATTGTGCTTTTCAAGCGGTTCTCCTATCTTTCCATTGTATATGACTGATATTCAAGTGTCTGAATTTTTACGCGTGTCTCCAATTCAACTGCGAAGGCGCTCAAATCAATTGCGATAGAACTCTTTCGATGTGCGATGGAACTCTTTTGATGTGCGATAGAATTCTTTTGATGTGCGAACGCGCTCTTTCCATGTGCGATGGAACTCTTTTGATGTGCGAACATGCTCTTTCGATGTGCGATTGAACTCTTTCGATGTGCGAACCCGCTCAAATCAACTGCGATTGCGCTCAAATCAACTGCGAACAAACATTTTCGATGTGCGATTGAACATTTTCGATGTGCGATTGAGAATTTTCGATGTGCGATTGAGAATTTTCGATATGCGATTGAGAATTTTCGATATGCGAACGCGCCCTTTCGATGTGCGATCGGGAATTTTCGATGTGCGATTGGGAATTTTCGATGTGCGATTGAGAATTTTCGATATGCGATTGAGAATTTTCGATATTCGAATGCGCCCTTTCGATGTGCGATCGGGAATTTTCGATGTGCGATTGAACATTTTCGATGTGCGAATGCGCCCTTTCTATCAGTGATGGTCTCCTTATGAAAAGCGAACGCGCCCGAATCAACAGTACACGCGTGCGCCCGCTTTCCGACAAGCTGCCCGACCTTGGCGGTATTCTATGAGCCATGAGCATTGACATAGAACCCCGACCCGCCCGATCGCTTTAGCTTCGCGCCCACAGCCTGAACCATGGTCACACGCATCGTACGTCTCACCTTCCAACCCGACATGGTAGGGGAATTCATCGCCATCTTCAACCGCAGCAGCGGCCTCATCAGGGCCTCCGAGGGCTGCATGGGCGTGCGGCTCATGCGCGATACAGAGCAGCCCCATGTCTTCTTCACCCTCTCTGAATGGGAATCGGAGGCACATCTGGAACGCTACCGCCACTCCGAACTCTTCCGCACCACGTGGGCCGGCACCAAGCTGCTCTTTGCGCAGCCCCCTGTGGCACATTCCACCACAGATAGTGGGCTATGAGCACATTCCGTTATCAATTACCTTTGATGCCCACCCTCAGACAGAACCCATGATCATTCAGAGAACAGCAGACGAGGTGATCTTCAGGCTCTCCGGCAAGATGAGCATTGACGAACTTCAGGACATGGCCGACCTACTTACCCACCGCACCCTGACTGCAACCTCCAAGGCCACCCAGAAAGAAGTGGATGCACTGGTCAAGGAGGTGAAGAAAGGCCGCTGGGAAAGTACCAAGGCCAAATTGGGCCTATGAGAGTAGTGGTCGATACCAATATCGCCTTCAGTGCGATTCTCAACACCAACAGCAGAATAGCTGGTATTCTGCTGGGCCCATCCAGAAATCTCAATTTCTACGCTACCGGGCATCTGCTCTCGGAGTTGGAGGAACACCGAGAAAAACTGATGAAACTTTCAGGCTATTCTGTAGCTGAGATGGACATGGTGACCCAGCTTGTCATATCTCGCATCAGATTGATCGATGTGCGTCTGATACCGAAGAAGCAGTATGCCAAGGCCTTTGACCTGACGCACGACATTGATGTGGATGACACTGAGTTCGTGGCCCTTGCAGAGCATGCCAAGGCCATGTTCTGGAGTGGTGACAGACGATTGGTGAATGGACTGCGAAAGAAGGGATGGACACGTTGCATCACCACAGATGAACTGTTCAAACGGGTGACAGATACCGGGCGGAACCCCAAAAAATCATCGGGAGATTGACCCGTAACGAACTCCTCGCCCTTGTAGCCTCCCGCACGGGGGTGCTCGATGCCGCATCGCAGCAGGCCTTCGTGGATGCCCACGATGCCCCGCCACCGGTCAGCATCCGCATCAACGGGGCCAAGTGGCAGCGAGGCCCCCTCGCAGACCCCGTGCCATGGGCCACCGGTGCATACTATCTCGACCACAGGCCCACCTTCACCTTCGACCCGCTGTTCCATGCTGGGGCCTACTATGTGCAGGAGGCCGGTTCAATGTTCCTCGAACAGGCCGTGAATGCCTGCGGCCTGCTCGGGGCCGACTGCGTGGCCCTCGACCTCTGTGCCGCTCCCGGTGGCAAATCGACCCATCTGCTCTCGCTGCTCGGGGCCGATGCCCTGCTCGTGAGCAACGAGGTGGTGCGCCCACGCGCCCGAATCCTCTGCGACAACATCGCCAAATGGGGCCGCGCCAACGCCTGTGTCACTGGGAGCGACCCCGCGCTGTTCAGCGGCCTGCCCCACCTGTTCGACCTCGTGGTGGTGGATGCCCCCTGTTCGGGCGAGGGCCTTTTCCGCAAGGACACTGATGCCATGCAGCACTGGTCCGATCAGGCCGTGGCACATTGCGCCTCGCGCCAGTGCGACATATTGCAGCACGCTTGGACCGCCCTGCGGCCGGGCGGCCACCTCATCTACAGCACTTGCACCTACAACCGCGCAGAGAATGAGGAGAACGTGGCCCGGATGGTGGAGTGGGGGGGCACGTGCATCCCTGTTCCGCTGCGCGAAGCTTGGGGCATCACCGAGGCGGAAGGGCAAGGCGTCATCGCCTACCGTTTCATGCCGCACCTCACAAGGGCCGAGGGATTCTTCCTTTCCATCATAAGAAAGCCCGGCCATGGCGAAGCATCCGGGCCATCGGCCCCCAAAGGTTTCTGGAAGGAGCTGCCTGCCAACGGGCACCTGCCATGGATGCCCATGGCCAGCGACCATCTCACCATGGTGCGCCATGGAGAGCGCATCGTGGCCGTCACGCCCAGGCTGTACCAACTGTTCCCGTCCATTTCGCGGCAGGTCTATCCGTTGCAGTTCGGGGTTGAAGTGGCCCACACCGCCAAAGGACAGTGGATGCCGTCACACGCTTATGCTGCGGCAGCGTTCCTCACAGAGGGTCATTTTCAAATGATAGATGTGCAACTGGCAGATGCAGTGCAGTATCTGAGGGGCAATCCGCTGCCGGCCAGTGGTGCCAAAGGGTTTGCAGCAGTGCGCTACCGTGGGCTTGTCCTCGGACTGGTGAAGGGGGCCGGCAACCGCTGGAACAACCTCTATCCCACGGCCCTCAGGATCCGCGACATGCGCACGGCCCTTGCCGATGTGGTCACTGCACCTCTGTGACTGCAGGTCGCAGTTCGAGCACCTCCCGTATGAATTTCCGCGTCCCGGCCTTCACCCCGTCAATGTCGCCCGATCGCATCGGGTTGGTGATGACGTGGTTGCCGGCATTTGGGAACTCCACCAGCCGCTGCGCTGCCGTTCCGCTGCCCAACTTCGGCATCATGGCACGCATGGCAGCCACCGACACCACATTGTCCTGCTCCGTTTCGTTGCGATAGTAGCAGCCCACGAACACAGGCTGCCGGATACGGGAGAAGGTCTCCTCGGTCATGGTGGCC
>JAIPBJ010000001.1 GCA_021739625.1 Flavobacteriales bacterium | reverse complement strand
GCTTTTCTATTCCAACCGGTCTGTTCAGGTCACACCGTTGATGAGAATATCCGCCCCTTCGGCTCATCGCGCCAGAGCCGCTCATCCAGGGCCATGCAGATGTTGCGGATGAAAGGCCTGCCTTTGTCGGTCACCTCAAGTCCATGGGGAAGGACCGACACGAGTCCATCATCGATCGGTTCGGTAAGGCGCATGAGCATGCCATGCACATCGAGCTTCAGTTTCTGATCTGTGATCCATTTGGTCTGATGACGGCACATCAGATTGAGTATGTGCTGTCGGATCTGGAGGTCCTCTTCAGTGAGAAGATGCCCTCTGAACACCGGCAGTTGACCATCTGCCACACGTTTCTGATAGTCCTCCACGGTCTTCTCATTCTGCGCGAACGCTGACCACGCATCGCTGATGGCCGACACACCGAGTCCGACCATGAGATGTGTGCTGCGCGTGGTGTATCCCATGAAATTGCGGTGCAGTGTGCCATCCTGGTCCGCATGACTGAGGCTGTCATCAGGCAGGGCGAAATGATCCATGCCTATTTCAAGGTAACCGGCCTCAAGGAACATGGCCTTGCCAAGTTCATAAAGCTCGCGCTTGTGCTCATCCGTAGGCAGGTCGTCCTCGCTGTAACCGCGCTGCGATGGACTGCTCCAAGGTACGTGCGCATAGCTGTAGAAGGCAATGCGGTCGGGCATCAGGCCCAATGTCTGATCAATGGTGTCGCGCACACTTTGCTTTGTCTGCTTGGGAAGACCATATATGAGGTCGAAATTCACAGATGTGTATCCGATTCCACGTGCGAGGTCGGTCACGCGTTTCACATTCGCAAAAGGTTGGATGCGATGGATCGCCTTCTGCACCTCGGGGTCAAAATCCTGAACTCCCAGACTCAACCTACGGAAACCGAGAAAATGCAGCTCCTCCAGATGGGACTGTGTCGTGTTGTTGGGATGCGCCTCAAAACTGAGCTCTGCTCCCTGAGTAAGAATGGAACTGTTGGTCAGTCCGTTCATCAGCAAACGCAGGTTTTCTGGGGAAAAGAAGGTAGGCGTGCCCCCACCAAGATGGAGTTCGCTGATCCGTGGCACAGAATGAAAGAGTTTCTGATAGATGGCCCACTCCTGCAACAGCGATCCTATATAGGGCATTTCCACCCCGTGATTCTTTGTGATGCGCTTGTTGCATCCACAATAGGTGCACAGACTCTCGCAGAAAGGCAGGTGGATATAAAGGCTGATGCCCTCAGATGCGTTCGTCCGAGAGAATACATCCTTGACGTGTTTCTCCCAGCCATCGGTGCTGAAACCCTCCGCATCCCAATAGGGCACGGTGGGATAGCTCGTGTAGCGCGGGCCGGGAATGTTGTATTTGCGTATGAGAGCGGTGTTCACTTTAGGGAGGGTTATCAGGTGATGGACATGCGGTGTCTGCATGTTCGCATGCTGCCGAATCGGCCTATTCGTTCATTTATAGGTTCTACAATCGGATATATGATCATTTATCTGCACTCTTTTCCAACTTCCACAACTGCACCCATAAAAGGGCTCACATAAGGAATCCCAAGGCCCATGCCACGCAGAATGAACAGTGCGCCCATCACTGCGAAGGCATAAGGCAACAGGCTGCGGATGCGGGCGCGGAGATTGATGGAGATGAGGTTGCCCGCCATGTGTACGGCAAGCATCATCGGTAGTGTGCCCAGACCGAACGCGACCATGAACAGCGTGCTTTCCATGACTTTGCCCACGGCCAAGGCCCCGGCCATTCCGACATAGACCATTCCGCAGGGCAGCAGTCCATTGAGCAGGCCCAGACCCAACGGCCCAAGCGGTGACTTTGATCGCAGCGCAGTGCCGAACACCGACTTGGCCCTCATCAGCCATACGGCCACTTTAGAAGCAGGATCCATTTTTCTGGTGATGCTGCGCGGCATCAAAACGGCCAGTAGAATGATCGCACCGATGGTGATGGACAGCATCTGCTGGTATCCTCCGAGCGCCAAACGCTGTCCGACCAACCCGACTATCAGACCGAGCATCGCATAGGTAATGACCCGCCCCACGTTGTAGGACAGACCACGGATGATTCCGCTCCAATCACCACTCCTGCCCATAGGCACGGCCATTGCAATCGGGCCACACATGCCGATGCAATGGAAACTGCCGAGGGCTCCGATGATGAATGCGGGGATAAACACTTCGTTCAATTATCAATTAGCAATGTGCAATTAGGGAATGTGGGGGTGGACAGGGTTCCTTGAGAACTCAATTATGCATTGATGATTGTTCATTGTCAATTGATTACAATCGCCTTCTCCTCATAGTACACCTTTCCATCCGCCTGCCATTCTGCCTTGACAAGGTATTTTCCTGAACTGAGGTCACTTCTGAGGAATATCAGTTCCATCACTGACTCTTCCGAGGTGCGGTGGATGTCCATGGTCTCATCAGATGGACGGAAGAACTGCACACGGACTCCGGTGGAGGCCGTAGGAAAACGAAGGGTCACCTCATCGCTGCTCTGCTCTACTGTCAGGGTGTAGTTCTTCGCCTTGGCATTGTCCATCTGATCGATGCGGCCCTGATAGGCAATTTCCTGAGCATAGTAATCATCGGCAACAAGGTCGAATTTCTGCTGGAAGGCCATTACAACCAGCCCTATCATGAAGAGTACGAAACCGATGTATGCGAGCGCGATGCGGTGGCCCCAGTTCAGTCCGAACAGATTGCCTTCTGGTCTGGAAGTCTCCTTCTCCTGTTTCGAATTCATGTTTCCCATGGTCTAATCCTTATCTGAAGATTCAGGTTCACCCTCTTCATCACTATCATGTCCTTCCTTGATGTGAGTTCCGGGTATGGGTCCTATGAAACTTGACCTCATCTTTCTCACCAATTTGCCTTCGGAGTAAATGCCGATGGTGACCTTGGTGTTGCGGTCCTGCACCGCACTGCGTGGAATATCGATGAACAGGGCTCCCTCGGTCACACCTGCTGGCGGGGTGGCGGGCAGTTCACCGATCAGGCGCAGGGTTCCTTCAGATTGCAGAAGGCGCAGTTCAAGCTGCATTTCCACACCTGTCTTGTTGATGATCTTGTAGTTGTAGAGATTGCTCACCTGACCGTCATGCTCTTGAAAAATCATTCCCGGGGTGCGCAGCAACGTGGCACCGACATCGGCCCGGGTGACGATCAGTGCGGTCATCACCCCGACAAGTATGGTGAGCACCACCGTGTAGGCGATCATTCTTGCCGTGTATCTGAACCGCACTCCGGTGTTGATGCTCTCCTCGCTCTTGTAGCCAATGAGGGCAGTGGGCAATCCCACCTTGGTCATCACGTGGTCGCAGGCATCCATGCAGGCGGTGCAGTTGATACATTCCAGTTGCGTACCGTTCCTGATGTCAATGCCGGTAGGGCACACGTCCACACACTGATGACAGTCGATGCAGTCGCCTTTGCCGGCTGCCCGTCTATCCTCCTTGTTGCGCCACATGGAACGGCCCTCGCCACGCTTGTGGTCGTAGGCCACGATCATCGAATTGCGGTCGAGAAGCACACCTTGCAGGCGGCCATAAGGACAGATATTGGTGCATACCTGCTCGCGCATCTTGGCAAACACTCCATAGAAAACATACGTGAACACCAGAATGGCCACTAGACCTGCCATGTGTTCCGTAGGCGGTGAGGTGATAATGTCAATCAATTGATCGCTTCCAATGATATAGGCCAGGAATGTGTTGGCAATAATGAACGAGATTCCGAAGAACAGGAAGTGTTTCAGCCCCTTTTTGCGGATCTTCTCCCAGTCCCATTTCTGCGAATCGAGCTTCTGCTGATGTTTCCAGTCGCCCTCAATCCAGTACTCGATCCTGCGGAAGAGCATTTCCATGAAGATGGTCTGCGGGCAGACCCAGCCGCAGAACAGCCTCCCGAAAACCACGGTGAACAGGATGACGAAAACGATGAGCGTCACTGTGGCCAGACCGAAGAGGTAGAAATCCTGTGGCCAGAAGATCTTGCCGAATATGATGAACTTCCTTTCGAGGATGTTGAACATCAGCACTGGTTCGCCCCCGATGCGTAGGAACGGGCCTGTGAACATCAACACGAGAAGGACATAGCTGAGCCATGTCCTTGCGTTGAAATACTTCCCGAAAATCTTCTTGGGATAGATCCATTTACGTGACCCTTTGGCGTCCAAAGTGGAGAGGCGGTCACGGAATGCCGCCTCTCCACTTGACGTTATGGAAGGGTCAGAACTGGAAGAACTATCTGATTCATTGCTCACGATGATATGAATTGGGGGGTTCTGAACTGAAGATCAATTCCCGACAACAACATCCGTGTTTCCGGATGCTGTTGCAGAGCTGTCCACGGGGGCTGCTGTACCCAACTCGGACCATTTGTCGCCCTGTGGATCCTTGCCTCCTACCACCGTGGTGCCCTGAAGCGACCAGATCCAACTGCCCACCTGCTGCATCTGTACCGGGCTCAACTGAGCTTCCCACGAGATCATGCCTTTTGCCGGGACACCGTATTTGATGGTCTTGAAAATGTTCTGGATGCCACCACCGTGAATCCAGTACTCGTCTGTCAGATTGGGTCCGACAGAATTGGGAGCACCGGCCGCGTTGGCGGTATGGCAGGCCTGACAAAGGCTTACAAAGGTCTCCTGTCCTTTGGCAAGGCTTGCAGCATCGGTCAGCAGGGTCACGTTGGTCTCATTCACCGCACCGCCCGATTTCTCTTGAAATGCGGCCTTCGCAGCCTCACCTTCGGCCATGGCCAGTTCATACTGATCGATCTGGGTGCCCTTTTCAACAGGGCCGAGCAGAATCAATTTGTCGAGACCCGGTATGGGATTCACTTGGAAGTGATAGAGATAGATGCCTCCAAAGATGATGGTCGCATAGAACATATAGACCCACCAGGGTGGAAGGCGGTTGTCAAGCTCGCGGATGCCGTCATAGCTGTGGTCGGTCATCACATCGGCCTCGCGCTCAATAGGCACTGACGCGGTGAGGGACTTACTCAACTTCTCCAACAAGGTCAGCTCCTTCTGCTCTGTGCTGCCACGCAGCGACCTGATGAGTTTGCTCAGATTGTACAGCATCATGAACAGAATGAATGCGAGGAAACCGTTCACCGCGATCATGGTCCAGAACAGTCCGTCACTCATCGCGAATAGTGGTGCAGCAGTTGCTCCGCCTGCGGCCATCACGGTCGAAGGAAGTGCCAAGGAACTGCCAATGGCCACCAAGGCTGCTATTGCCGTGGCATTCCAACGGCTCTTCCAGATACCGCTGTCAGAGGTAAGTCCTTTGGTGACGCCCGCTACGGTCCAGATCAGTGCGAACAGCAACAGGGCCAGCCCTGCAAGGACATAGAACACAAAGGTGTCGTCCGCTGACACAACGTTCTTCCAAGGTGGAGTGGGATCCTTCTCCTGTGCCAGCAAGGCCATGGGCGAAGCCATAAGCATGAGCATGAAGGCTGCTATCCGTTGTTTCATGTTACTTTTCATTGTCGGTCAGTTTTTCGGGTCCAAGATTTTTCCATCCTCCAGCGGGAGCATTCCCATGTGGTCGAAATGAGCTCTGCGCTGCCAAACAACGTAAACCAGCACACTTACGAACAGGGTGAAGAAGATGATGAAGGAGAGCAGTGGATAGATCTCTATCCCTGCTATGGTCTCCAGATGGTGTTTTATGAATTTGAGCATCTTTTTAAGCTTTAAGCCTTTAGCTGTTACCTATTGGCTGATTTGGTGATGGGGCTTTCTCGCCTTTCGCTATTCGCTGTTCGCCTTTCGCTGATTTGCTGAAAACCTGATTCGCTGATTCGCTTATTTCTTAATGTCCGTTCCCAAGCGTTGGAGGTAGGCTATGAGTGCCACTATCTCGGTCTCAGGAAGCACCTCGATGCCTTCTTTCCTCAGGTTGGCGGCAATGGCATTGGCCTGTGTCTGCATGTCGGCCACCGCCTGATTCTCATAATTCTCGGAATATGGCACACCCAACGTGCGCATGGCATTTATCTTCTTGGGTGTCACGCTGCTGTCCACAGTCCTCTCGATGAGCCACGGATAGCTTGGCATGATGGTGCCGGGAGAGATGCTGCCTGGGTCGTACATGTGGTTATAGTGCCAACTGTCGCCATACTTGCCACCTATACGGTGCAGATCGGGACCTGTGCGTTTGGAGCCCCACAGGTGCGGGTGGTCATAGACGAACTCACCCGCCTTGCTGTATTCTCCATAGCGTTCGGTCTCTGAGCGGAACGGACGGACCATCTGCGAGTGGCAGTTGTTGCACCCTTCCTTTATATAGATATCGCGACCCTCCAGTTCAAGCGGGGTATATGGTTGCACCGCTGCGATAGTGGGCACATTGCTCTGTATGAGGAATGTAGGGATGATCTCGATGATGCCACCGATGCTCACTGCAACGAGACTGAAGACCAGCATCTGAACGGGTCTGCGCTCCAAGGCACGGTGCCATGTCTCGCCTTTGATGCTCACGTTCTTCTCCAGTGCAGGTGCCTCGGCCGGCTCATTGGCCTCAAACACACCGCTTTTGGCGGTCTTGATGAGGTTGTAGATCATGATGATCACACCGGTAAGGTAGATGGCACCGCCAAAGGCGCGTAAAGCATAAAGCGGTTTCAGCTGGGTCACTGTTTCCAAGAAGTTCGGATAGGCCAAGAAACCTTCGGCAGTGAACTCCTTCCACATCAGACTCTGGGTGAACCCTGCCCAGTACATAGGCAGTGCATAGAACAATATGCCCAATGTGCCCAACCAGAAGTGCGTATTGGCCAGTTTGGTGGAGAACAGCTTGGTGTTCCACATTCTTGGGAACAGCCAGTAGAGCATGCCGAAGGTGAGGAAGCCGTTCCATCCCAGCGCACCGATGTGTACGTGGGCCACTGTCCAGTCGGTATAGTGGCTCAGGGCATTTACGTTCTTGAGCGAAAGCATGGGGCCTTCAAAAGTTGCCATACCGTAGGCCGTTACGGCCACCACCATGAACTTGAGCACGGCATCCTCGCGCACCCTGTCCCATGCACCACGCAAGGTGAGCAGTCCATTGAGCATACCGCCCCAAGATGGAGCGATGAGCATGACACTGAACGCGGTTCCCAGTGCCTGAGCCCAGTCGGGGAGCGCGGTGTAGAGCAAGTGGTGAGGCCCGGCCCAGATATAGATGAACAGCAATGCCCAGAAGTGGATAATGGACAGCCGATAGGAATACACCGGACGGTTGGCCGCCTTGGGGATGAAATAGTACATCAGTCCCAAATAGGGCGTTGTGAGGAAGAACGCCACCGCATTGTGGCCATACCACCATTGCACCAAGGCATCCTGCACGCCAGCATACCATGAGTAGCTGTGAAGGAAGGAGAATGGCATGGCGAACGAGTTCACAATGTGCAGCATGGCCACCGTGACGAACGTTCCGATGAAGAACCAGATGGCCACATACAGATGGCGTTCCCTACGGTTGAAAATGGTCATGAACATGTTGACACCCCACACCACCCAGATCAGCGCTATCGCAATGTCGATGGGCAAGGCCAGCTCGGCATATTCCTTGCCCGAGGTGAAGCCGAAAGGCAGCGTGAGCACCGCAGAGAGAATGATGAGCTGCCATCCCCAGAAATTGATGTTACTGAGCAGGTCGCTCCACATCCGGGTCTTCAACAGCCGCTGCAGCGAGTAGTGAACCCCCATGAAGATGCCATTGCCTACAAATGCGAAGATCACCGCATTGGTGTGCAGCGGTCTGATCCTTCCGAATGTCAGGAAATCCGTGAGGAAGTTGAAAACGGGCGACACCATCTGCAACGCGGCAATGAGTCCCACCAACATGCCCACCGCACCCCACACCATGGTGGCGATGGCGAACTTGCGGACGATGCCGTTGTCGTAATTGAATTGCTCCTTCATGTTTGATCGTGATGAGTGATGAGTGACTGGTTATGAAAAGCTGTTCGCTGTTCGCTGCTGGTCTTTAGCAGTCAGCGGATTGAGGCAAGGGGCTGCAGATGAGATGGGAGCCTCTTCTGATTTTTCTGATTTCCGATCTCCGGTCTCCGGCTTCCCCTTCGAGGGCAACGAATCAAAGAGCATCCGCACCGCAGGGGTGTGGTCATCCTCGAACTGGCGGTCGTTCATGGCCCAGATGAAGGCCATGAGAAAACCTAAGGCGAATACCAGACTGATTGAAATGAGGATGATGATGACGCTCATCGGGATCGGGGATTTCCGAGGCCAAAGGAATCGGGCCGAATTCCGAACAGGTCTGAGAGTGGTCAGCAGCAGAACTGATTGTTGTCAGTTTCGCCAAAACCCGTTTTCGGCCCGCAGAGATCATGCGTTCGCCAGATTATCTGAAACCCTTGCCAGCAAAGGGCTGGCGGAGGCGCGGGGCTTCTGCGGGATGGCGCGGGGCTTCTGCCGCATGGCGCACGATTTCTGCCGCGAGGCGGAGAACATTCGCTGCTTGATGTCAACGCTCTGCTGGGGCCCGCAGCTCACCAGCGAAGTGATGGAAGTCATCAGCGAAGTGGCGCAGAGGACCGACCGGGCTCCGCTGAGCCATTTCCTGTCCTAAATCCCCTTGAAATGCTCCTCGTACATCCGAAGGCTGTCATTGAGGATGTCCCAGGCCAGCTCGCGGCCGAGGAAATCCTCAACCACCACGGTCTTTTTCTCCAGCTTCTTGTAGTCCTCAAAGAAGTTGCGCATCTCCGATAGGAAATGGTCGGGCAGTTCGCTGATGTCGTTCATGTGGCTCACACTGGGGTCGCCTGCCGCCACGGCAATGAGTTTGTCATCAGCCTCGTTCTGGTCCAACATCCGCATCACTCCGATGACCTTGGCAGGCACAATGCACATAGGCACAACTTCTATCTGCGACAGCACGAGAATGTCCAACGGATCGTGGTCATCGCAGTAGCTGCGCGGAATGAAACCATAGTTGGCAGGGTAATACACCGATGAGTAGAGCACCCGGTCCAGCTTCAGCAGGCCGCTGTCCTTGTCCAGCTCATATTTGGCCCGGCTTCCACGGGGAATCTCGATGATGCCATTGACGAACTGCGGCATCTTGTCACCGGGAGAAACATCATGCCAGGGGTTGAACTTGCGGTGCTTTTGCATGTCGGTCGGTTCTGAGGCCGCGAAAGTAGTTCGGCCTCTGTTGGCAATTGAGGCTTTTGCTGACAAACACCACATCCCAACCCATCACCCCAGCGACACGTCAAGTATCATCATGATGGTGAAGCCCGCAATGAAGCCCAGGGTGGATGTATCGGCATACTTGTCCAGCTGTGTCTCGGGTATCACCTCCTCGATCACCACATAGATCATGGCACCGGCTGCAAATGCAAGCGCATAAGGCAGAACAGGCAACGCATAGATGACGGCCGCAGCCCCTATGACCCCCGCCAAGGGTTCCACGATGGCCGACAACTGCCCATACCAGAAACTCTTGAACCGGCTTACCCCCAGTCTGCGCATGGGTGCGGCCACGGCCAGACCCTCTGGGAAATTCTGAAGCCCTATGCCAATGGCCAGTGCGATGGCCGAACCGATAGTGGCACCTTCCACCCCATGGGCCACGGCCCCAAAGGCCACCCCAACGGCCAGTCCTTCAGGAATGTTGTGCAGCGTGATGGCCAACACCAGCAACAGCGGACTCTTGAGATTGGTCTCCACCCCTTCCTTCTTCTCTATCGGAAAATTGATGTGAAGGTGAGGAAGCACCTTGTCCAACGAGTACAGGAACAGCGCCCCGCCCATGAAACCCAGAGCGGCCGGCAACCAGTTTGGGACATTCGGGCTGGTCTGCTCGCTGATGGCGATGGCCGGGGCGAGCAGCGACCAGAAACTGGCCGCCACCATCACACCGCCCGTAAAACCGAGCATACCGTCCAGCAATTGACGGTTCAGTGTCTTGACAAAGAAGATGAGGGAGGCACCTGCCGCAGTGAGCAGCCAGGTGCCAGTGGTGGCCACGAGGGCCTGCATCACAGGCGAGAGGGCGAGAAACCATTGGGGAATGAAGTCCATCATCAGTTCGATACAAAAATGTGACGGGCCACCTCATGACTCACGTGCAAGGGTTCACCATTGAGCAGCAGATCCACCGAGCGGTCGAAATCGTGGCGGTCGATGAGGGTGAACTGCTGACCGAGGTCGAGGCCCACTTTCTTCAAATAAGCGAGAAAACTGTCCGAATGTTCGGTCACGCCCAGCACCTTCGACTGCTTTCCAACGGGCAGTTCGTCCAGCTTGACACGCGTAGGTGCTGGAAACTTGCCGTCCGCATCCGGGATGGGGCCACCATGAGGGTCATACTTCGGATGGTTCAGGAACTTGTCCAACCGCTCCACCAACAGCGGACTGCTCACGTGTTCCATCTGCTCGGCCACATCATGAACCTCGTGCTCCCCGAAACCGAGATGCTCCACCAGGAACACCTCCCACAAGCGGTGCTTACGGATGATATCCACCGCCACTTTCAGTCCCTTGTCCGTCAGCGTCACTCCCTGATACTTCTGATAATCAACCAGTTTCTTGGACGATAGCCGCTTGAGCATATCGGTGACAGAGCTGGCCTTGGTGTCCATCCGTTCGGCCAAGGCATTGGTGCTCACCCCACCATTTGTCCTTCTCGACAACTTGTAAATGGCCTTGAGATAGTTCTCTTCGGTGAAAGAATTTTCCATGCGCCAAAAGTACTTATTACTTTTATCTAAATTTATTTTTAGACTCATCTAAATCATGTAGATTTGCCGACCCCCCGATGAAGCTGCAAGTACTCTCATACCTTTTGCTCACTTTAGGCCTATCAGATACGCTGGCACAACATGCGGTGACCGGGCAGGTGATGGCAGCAGATGGCCCTGTGCCGTTTGCCAACGTGCTGCTCCAAGGCACTTCCATTGGAGCAGCCGCTGATGAACATGGTGGGTTCCAATTGAAGGAGGTCAAGGATGGCAACTACACACTGCTCTTCAGCGCCATCGGTTTCCGAAGGGAGGAAGTGAAGGTGACCGTGCAAGGCAAGGACGTGCTGCTCGGCACGGTGCGCCTGATGACCGATGCCCTCGGACTGGAGGAAGTGGTGGTGAGCGGCACGATGAAAGAGAGCTTCGTCACCGCATCGCCCGTGAAGGTGGAGGTCATCACCACCGAACTGTTGGAACGCACCACCTCGCCCACCAACGTGATGCAGGCGCTTAAACTGATCAACGGGGTGCAGGAGGTGGTGGCTTGCGGGGTCTGCAACACCAACAGCATCAGCATCAACGGTTTTCCAGGGCAATACACCGCGCTGCTGGTGGACGGCAGCCCCATCTATGGCAATCTGGCCTCAGTCTATGGCATGAACGGCATCCCCGTGCAGATGATCGACCGGATAGAGGTGATCAAAGGGCCTAACTCCACGCTCTATGGCTCTGAGGCGATGGCGGGCGTCATCAACATCATCACCAAGAACCCTGTGGATCAGCCGCGCTTTGCGGCCGATGTACGCGTCAGTTCCAATCTGGAGACATTCGCCAATGTGGCGTGGTCGCCAAGGGTTGGGAAGTGGAATGGGACAATCGGAGCGAATGTGGGCACGGCCAACATCTATTTCGATGACAACAAGGACGGTTTTGGAGATGTGATCAATATGGAGCGCGTGTCGGCCTTCACCAAATGGACGATGAAGCGGAAAGACCACCGCAAGCTGCAACTGATGGGCAAGTTCTACTATGAGGACAGGCGCAACGGTGTGGAGGCCTTCGTGCGCGACCGCGCCTATCGCACCCTGCGCGGCAGCGACAGTACCTATGGCGAGAGCATCTACACCTATCGGGGCGAGCTTTTCGGCACCTATCAACTGCCGATGAAAGAGCATCTGCGCATCGACTTCTCTGGCAGCTATCACAATCAGGACAGCTACTATGGCAATGCGCAATACATGGCCGTGCAATGGATAGGCTTCGGCAATCTCATCTGGAACCGCGCTGTGAAAGCGCACGATCTCACCGCAGGACTCACCGCCCGCTATCAGTTCTATGACGACAACACCGTGGCGACCGAATCGGCCCCTGAACGGCAGTTCATCCCTGGCATTTTCATTCAGGATGAATGGACACTGAAACCGAATGCGTGGCAACTGCTGGGCGGGGCGCGATTGGATTACTATGACATCCACGGGCCTGTTTTCTCTCCGAGGATAAACCTGAAATACCGCCCCGGCCAGTGGACGACCATGCGCCTGAACCTCGGCACAGGCTTCAAGGTGGTGAACCTCTTCACCGAAGACCACGCCTTCATATCGGGCCAGCGCGAAGTGGTACTGATGGAAGAGCTGAAACCTGAACGCTCCTACAACGCTGCCCTCAACTTCAACCACGTCTATACTTTGGGCGAATCGCAAGGCAGCGTGGATGTGGACGGGTTCTACACCTACTTCACCAATCGCATCATTCCCAACTACGACACGCCCGGGCAGATCATCTATGCCAACACGGACGGCCACGTGCAATCGTGGGGCATCAGCGCGCTGGTGAACCACAGCTTCCGATTTCCGGTCAGCATCCGATTGGGATTCAATTATCTGAATGCTCGGCAGACGGAGCGCAACGAATTTGGCAATTGGGAGACCACCATGCTGCCCTTTGCCTCGGAGTGGTCGGCCAACGGGGTGCTGTCCTACATCTGGAAAAAGGCGCATCTGGAATTCGCCTACACCTTCAACCTCATCGGGCCGATGCAACTGCCGCTGGTCTATGACCTTGACGCAACGGGCCAGCCGCTGCCTGTATCACGGCCCACAACCTCCAAACCGTTCTATCTGGACAACCTTCAGGTGACCTACCGTTGGATGAAGGCCAACCTGCGCGTGTTCATCGGCATGGAGAACATCATGGACTATCGCCAGCCCGTCTCACCGCTCACGGGCTACAACGACCCGAACGCCAACGTGGGGTTCAGCCCGCTGTTCGACACGTCCTATTCCTACAGCCCCATCCACGGGCGTGAATTCTACGCGGGGTTGGCGTGGGAGCTTAGGTGAAGAACTCACGATCCGGTGCAAAACAAAAGCGGGAACCCATCTTGACGACAGATTCCCGCTCGCTCTGCAAATGGCCAGGAACCATTGCTTTGCCCCAAACTACTGTTCATCGACTTTGTCTTCAATCCCCGCCAGCAAGCTGGCGGTTCATTTGGCTTCTTCAGACTTCCGTCCTGCAAGCAGGACTTCCATACCCTTTCTGCCTCACCTCGATCGGCAAGCCGACCTTCGGATTCTGACGCTCTCCCTCCGAACTGTCCCTTGAGACCTCTTTGGGAGTGGTCTTTCGACCAGTCTATTATCCCTTGTTTGGTATTGTCAAATGTAAAGGGTGATTTGCTCACCAACCAAATTATTCGGTCAGTTTTTACACACATTTTTTCAACGCGACACCAACAGGTTGTGAACAGGTTTTCAACTGTATCGGGCTTGTGTTCAGAAGATGGGGTCACGACTTCGCTTTGCGCACAGGCAGACGGTCGGTCAACTCAGCGAACCACTTCAGTACACGGCTCAGTGCATCGAGGTGCAGGGTGAGTGCCAGCAGGGCTGTCATCAGCCAGATGACCAGCACGTTGGCCCAATACGTGTCTATATAGAAAATGAACAGCTGCTTTCGGGGTGCGAAGAAGTGCGACCGTAGGATATGGCTGCCGACCGGATCCTGATAGATGGGATGCAACCTTTGGATCAACCTGCCATTGCGCTCAATGATGCGATAGAAGTCGTTGCTGTTGAGAACAAGGTCCGACAGGCTCTCATTGAAACAATCATCGCGCATGGCGTTGAATGCCGCCTTGTCCTCGGGGCTTGAAACAAAGGCGGAAATGGCCTTGTCCTTGTCAGCATCGATGCTGTTCCTTAGTTTCACATAGTGGCGCGAAAGCTGATCGAGATAGGTCTTCACCTCCCATAATTGCGCGGGGGTCATAGGACGGGCGTCCAATTCCTGAACCCCACTGAACCCGACAGCAGTATTGCGGCCAAGTTCCAGTTTCACCTCTCCCTCGATGAGGTCTGCCAACCGAAGTGCCTTGGGGCTGTCTGCGCTATCTGCGCGCACCAATTCATCGAGTGTGATCACTCTCTTGCGCAGTTCGGGAATCCAATAGTCCTTGCGATAGGTGGCCATGCTGATGCCCTTCTCAAATTCGAACAAGGGCTTCTGATAGGCGTTGTTCTTGAACTGATGCACCGCCAATGCCTCGTAGGCCCATTTACTGGCCATTACGTCACCTGTGACCGGTACAAAGTCATCGGACGAGAAGCCTGGATTCAGCTTGTCGAATTTCACAATGACCCCGCTCAAAAGGAGCTGCGGAATAATGAGGAAAGGCACCAGAATATAGATGGTGACCGCATTCCGAAAGCTTGCGGATATGTTCAGACCCAACATGTTGGCAAAACACGCGGTGGAGAACAGCACCAGAAAATAGGCCATGTTCATGCCTTGTATCTCCAGAATGGCATTGCCAATGAGCACGAACGACAGTGTCTGCACGGCCGAAATGAAGAACATGACCATCACCTTAGAGGTGAGATAGCCCGACCGGCTGAGGTTGAGGAATGCCTCGCGCTTGAGGATTTTACGGTCCTTGATGATCTCCTCTGCACTAACTGTGAGACCGAAGAACAGGGCCACCACAACGCACATGAACATGTAGGCCGGTATGTTGTCGTTCTCGCGAAATAAGTAGCCGACCTCATCGTTCGGATAATAACGTACAAGTGATGCGAGTATCAGCGCCAGAACAGGAGTTTCCAGAAAATTGATGAGGATGTACTGCACATCGGCCAGTTTCGACTTCACATCGCGGGTGATGAACACCTTGAACTGCTCGAACCATGATGGTGCCTTGCTGCCTTTTGGCAATGGACGTCCCGACCCATCATCCTCAGCCAGCTGTTCGTTCATGCGCTGAGAAGCGATGAACTTCTCGTTCCATTCGTTGGGCAGCACTCTACGGGTCTCCGTAAGGTGACCGTATTCATCCAGCACCCGGCTCTCAATGATGTTGAAGATCTGCTCAGAACTGACATTGCCGCAATTATGGCATTCCACGTCCTCGCTGGTCACATCGTTGATCTGCGATTTGAAATAACTTATGGCCTCTATAGGATTTCCGTAGTAGACAGGATAGCCTCCTGTGTCCAGGATCATCAGCTTGTCGAACATCTTGTAGATGTCTGATGATGGCTGGTGGATCACCACGAACACGAGTTTGCCTTTGAGGGCAAGCTCCTTCAGTAGGTCCATGATGTTCTCGCTGTCGCGGGATGAAAGACCTGATGTGGGCTCATCCACGAAAAGGATGCTCGGTTCGCGGATGAGTTCCAATGCGATGTTCAGACGCTTGCGCTGCCCTCCGCTGATCTTCTTGTTGAGCGGGCTGCCCACCTTCAGATCCCTTATCTCATACAGCCCGAGGCTCTTGAGCATGGCCAGCACCATTTTGGCAAGACGGAACTTGCCATATCCATCGAAACACAGACGGGCATTATAGTAGAGGTTCTCGAACACCGTGAGATCCTCCATCAGCAGGTCGTCCTGCGAGATATGACCTATGAGGCCCTCCACCCTCTTCGGCTCATCGTAGATGCTGATGCCGTTGATATTCACTGTGCCTTTGCTGGGCCTTTCCGTTCCGTTCAGAATGTTGAGGAACGTGGACTTGCCCGCTCCGCTGGCTCCCATGATGCCCAGCATCTGGCCAGAGTTCTCGCGCAGCACCAGCTTATGCAGCCCGCGTCTTCCGCTGGGGAAGAAAAACTCCACGTCCTTCACCTCAAAGGTCACATCGACCGTGACGGACGAGCGGAGGAACCTGCCTACGATATCGCTGTAATGGATCGGCAACATGCCGGTTGCCCGGATGGACGCCCCCTGTCCCAGAATATGGATACGCTCTGGCTGCAACGGCTGACCGTTCATGAACAGCGTGTCGTGGCCAAAGTATCGGAACACATAAAGCGCTACGCTCGGAACGCTCAGCACCCGTATCTCACCGTGCAGCCCCTCCGACCTGATGTGGTGCGCACGCTTCAAATACTTGCCATCGGTGTTGTTGACCACAAGAATGGTCTCCGAATCCTGAAGGTCGTCCTTGGTGGCCTTTACAAAATGAAGGCAACGCAGAAACTCCTGCTCATCGATGTTGAAGGTGTCGGCCACAGTGGATACGAAATCCAACTCCTGACCATCGATGGCCCCATCGGTGTTGATGAACTGCAGGAGGCGGAAAAGCACGATCACCTTCTGCATCTGCACCAGCTCGGCATTGATGTCGGTGCATATCTTCAGAATCTTTACCGAACTCTTCGAGATGCGTTTGCGCTTCTTGTCGCTCTCCTCGCCCTCGGCCCCGTGATACTCCTTGAAGTACTCATCAAACACCCCCAGATATTTCTCCACCAACGAGGAGCCCAGCTGCTGGCTAAGGAATACGCGCACCACTTCGCGGCCCGAAGAGCTTTCGCCTTTCGCCACCAGTGCAAAGAGCTGCATAAGAGCCCGTAGTATCCGTTCGCTCATTCAGGGGAGGTTGTCCAAAAAAAAGACCCCGATACAACGCTGCATCGGGGTCATTTGTTACGCAGGATCGTTGAATGTCACTTGAAACCTATCACAAGTGCGGCACATCCGCTTCTCACATTGTTCGAGTTGAGCCTGGCCTCTATGATGCAGTCCACTGTCGAATTGAACTTGAAGTCCCAGTAAGGCGTATTCTTATGGTCGCTGCTTGTGAAAAGCCGATTGTGATCCTCATCGAAAATGGTGAATATCAGATTGCCATCGGTGAATCCGCTGCATCCGGCTATGCGGTAGGTGCTGCCGCCATAGAAGGTGGCACGGAACTCGGCCACCTCATCACCGTTGAGCAATGCACGGTACGACTGTCCGTCTGAGATATAATTGCCAGTGATGTTCTTGGCGCAGATATTGGCGATGCTGTCGCACTGCGCCTTGGCAGCGGTGGACATCCCAACAAATGCAAACAGGGCTATGATGATCGTTCTCATGGTCTGTGTTCTCTTTTTTTCGATGGTGATTACCCTGTGATCTTGTTTCTCAGATTCGCAACCCGCTCTGCGATGGCTTTCAGGTGCTCCTTGGTGATCACCACTTCGGTCTTACTGTTGATGGTCGTGGTCTTGCTTGCCACGTCCACGGTAGGAGCACCGTAGGTGTACTTGATGTCGATGGCATCGAAGTCGTATGCCAGCTCTATCAGTTCATCAACAAGCGCATCATACTCAGGCTGGTCATAGTAGGGGGTCAGCATCTTCACCAGATTGTTGAGCGTGTACTTCTGCTCGCCTATGCGGTTGATGATGTCCTTGTTGCCATGTTTCTGTGCCAACTGTGTGGAGAAATAGACCGTCTCGATCCATCCACCCGCCAGCACCAGTGCCCCGATATTCAGGCGGTCATTTTCCTTCAGGAACGCATCGGAGCTACGATAGGCCACAGAGACCATGCTCAACATTGAGTCGCGCTTGCCGAAGTTGGCTTCGAAACGCTTCACGAGATTCTCGTCAAAGGCACCGGTGATGCCCAGCTCATCGCTCAGCTTGTTGATGACACCCATGTATTTCAGTGCGTCCTGACTCTGGTCATACATGGTCACATAGCCCACATCGGCCCCATACACGCCCAGATTCAATGCCTTCTGGAAGTTGGTGGCGTAGGTATTGACCTTCTTGGCATCGTTCAGAAATCCTTTGTTGTAGTCAGCGCCAGATTTCTCGATCAGCATCGCGGTCTGAATGGGCGATGGGATGCTGAACAGGCTGCCACCGATGGTCATGATGCGTTCTGACGCATCGGTCGAATCCACATTGGCCTGCCCTTCACCACCGTCCTTCTTCACATCGGACACGCAGCCGGCAGTGAACATCACACAGATTGCAAGGACGCCAATGGTTCCGTTCATTACATTTTTCTTCATCATTTGAATAGGCGTAAAAAGGTGTCGCAAGTACGGAAAAATCAGGCGGAAATGAAAAGGCCCCCACGGAACAGGATTCATCCCCTTTTCCATTGACGGCCTTCTACTATGATGAAAGGGCAAGGGTTACACTGGAACCAAAGTCCAAAGTGTCAAGGGCGCTCAGAATCCCGCCCTTATCCCCACCATGAACGCCCGCGGCATCCCCGGTCTGAGACCATAGGGCCTGCGTGCCACTAAATACACCGCATCGGTCACATTGGTCGCGCTCCCGAACAGCGACACCCGCTTAAATAGGTTATAGCTCGCACTGAGGTCGAGCACGAGATACGAATCGGTCTGCTGATCTGCAGGAATCTCACCCTGCCCCGCCTGCGTCCGCATCGCATCCATATACTTTCCACTGATGTTCACATTGAACCGCTTGTGCTCCAACGACAGCATCACATTCAACTGATGCGGTGCCAGATAGGGCACGTCATCACCCGAGGAAACCGTTCCCCAACCCTCGAAGGTGCTCTCAAAATCGCTGAGGAACGTGGCACGCGTGTACGTATAGGCGACAGAGATCGGCAGACCGAACCCTTTGGTGAGCGATGACAGCAGATCGTAGGTCACCTGCAGTTCCACACCCACCGTACGTGCCTTGCCCCCGTTGAAAGTCTCTGTCGTGCCGCCTCCGCCTCCGGCCGCAAGGTCGGCACCCAGCAGATTGCTATAATCATTGATGAACCCTACGAGCATGCCCGAAAGACCGAACCGGTTGTAACGCACCCCCACCTCATAGTTCAAGCTCTCTTCGGGTCGGGCTCCCTCGTTCGATCCCGGAGGGGCAAAACCTTTATGTATCCCTGCAAACGTGTTCAGATGGTCAGAGAACGCATAGTCCAGACCGATACCTGGAATCACCACATCTACGGTGTTGCTCCGCTCCTCCAGCTCCTTGCCTGTGCGTGCAGGATCGTTCTTCTTATAGTCCTTCAAATTCAGTGTGATGTGCTCATACCGCAGACCGGGCGTTGCGGTGAACTTGCCCACCTTCACCTTGTATTGAAGGTAGGTGGCAATGGCCTGGGCCGATTCGATGCGGTTGCTTTCTGTGCCGGGCGTGCCTTCCGTGCTCAGCGTCATCAGCCCATTGTCCATGGCATACCAGTCATCCCATTGAAAACGGTCCATCTCATCCACGTGGTACCGCAGTCCGAATTCGATGCCATGCGTCACCTTGCCAGTAACAAGGTCGGTCCCGAACACTGTCTGCACGCCCATGGCCTCATAGCTGCGATTGTTGGCCCTCACCTGCAGGGCGTTGGCCTGTGTGCTGTTGTCCCCAGTCATCACATTGTATGCGTCATTGAATCCGGTCGGGTTCTCCAAGAGCGCACCAAGGTCCACCGAGGCATTAGTGCTGTCGCGCAGCCCGTTGAGCTTGTACCAGTTCCGGTTGAACGCGTTGCGATAGGCCGTGGTGGTAAGCCTGAACCGCTCACCGAACTGCGCCACATGTGTTGCGGACAACTGAAGCATGTCGGAAACGATCTGGTCCTTCTGCGAAGCTGCATATCTCCGCAAAGGATTGGCCGCAAAATCCTCCTCTGTCAGCCCCAGATATGTGTCGTCCGACACCTCATCCGTATAGCCCACCTTCACTGTAAATGACTGATAGATCTTCGCACCCTGATCGGTGTTGACCCGCACTTTGGCCAACAGGTCCTTCTTGGTGAATCCGGTCTTTCCCTTGCTGTCCAACTCTTTGAATCCCTCCGACCCATAGTGGTAGCCCTCTACCAGATAGCCGAAGTGCTTGTGCGAACTGCCCACATAAGCGTGGATGTTCCTGTTGGCAAAACTTCCCGCGCTGATGCTCACACGTCCTGCAAAGGTGTTGGGAATCTGGGTTGACACGAAATTGATCGCTCCACCTGTCGTGTAAGGGCCATACTTGATCTGGCTGCTTCCTTTGAGAATCTCCACCGCCTGCATCCTGCCCATGGTAGGGAAGTAATAGGCCGCAGAGGCGGCATACGGGGCCGGGGCCATCAGTATCCCGTCCTCCATTATCGTGATCTTGCTCGAACGCTCCGAACCCGTGCCTCGAAGCCCGATGTTGGGCCGCAGTCCGAAACCTTCCTCCTCTTGGATGTTCACCCCCGGTACCGCACTCAGCGTCCGATTGATGTCAGTGTAGTTGAACTTCAGCATTTCCTTGGGCGACATGTAATAGGCCGAACCGGGAATCTCTTTAAGCCCTGTCAGCCCGCCGGTCAGACTCACACTGCTCACCACCGCCTCGGGCAGGTCGAGCACTGTCTCTGTAAGGCCCATGTCCAATCGCATCGTCTCACTGGCCTTCACCATCAACTGCTTGCGCTCTGAGGTATAGCCGATACTCGAAATGACCACCACTACCTCGCCCACCGGCACCCGCTCCAAACGGAACTGACCCTTGCCGTTGGTAGCGGTCCCCACGGTCGACCCCTCCAAATGCACATTTGCCCCCGGCAGGCCTATGGTGGTCTTCCCTTGGGTAACTGTGCCCTCGATGACCCCCGTCTGGGCCATTGCATGCGCGATCGTAAACAGGGCAACGACAAGAATTCTGAATGTGCTTTTCATGGTAGGTATCAGATTTGTGGTCAGGCAATCCGTTCATTGCGTCCAGTCTATTCTTATTTAGACTGAATATAAATAACGGTGCAAATCACGGATGCGCATCGTCACGCCACAATACCCTGCCTGTGGTATTTTCCATACCCTGCTGAGGTGATTTTTCACCTGATACGCAATGGCCCGAACGGCTCATCCCCCTCTCCTACCTTTGCAGCGATGAAGAAATTCGACATCCCCACATTCTATCGTTCGGACATCATCGGCCCCATCAAGGAGGCCCGCAAGAATGCCGACCCGCGCAAACAGGACTTCACCCCTACCCTGCTCGATTTCGGTCCGGTGCAGTTCATCGTGGCCCGCCATTTCGGTTTCTGCTATGGGGTGGAGAACGCCATTGAGATCAGCTACCACGCCATCCATGAAAATCCGGGCAAACGCATCTTCCTGCTCAGCCAGATGATTCACAACCCGGACGTGAACGAGGACCTGCAGGGCCACGGCATCCGTTTCATCATGGACACGGAAGGGAATCAGCTCATCCCATGGGAAGAACTGAAGCCTCAGGATGTGGTCATCATCCCCGCATTCGGAACCACGGTGGAGACCGAGGCCAAGCTGCGCAGTCTGGGCATCGAACCCACATCCTATAATACCACCTGCCCGTTCGTGGAAAAAGTGTGGAAGCGGTCGGCCAAACTGGGCGATGACAGGTTCTCGGTCATCATCCACGGAAAGCACCGCCACGAAGAGACCCGCGCCACTTTCTCGCACAGCTACCAGAATGCGCCTTCACTGGTCATCAAGGATTTGAAGGAAGCGCACATTCTGGGCGACATCATTCTTGGAAAATCAGGGGTGGAGGAATTTGAGCACAGGTTCCGAAGCCGGGCCTCAGCGGGTTTCAACCCCACAAGGGATCTTTCTCGCATCGGTGTGGTGAATCAGACAACCATGTTGGCCTCTGAGACGCAGGCCATTGCCGACCATCTGAAACAGGTGATGATGCAGAAATTCGGGGAGGACAGCTATCGCAATCACTTTGCCGACACGCGCGACACGCTGTGCTATGCCACCAACGACAATCAGGGTGCAACGCTTGGCCTGCTGGAAGTGGAGGCCGACCTCGCAATCGTGGTGGGCGGCTACAACAGCAGCAACACTTCGCATCTGGTTGAACTGTGCGAAGAGAAGTTCCCCACGTATTTCATCAGTTCCGAAAAGGAGATTTTGGAAGATGGCAGCATCCGCCATTTCAACTGGCATGAGCAGCGATTGGAACAGACTATCGATTTTTTGCCGAAGAAGGAAGTGTTGCGCATTGCTCTCACTTCGGGCGCATCCTGTCCGGATGCGATAGTTGACAGGGTAATGCAGCGCTTTCTGGCATTCTATGCGGATGTGCGGCCTGTGGAAGATGTGATTCATGATGCCATTGGCGCATAGGGTCACATGTCTTGGCCTTCAGACATCAGTGACGTGATGGCCATTTCATGGAATCGGCCACTGACATGGATTCACTTTGCCGGATGACTGCTATTTTCACCGTCCAATTCTCCAGAAATGAAGCGAATCGTTCCCCTCCTCACGGCATTATTGTTCTCGGTCTCTCTGTTCACCACCCTCCGTGCGCAGACCATCAACCACGAGTATTATGACGGCCAGCTGTGGGTGCAAGTGCAGCCGACAACAACCAAAGGTTTGTCGCTCACGGATGACAAAGTGAACCTTGAGGCGTTCCGCCAGATCATCGGCAGCGAACTTGCCGAGACATACGGACTGAGCCGCGTGCGCAGGCCGTTCCATTTTGCCATCGACCCAGGCGTGCGCGAAGTCTATCAGCTCTTCTTCGATGCGGCCGGACTGGAGATGGTCTTCGCCCGCGCGCTGGAAAAGCTGGACGTGGTGAACTATGCGGAGCGCGTTCCCATCATGCGTCCCAGCCTTACCCCGAACGATCTCGGAGCTGCCTCTGGCAACCCCAATCAATGGGGGCTTCACCGCATCAACGCACAGCAGGCATGGGACATCACCACAGGCAATACCACCGTGAAAGTGGCCGTGGTGGACGATGCGGTGCTCACGACCCACCCCGACCTCATTCCCAACCTGTTGCCCGGCCGGGATGTGGCCGACAACGACAACGACCCGATGCCCAACGAAACAGGCATGAGCCATGGGACCCACGTTGCCGGCATAGTCTCTGCTGCAACCAACAATGGAGTGGGCGTGGCCAGCATCGGTTTCAGTGTGAAGATCCTTCCGGTGAAAAGTTCCAATTCAAGTGAATTCATCAGTGATGCATACGCGGGGGTGGTATGGGCCTATCAGAACGGGGCGGATGTCATCAACATGTCGTGGGGTGGTTCGGGCTACAGCCAGACGGGGCAGGACATCATGAACAACGCGGCCTCGGCCGGTTGCGTCAATGTGGCGGCTGCGGGCAATGATGGCGTGAACACGGTTTTCTATCCCGCAGGATACAGCAATGTCATCAGCGTGGCCAGCACCACCACCAACGATGCCAAGAGCAGCTTCTCGAACTACGGCAGTTGGATCGACATCTCTGCACCGGGCAGTTCAATTCGCAGCACCTATTTCAACAGCAGTTACTCGCCCACCTATGCCAACCTGGACGGCACATCAATGGCCTCGCCCATGGTCGCTGGGCTCTGCGGTCTGGTCAAATCTGTGAACCCGCAGATGACCCGCACCCAGATCGAGAACTGCGTACTCTCGACCGCAGACAACATAAACGCGGTGAACAGCAGCTACATAGGGCAGTTGGGCGCTGGCCGCATCAACGCCTATCAGGCCGTGCTGTGCGCTCAGACCACTATCAATGCCCCGCCCATAGCGGTCATTCAGACAGACAATCCGTTGCGCTGTCCGGGAGCGAACGTCCAATTCTATGGGTCGAGCATAGGAGGACTGCCCAACTCCTATCAGTGGAGCTTTCCGGGCGGAAGTCCGACAACCTCCACCTCACAGAACCCGGTGGTGAACTATGCTTCCATAGGAACTTACACCGTTTCGCTTACCCTTACCAATGCATTCGGCACGGACACCGAGACGCTGAACGGCTATGTGAACATCTCGCCCAGCGGCACTGACATATTCTTCACAGAGAGTTTCGAGACCGGGACTTTCACATCGAACGGATGGAGTGTGCAGAACCCCGACAACGGCATCACATGGGGTCTGTTCACAGTGGCCGGCTCCATCAGCGGCACCAAGGCCGCGGGCATCAATCTCTTCAACTATGACACACAGGGCCAGCGGGACGGTCTGACAACTGCAGTCCTCGACTTCTCGAACCATGCCAACATCCAGCTCGACTTTCAACACGCGCACCGCAGATATTCGGCCGACTACCGCGATTCGCTCATTGTTTATGTGAGCACCAACGGGGGAACGACCTTCCCCTTCCGTGTGCTTGCCGCAGCAGAGAATGGAACGGGCAGTTTTGCCACCAACAGCATTCTGGGCAGCGACTTTGTGCCCACCAACGGCATTGACTGGTGTTTCGGTGGCGACCTCGGGTCGGGCTGCTTCACTGTTGACCTCAGCCAGTTTGACGGCCTGCCCAACGTGCGCATCAAGTTCGAGACCTACAACGACTATGGCAACAACATCTATATTGATAATGTCCAACTATCGGGCAACTGTGTGCTGTCGAACGACCCGCCTGTGGCCGGATTCAACATTTCTACGAATACGGTCTGTGCGGGCAGTTCCGTTCAGTTCACTGACCAGAGCACCAACACACCGACCACGTACAACTGGAGCTTTCCGGGCGGAACTCCGGCCACATCCAACCTTCCATCGCCAAGCATCACCTACAACACACCCGGAACTTACAATGTGACCCTCAACGTCTCCAACGCCTATGGTTCTGACCAGATGGTGATGAGCAGTGCCGTTGTGGTGAATGCCTCCCCGAATGTGCAGGTGAACAACGCTACGGTGAGCCTGTGCAGCGGAAGTTCTGCATCGCTTACGGCCTCAGGTGCACAGAGCTATGTGTGGAGTCCCGCGACCGGCCTTAGCGGAACAACCGGAGCATCGGTGAACGCATCGCCCTCAGGCAACATCACCTACACGGTCACAGGCACAACAACAGGCTGCACTGACAATGCCACTGTGCAGGTGACGGTGAATCCGGTACCGGCCACCCCCATGGTGGTCTCTGGCAATGATGTCGGCTTCGTGATGCTCAACACTCCTGCGGTGCAAGGTCAGTATGCCTACACCCTTCCGGCCGCTGGCTGGGGCAGTCCGGACTTTGCTACCATCAGCGTGGAGGCCGACATGGTAATCGCCCGTTCTGCCGCCAACGACAGCCTACTTTGCTCGGCCGCATTCAACGCAGCGCAGGTGGCAGGCAAGATTGCGGTTGTCTATAGGGGAATCTGCGAATTCGGAGATAAGGCGCTCAATGCGCAGAATGCTGGTGCAGTGGCCGTCATCATCGTAAATAATGTGGCCGATGCCCCCATCGAAATGGGAGCGGGAGTCAATGGCGCGAGTGTCTCCATTCCCGTGTTCATGGTAGCACAGGCAGTGGGGACGCAGATCAACGGAGCGGTGCGCGGTGGCAACGGACGTGCGGTCATCGGACAGTTCAATGGAGGTGCGCTCACCTTCTGTCCGGGCGAGACCGTGCGCCTTGCGGCACCATCGGGACATGACAGTTATAGCTGGACAGATGGAGGGACCACAGCGGTGGGCATCATCGGCACAGCGGGGCAACATGCAGTGACAGTTTTCAACGCTTTCGGATGCGGGGCCACTTCCACGTCATTTACCGTGACGCAGCACAATGTGACGCAGCCTGTGATCATCGACAACGGGTCAACGCTCAGTTCCACTGTTTCAGGTACCAGCTACCAATGGTTCTTGGAAGGAAATGCCATTTCCAATAGCAATTCTGCCACTATTCCCGTCCAAGGTCCCGGCATCTACACAGTGACCGTGACCGATGCCAACGGATGTGTCAGCACCTCAGACCCCTACGAGGTCATTGCGGTGAACATCCGCGACCTTGCATCAGAACGTTTTGCTGTTTGGCCCAACCCTGCAAGCGATGCCATCGACATTGTGCTACCGGCATCAATGGGTGCGGTATCGTTGGAAATGATCGCTGCGGATGGGCGGGTCGTCATGCGAACCACAGCATCAGGGAACATCAGCACATTGGACATCAGCTCACTTGCCGCAGGAACCTATGTGCTGCGCGTGCAGGGCAATGATACGGTGGAAGTGATGCGGGTGGTGAAGCAGTAACGTTTGCTGCCCTACACCATCAGTGCTTGGGGAACATCTCGCTTCAACTCTGCCTCAGTGATGAAGCTGTCGATGATGTTTGCCGTCCTCACAGGCTGTATCATGTGAAAGAGGTGCTCTCTGAAAGCATCCCTCTCATCGTGATCGGTCACATCCACCACCTTCACCTCCTCGCCCTGGTAGATGCGGTGAACATATTTGGCCACACCGTCCCGCTCACTTTTGAGAATGAGCACAGGAATATCGTGTTTGGTCATATTGAGAAGGCCGGTCTGCCTGTCGAACGCCTTCGAATCGATGAGGGCCGAATGGGTCTGAATGGCGAAGAGTTTGGCCGGAAGTCGGCTCAGCGCCTGTTCCAATGGAATGCGATTGACGTGGGGAAGCGATCCCATGTTGACCATAAGGTGCATGATGCGCTCCTTGGCGGCCTTCCAGACACGGTCGCGGAAATCGGAATCCTTGCTGATGAGCCAGTCGGCCAGGGCGATGCCACGGTTGCGGACACCCACTTTCGAATCCAACGGCACAAGACTCCTTGCGGCCGCGAACAGGGCACGGGCAACTATTCCCTGGCCCGAAGGCAATATCACGTTGTCGAGAAAGCCCAGCATGGCATGGCGGGCCTCCTCACCGAAGAACGGATTGGCCCCGATGCGGCCGCAGAGATAATTGCGCACACCGTCCATCTCATCCCAGTCGCGGTCCAACATCAGGAAATAGATGTTTCCCATAGAATGGTCGAAAAGATAGACCGGGTGGCCCAGTTCACCGAAATAGCGCACCACGTGATTGATGTTCTTCTCAACGTGCTTGGAATAATCCTTTGGCGGCAGGTCGGTCGGCACCGACCCATAATGCATGGCCGCAGCGATGTACTTGTGTGACGGGATGGCCGTGAGGAGTGCATCATAGGAATTGAGGCCCAGAAACCCATGCACAAGTAGCACCACCGGCAGTTTGCGCTTCGCCTTTTCGTTGAACGGTTTGGCGGTATCAATGCGTATGACGGTCTCACCATAAGGCGTTTCTCGCTTCAGCGTGACCTGCGGCCAAGTGAGGGCCTTGTCGTCAATGAACACGGTCATGCGCTTCTTCACATTCTCCATGAAACGGAGGAAACTTGGACTCTCGTCCTCCAACGACCAACGATAATAGAGCCATGCAAGCGGCCGTCTCTTGTCGGCCTTGGTGGCGAGGAAGGCCACTCTTTTGGACTGCTTCAGGAAATAGGGCGTGGCGGTGAGCTCCTTCTCATTGCGGTCGTCCACCACCACCGCGATATCCTTGGACAAGAAGGCCTCCGAATGCCGCGCAATACCTGCTACTCTGCCCGTTGGGTCTGAGGCGAGGAACACATAGTCCAATCCCGTCTTGTTCTCTGCGGTCAGAAATCCTTGAAGCTCATGGTTGAATTCGCTCACATACAGTTCCGGACTTTCCCGTTTCGAAGTGCGCCCTATGATCTGCTCCTTGCGGATGAATCCTTCGCGGATGAGCCGCGTGAGGAACACCTTGGCATCGACCACACCATGCAGACCCCGCTGACGGACAAGAGGCGTATTGACAAACGTGAACCGCAGCTGTCTGGGGTTCTTGACCTCGTTGAAATGGTCGATGATGTAGGAGTATGCACCCGCAGGCGACTGCCCGTGCGACAGGCCCACCAGATAGCTGTCGCTACGCAACGTGCCCTGGTTCACATATTGGATGAAATCCTGTCCGACCGCCTGGTCAAACTGCTCCTTCGATTTGAAATAACGTGCTTCCGGAGCCTGATATGACTCATTATCACTGACTTCCGACCCATTAGATTTCCCATTCCGATTGCTGGCCATATCGCTTCCTACCATTTGGTGCGTCCCAGCGAAGTACGTAATAAGAACCTTTCAAGTTCGTCTTAGCTACGCATTTCCTTTACTTTTTATTAACAGTAACACGCATTCCGAACGCTTTACGACACACCGCGCGGACGAGTTGGCAGTCGTTGTCGACAAGCGACCGATGGTCAACGATGAAACAGAATGACACAACGGTCAGAAATCGTGAACCGGGCCTCTTCGAGGAGTGTTCCGATCAAACGTTGAAGCGGAAGTGCATCACATCACCGTCCTGCACCACATACTCCTTGCCCTCCACGCCCATCTTGCCGGCCTCCTTCACCGCAGTCTCCGACCCGTACTTTATGAAATCATCGTAATGGATGGTCTCGGCACGGATGAATCCTTTCTCAAAATCAGTGTGGATAACGCCTGCGGCCTGTGGGGCGGTCATGCCCCTGCGGATGGTCCAGGCACGCACCTCTTTCACTCCGGCAGTGAAGTAGGTCTGCAATTCCAGCAGACGGTAGGCCGAGCGGATGAGCTTGTTCACACCCGCCTCGCTCAGGCCGGCATCGTTTAGGAACTCCATACGCTCCTCATAGCTCTCCAGTTCGGCTATGTCGGCCTCCATGGCCGCGCTGATGAGGATGACCTCGGCCTTCTCCTTTGCCACCGACTCTGCCAAACGCTGGCTGTGTGCATTTCCACTCACCACAGAAGCCTCATCCACATTGCAGACGTAGAGCACAGGTTTGAATGTGAGCAACTGGAAGGATCTGGCAATCTCGACCTGATTGTCGTCAAGCACGGCAGCGCGGGCAGAGATGCCTTTTTCCAACGTGCCCTTCAGAATGGAGAGCACCTGGAACTCGGTCTTCGCGTCCTTATTGCCGGTATCGGCCTGTTTGCGCACCTTCTGAATCCGCTTGTCCACCGTGTCAAGGTCTTTGAGTTGCAGCTCAGTATCGATGACCTCCTTGTCGCGCACGGGATCCACCGAACCGTCCACGTGTACCACGTTCCCATCATCGAAGCAGCGCACCACGTGGATGATGGCATCCGTTTCGCGGATGTTGCCGAGAAACTGGTTGCCGAGGCCCTCGCCCTTGCTGGCACCTTTCACCAGACCGGCTATGTCCACGATCTCGATGGTGGTGGGCACCACGCGATCGGGCTTTACCAACGTTTCCAACTTCTCCAATCTTTCATCAGGCACAGTGATGACACCCACATTGGGCTCGATGGTGCAGAAGGGGAAATTGGCGGCCTGTGCCTTGGCGTTGGAGAGGCAGTTGAAAAGGGTGGACTTGCCGACATTGGGCAGTCCTACGATTCCGCATTGAAGGGCCATACTTGTTTTTTTGAGGAGCGCAAAGGTAGCCGAAGCAATGTGGCCGCGCGATGCATGACATCGGTCGGAATCGGACCGGTGTCAAGGCAACTTCCCATCATGATCAAGTCTTAGTCACTGTCGGCAATGATTTCTTTGTGGGCTGATTACTTTGCACCCTTACTTCAGACATACATGATCAATATCATTTTGAGAGCCGGACGTGAGCGGGCGATGAGCGCACTGACGGCCCTGTCCCTTATGGCACTGCTGACGATACTTGCTTCCGAGACCCGCGCACAGAGCTGCGGCAATGTCGATCTGGAGACAGGCACGCTCACAGGATGGACCGGCACCTGGGGTGACGGTGTGTGCAACGGGGGCACGCTGTTCGGGCTGTGCGTGGGTGTCACTGCACCCGACCCCTACCAGTACAATGGTCTGAATCAGGGTGCCAACAATCAGGCCGCCAATGCAGGGCCCGAAATGAATCACTTCATCATGACCGGAGGATTCGACCCTATCGTGGGCGGCACCACACTGCCAGTGGTGTATCCCGGTGGTGGAGCGTATTCCCTCAGACTTGGAAATGCACAGGCCGAGGACGGTGGAGAGACCATCAGCACCACCTTCACGGTCACAAACGCCAATAGCAACTTCACCTATCACTATGCGGCCGTTCTGAACGATGGTGGGCATCCGTCCGGTGAACAGCCTTTTTTCCAGATAAGGATGTATGACGGCAGCAACAACGTCATCAACTGCGCCTCGTTCGATGTAGATGCCTCGACTGCCGCTGGTATAGGTGGTTTTGTGGCTGTCGGAGGTATTCTTTACAATCCTTGGACTCCTGTTTTCATTCCACTTAACAACTATATCGGCCAGACGGTGCGCATCGAATTCATCACCCGCGACTGCGATGCCGGAGGCGGAAGTCACTTCGCCTACGCTTATATCGATGCGTCCTGCCAACCTTTGCAGATCATCTCATCGGCACCCAACGTGTGCGGAGGGCAGAACATCACGTTGAACGCACCGACCGGTGCTGCCACCTACAGTTGGGCAGGTCCGGGAGTCGTGTCGGGCGGAAACGCTGAGCAGGTGACCATCAACGCGCCCGGCCCCTACACAGTGACCATGACCACCTTCGGTGTCACGCCCTGCACTTTCTCTCTCGACACGGTGATCCCGCCCAGCCCCAGCAATCCTACCGCCAATTTCACCTATACGCCCGCCTGTGCCGGAGACCCGATCGTGTTCACCGATGCATCCTCACCTGCTGGTCAGATCACCAATTGGGCATGGGACTTCGACAACAATGGCACGCCCGATGACATGACGCAGAATCCATCCTACACCTTCCCTGCAACTGGCACCTATCCGGTTCGGCTCGGGGTGGCATGGCCTCCCTGTCTGGCCGACACGACCATAGATGTGACCGTCCTCTCGGTGCCTACATCGCCTTTCACCACCACATCTCCCATCTGTCTGAACCAGACCTCGACAGTCACCTATACTGGCAACGCTCCGGCCAATTCGAATTACACTTGGGATTTTGACGGAGGAACCGTGGTGTCGGGATCCGGTCAAGGGCCTTACGAGATCGACTGGGCCACTCCGGGCACCAAGAACATCACACTGGAAGTGGCCCTGGGCTCCTGCGTTTCCTCAGTCACCACCACATCGGTGGTGGTCAATGCCCTACCGGTGATCGATGCGGGAACAGATGTGGCCGTCTGTGAAGGGGGAAGCACCCCGCTGAGCGCATCGGGCGCAACGACCTACAGCTGGGACCCACCCACCGGACTGAGTGCCACCACGGGAGCATCCGTCACGGCTACTCCGGCAGCGACCACGACCTATACGGTCACCGGAACATCGGCAGGATGCACCGGCACCGATGATGTGACGGTGACGGTCAACCCGTTCCCTGTGGTCACCGTGAGTCCGACCACGGCCACTGTGTGCGCTGGAACAGCCACCACATTCACGGCCGGAGGGGCCACCACCTATGCATGGTCGCCAGCCACAGGGCTGAGCGCCACCACCGGCACCACCGTGGATGCGGCACCGCTTGCAAGCACCACCTACACGGTCACGGGCACTTCGCTCGGATGCAGCAGCGATGCCACTTTCGACATCACCGTGAATCCATCGCCCACCATGCCCATGAGCAACGACACCACCGTGTGTGAGGGCAATCCCGTGACGCTGACCACGGGCGGGGCCGACACCTACGCGTGGAGTCCTGGAACGGGCCTGAGCGCCACCAACACCGCCTCTGTTGTCGCCACACCAGCTTCCACCACCACCTACACCGTGGTGGGCACAGGGTTGGGATGCACCACCACGCGCACGGTCACCATCACCGTAAACCCTTATCCGAGCGTGAGCATCTCGCCCGCCTCGTTCACCATGTGCGTGGGCGAGAACAAGGATTTCACTGCCAGCGGGGCCGACAGCTATGTGTGGTCGCCAGCATTGGGCATTAGCACCACCACAGATGCCACGGTGATTGCCGACCCTGTCGTCAGCACCACCTACGAGGTGGTGGGCAGCAGCCTCGGATGCAACGACACTGCCACACTGGTACTGACGGTCAACCCGATTCCGGTTGTCATTCTGAGCAACGACACCACTATCTGTAGCGGCACCTCGGCTCCGCTCACAGCCAACGGTGCCAACAGCTATGTCTGGTCTCCGGCCACCGGACTCAGTGCCACCACGGGTGCGGCCGTGCTCGTATCGCCCATGACCACCGTCACTTACACCGTGACTGGCACAAGCCTCAACTGCTCATCTTCGGAAGATGTGACAGTGACGGTGAACCAGACCCCGACCGTCAATGTGACACCTTCGGCCACAAGCTATTGCGATGGCGATTCAACCACACTGGTTGCAAGTGGTGCCGACACCTACGCTTGGACACCTGCCACCGACCTGAGCAGCCCGACAGGGACATCCGTAACGGCCAACCCGACCACGACAACCGTTTACACGGTCGTTGGCACCACGCTGGGCTGCACGGACGATGCCGTGGCCACTGTGACCGTCCATCCCAACCCTGTGGTCGATTTCGTTGCCGGGCCCGTGGAAGGCTGCCGCACCCATTGTGTGCAGATGAACAACCTTACCACCATCGCATCGGGAAGCATGAATTCCTATTCATGGGATATGGGAGACGGGAATATCATCACTGCACATTCGCCCTCGCACTGTTATCCTGACGAAGGGGTCTATACCATCGGGCTGACCGCCACTTCCAATCAGGGCTGTGTGGCCGAACTCGTGATGCCCGACCTCATCACTGTGCATCCGTTGCCTACGGCCTTCTTTGGAGTGAATCCTACCACGGCCAGTGCGCTCAACCCCAGATTCGAGTTCACCGACATGTCCACCGGAGCAGTGGAATGGCATTGGGCCTTCGGTGACGGGGCCACGTTGGGCACACAGACCCCTTCGCCCACCTATACGTATCCGAGCGCCATCGACACAGGCACCTACACCGTGAGGCTGATGGTGGTCAATGAGTTCGGCTGCACGGACACCATCAGTTACGAGGTCATCATCACCCCGCACGTGAGCATCTATATTCCCAATGCCTTCACGCCCGACAACAACGCCCACAATGAGCGCTTCACCGCCTACGGTGAGAACATCGTTGCGTTCGGGATGCTCATTTTCGACCGATGGGGCGAACAGATCTTCCAGACGGCCGACATGGACGAGGGTTGGGACGGAAGCTACAAGGGCGCACAGGTCGAGAGCGGGGTCTATGTCTATCGTATCGACTGGACCGACATCAATGGAGACGAAGGGCAGCGCACCGGACAGGTGATCCTGGTGAGATAGCGGTCATTCCATGCCCCGCAATTCCAGTGCTTTGAGGTAGTCCAGACTTTTAGGGCCGTTGCAGAACAGGAGATCGAGGATGCTCAGGTCGGGCAGAAACCCGTTGCGGTCGGAGAACACTTGCGTGTATTCCGGGAAATGCACCACGGGCGGGCGCTCCCGATAGTCCTTGTTGTTCCACGCACTTCGCAGGTCGAGTGCATCATCACCTTCCCAGAAACCGGTGGTCAATTCTACCTGCAAAGGAATCCGAAGGAGTTCGCAGACCTTGGCAATGCTTCGCTGACCGATGTTGAGGATGCGGTCCTCGTGCTCCCTGAAGAACGGTTCGAAGTCGTCCTCATAATACTCGAAATAGGGCGAACTGCGATAGGAATCTGCAATGCTGCGCCAATGCGTCCTGCGCCAATGGGCCTCCTCCACGGTGCGCACCTCGTCCATCACCGAGCGGTTCCCCGTCTTCTCCTTCGGTACGAAGAGCGTGAGCTTCCCATGCGGATCGGCCACTATGCAACGGCTGCGGATGCTCTGTTTCACGAAATGCTCCTTCGCCTCCATGGTCACCTTGGTCACGGCAGGCGAGAGCAGATAGGCGAAATAGCTGACGGGCGGAAAATAGGCCGAGGGCAGAATCACGTGCATGGCGGGCGAAGGTAATGGATGCGCATTCACGCCACGGCCCCTTCCTTTCTCACCGGCCGAGCAAGCGTCAGCACTTGAAGTAAACACTCGGTTTCAGCCCGAAGAACGCTACACTGTCACTGAATTGCAATGTGCAACAGATGCGGGCGAACCTAAAAAAATATGCTCCGCTGTGTCGGACGGGCCTCCGACAGGGCAAAGCAGTTGCTCCGTTGTGATCGGAGTTCTCCCATCGGGGCAAAGCAGTTGCTCCGTTGCGTTCGGAGTTCTCCCATCGGGGCAAAACAGTTGCTCCGTTGCGATCGGAGTTCTCCCATCGGGGCAAAGCAGTTGCTCCGTTGTGATCGGAGTTCTCCCATCGGGGCAAAGCAGTTGCTCCGTTGTGATCGGAGTTCTCCCATCGGGGCAAAGCAGTTGCTCCGCTGTGATCGGAGTTCTCCCATCGGGGCAAAGCAGTTGCTCCGCTGTGATCGGAGTTCTCCCATCGTGGCAAAGCAGTTGCTCCGTTGTGATCGGAGTTCTCCCATCGGGGCAAAGCAGTTGCTCCGCTGTGATCGGAGTTCTCCCATCGGGGCAAAGCAGTTGCTCCGCTGTGTCAGCCTTCCTTCCGACAGGACCATGAAGTTCAGAACCGAAAGTAAAAACTCGGCTTCACCACGAAAGGCAGCACATTCGGCCTATCGAGGTGGGTGAGCCGCCAAGTGAAGTCGATGCGGGCGATCTTGAGGATGTTCTCTATGCCGAAACCGACCTCCACGTACGGATGTGTCATCGGGTCGATGCCATCGGCCAGCACGAACGGGCCATTGGCATTCTGGTCTGTCAGCGTGCCGTAGAACGCCTTGGCAAAGACGAACTCGCGTAGCTTGAGCAGCCGCACACCGGGTATCCTGTTGAAGAAGAACCCCTCGAAGTGGTGCTCCACCTGCAGCGACACATAGCGGTCGGCAGCGAACTCCATATAGTTCATGAGGTTGAACGAACGGTCGTCATTGAACACGAGCGGGTTGGCTGCGGGGGCGTGCAAGAGCGGGAAGGGCACGGTGCCGTTGATGATGCCGCCCTCGGCCAGTATCTGCAGATAGCCGAGCTTGTTGGCGCGCTGGCGGTGCTGCACTTTGAGCCGCAGGTGCTGGTAGTCGAACTGCCCGCCATAAAGCCCACGGAACCCTGCCGCCACCTCAAACGCCACCACTGGCAACCGCTGGGCGAAAAGCCCGCTGTCCACAGCGTTGTAGGCCGCAGGCAACAGTTTCTGCCCCCAACCGAAACGCAGGCCCACGCGCAGACCCGATGCGGTGAAATGCGCTGCGGGCACAGTGCTGCCGTCAGCAGCCATCACACTGAAATCGCGCTCCAGCGGGCTGTATCGTTCACGGAACATCCCGACCCGCGTGCTGAACCCCGTGAACCACTGCCGCTCGGCATGGGCCTCGGTCTGCTCGGCCATCATCCGTTTGAATGCCCCGCTGATGCGCACGAACGAGGTGAGCACATGGTCGAGCGGAAGCTGGCCCTCTCCCCTGCCCTGCTGCATCAGGTCGTTGCGGTAGCTGGCCCCGAATTCCATGCGTCTGTTCAGTTTTTCGGGAAAGAAGAAGTCGATGGTGCCGCCTCCTTTCCATCGTTGGTCACCGAAGCCGTAGGCCGCATGGCCGCTCAGTTGCACGGTCTCGCTGAACCGCCTGTTGGTGCGGAATCCGAGCTTTGCGCGGTGGCCCTCCACGGTGTTCCAACTGTAGAAGGTGAACACGTTGCCGAGGTCGATGGGGCCAAGCTCAAGATAGCCTTCCGCCACAAGACGTATGATGGCCTCGGTGCGCTTCCACTTCGGGTCGCTGTTGAGGCGCTCGACCATGCCGATGAGTTCCTGCTCCTTCTGCGAAAGGGTGTCGGGCCGCTCCATTTCCCAGAAACCATCGGTACGGGTGTAGGCGCTGTCCTGCTCCACCACGGGGTCGAGGGTGGAATAGAATCCGTCCTCGCGGGGCCGGTTCATCCTGATGTCGCGCAGCTCGGTGGTCTTGCGCCCGAAGAAGCCCGTCATCTCTTTGGAGTTCTCCACCACGGTGAAATCGCCCAAGACCTGACTGCGTGTGAGGAACCACTGTTTTCCCTCAACAAGTGAATAGTTCTGCCGGATCCAATAATTGCGCACGAAGTTGATGTTGGCCTCGATGCTGAACTCGACATCCACCTGCACCACCGCGAATGTGCTGTCGTCAATGAACATTCCGCCCGTGAAGGCCACATCGCTCTTGCCCTTTGGGCGGAATGCGATGTGATAGCACGAGCGGCCATCGACCTGCACGAGGCTGTCCATCAGCACAAAGCGGTAGTTGCGTCTGTAGAAATCGTTGATGGGACTGGGGAAACTCTTGTCGAGGATGACCACATGGTTGTCGTAGATGTTGGGGTCGATGTACATGTCCTGCACGAACTCCATGATGCGTGGTGCGCGGAAGAACTTGTAGTCCCTGCGGCCACGGATGACCTCCATGCGGGCCTGCGGGTCCTTGCGGTAAAAGACCTCGCGGCTGGTCTCGGTCATGAGGATAGGCAGATAGGCCACGCCAGCTTCGGTGGTGTCGGCATGGTCCCAGATGTAGTCGAACGGGCGGAGGATGAAGTTCTTTTTCGCCTTCTCAGTGAAGTTGTTGAGGTCGAAGCGCACGCGGTGATACACGCCATACTCGTAGGCATCGAGCCGTTCGGGGGTATTGATGGGCTTGTTGGCGATGACCTTGCGTAGGATCCGGAAGGCGGGGTTCTCGCCCGGCAGCACGATAACCTCGCTCAACTCATAGAACAATGGTTGGAGCAGGAAGTCGATCTCCTCGGTGACGCCATGCACCACGGGCACCACCTCGGTGCGATAGCCGATGGATGACACCCGCAGGGAATCGAACCTGCGGTTGGTCTCCAGCACAAAGTTGCCGAGCGAATCGGTGACAGTGCCCAAGCTGCTGCTGCTGAAACTCACATTGGCGAAAGGCAGCGGCCGGCCCGTGACCGCATTGGCCACCGAGCCGAGGATGCGGGTGCGCTGTGCGAACGCATCGTGACCCGTGCCAATTGACAGCACCGTCACAAGCAGGATAAGGGCCTTGCGTGTCATCCGCTGTAAGAGAGGTTCAAGTGAACGCACAGTCGGCATCCCCGTCCTGAATGGTGAATGTGCTGTCTCCCAGAAAATTGTTGAACACCTTTGAGACGATGTAGTGCCGCTGCAATGGCCGTTGTCTCAGTGACAGGTCATCGTGCTGACGGATGAACGCGCGCAGGTCGGCATGAAAAACGGTGAACGTGGCGGAGCGGAGCCGCAGCAGCTCGTGGCGCACCACGGCCCAGACCAGAGCGAGGTCGCCATCGTGATAGAGATAGGGCAGCTTCAACGAATTGTCGCGTTGGGAAAGTATCAGGAGCGCACGCAGTCGGCCCTCCGCATCGCGCACTTTGATGGTGTGGTAGGCGAAACACCGCGCCACGGCCGAGAAGTGATAGCGGGCATTGAGTGCGTCCACCACAGGAGCCGAGATGAGCCAAGGGTTGCGCAGCATCCAGTTGATTTCGGCCCGGCCCCGGTTCAGCAATTCATCTGTTCGATGGCTCTCGATGAAGGTTATCGCCTCGTTATCAACGTCCTCAACCCTTTCCAACGTGATACCTTCTGGCATTCGAGGTTTTGGAAGCCTAAGGTCCAGCGCAGCATTGGCGATGCGGTCAATCGCGTTCAGTATCGGAATGTTCCTCTTGAAGAACTCCCGCTTAGGCGGCAGAAGTGTGGCAAGGTCGGAGCGTATGTAAAGCCTAAGCCCGGCCGGGTCGGCCAATGCGCGGAAGATGCCCGAACGGTCGTAAAGCACCTTGGCGGCCGGGGTGAATTCGGTGACGAGGATGCGGTCGTCCCACGCCTCGAAAGCACGTTGGAGCAGCTTCTTTGCTATTCCTTTTCCACGCTGCGCATCATCGACCCACATGCAGCTGAGCCAGCCGCAGCGTTGGATGCGACCATCGCGATGCAGCCGATCGGGCAGCACACCGAGATAACCCACCATCGTATCGCCATCGTAGGCCAACAGCAGGAGTACGTCCCCGTCAGTTGCGCGCGGATTGGCAATGTGCGACAGCGCCCTGTGGCGGCTGATGGGGATGAACGGCAGCCGCTCAAAGGCAGGGCCGTGGACGAATGCCTCCAACTGTTGCCTATTCAGGGTGCGGATCTCCATCAGCTTCTGCGTGTGATGTGACGGCCCAACGGAGCCTTCAGCAGATGGTAAAGATATTCGGTGCGGATGGTGCGCTCGGCACTCTGGCCCTCCTGCTCGATGGGGATGCGCTGGAAATGGCGGGCCACCGGTTCACGCTTCAGCCCCGCACAGCCGAAGGTCACATCCATCGCATCATCTCCCGAAAAGACCTTTTGGAAGAAAGCGTCAGTCACTCCGAAATCGGTGAAGGGGAACGCGAAGGCCCGATAATCCAGCCCGAACTGCTGCCGGATGGCGTCCATGCTGCCGAGGGTCTGGTGCAGCTGTTCGTCCATACTCAGGAAACGGTATTCGGGATGGTCGATGCTGTGCGCCCCGAAATGGAATCCCCGATGGATCAGTGAACTTATCTGCTGCGATGTGAGATAGGGCCGTTGCCCGCTAAGGAACGCGGCAATGTCGATTCCCAACAGCGGCATCAGTTCGTCCAATGCAGCATCGGCCCCGTGCCGCAAAGTGGGCAGCGCCTGGGCCAACACACCACTGTGGCCGTGGGTCTCCGACCATTCTGCAACTGCTGTTGCCCGGGACAGCGCGGGGTCGCTGCCGAGAGCGTTGAGTGCAAGACTCACCTTGTAGCGGAACATCAGACCACGGTTGTCAATGAAATCGCTGTTGAGGAAACAGGTGGCGGGCACGCCTTTCCGCAGAAGTATGGGAGCAATCACATCATGGAACTCGCGCAGGCCGTCATCGAACGAGAGGAAGAAAGCATTCTTGGGCAATGGTCTTCCATCCGTGGCAGATGCAATGATCTGATGCAAATCGACAGGCGTGAAATGACGCAGTAGGAAATCGAGGTCGGCCCCGAATTCACTTGTGGTCCTTATGGGATACAGGTGGCGCACATGGTCCACAGGAACGTCTGACACGAGATGATAGACGGGCATCACCAGACCTTGCCGACTGATGGAGCGCAGCAGGCCGATCGGCAGCAACTGCGCCATTCCCCCCAACAGATCGAAAGCCCGTGCCCTGAAACCCGCCATGCGTGCCAAAGGTAGGGCGAGCCGATACGACCTATTGGCGACTGTTGGGAACATGGGAAATTGAAAACTGAAAATTGTCGCTGTGGCAGGGATGCTTACGAACTTTGCCGCTCATTCGAGCAACAAGGATACAGACCTGCTACGGAGCAGGTAGTTGACCAATTTCCATCTTCCATTTCCCTTCTTGATTTGAAACTCGAAATAGGCCGCAAGCAATACCTGAACTTCGGGGCTACCACTGCCATAGGGGCTGACCCCATTACGTGGTTCGGCATCCTGCGCAAGCATTGGCGCGATGTGGACTGGCAATTCTGGCCCAAGGCTGTGATCGTTGGCATCGTCACTTGTCTGATGTGGCCAGTGATCCTGTGGGAACGGTGGAGATATGACAAGCGCATCCGTGCCGCAGAAGTAAGATCACCAGTGTTCATCCTGGGACATCAGCGCAGCGGCACCACTTATCTGCATTATCTGTTGGGAAGAGACGGGCGGTTCGGAAATCTCACCGTCAAGGAGAGTTTCATGCCCTGGGTCTATCTCACTTCTGAGGACATTCTGAAGCGCATCTATCGCAGGGCACTGCCGGAGACAAGGCCCATGGATAACCTGCGCATGGGCCTCGACCTGCCCACGGAACCCGAATATTCCTTGGGCAACATGACACCTTCTTCCATGGCTCCCGGTTATTACTTCCCAAGAAGGATGCAAGAAATCTTTTCCAAGAATGTGCTCTTTGAGGATGGCAAAGCAAAACGCGAATGGCAGGACACGCTGCGCTATTTCTTGCAGAAACTGACCTTCACTCACCATGGGAAACAGCTCCTGATAAAGAGCCCTGAGAACACTGCACGGGTGCTCGAGATCTTGGAGGTCTTTCCAGACGCGCGGTTCATTCACATCAGCCGCAATCCATACTCGGTCTATTTCTCAACAGAGCGGCTCTATTCCATCACACTGCCGATGGTGAGTTTCCAGCACTGTGAGGGCAAGATGATCGAGGACTACATCCTTTTCTCCTACCGGGAAATGATGGAGAAGTACCTGCGGGAGCGCGAACTCATTCCCGAAGGGCATCTGGCAGAGATACGCTATGAAGACCTCATCGGCAATGAGCTGGAGGTGGTGGAAAAAGCGTACAGCGACTGTGGGTTGGACAATTTTGATGCGGCCCGCCCGCACATCGCCAGTGAAGTGAAATCATACATTGCGTATCAGACCAACAAGTATGATTATCCCGAACAGCGTAAGCAAGAGGTTTTCGCTGCGTGGAAGGAGATTTTCGGGCGGTTGGGGTACAAGGAGTAACCGAACTACGAAAGGACTGACCCTGCAATTTTGAGTGATCGTCTCAAATCTGGAGGGTCAATGAGGATTCTGGTTCTGGCCCCATGGTTCACTTCAGGGCACAAAAAATGGGGTAAGCTGACTGTGTCGCACCGCTACAACCACCGACCCTTGCTGCATTCCTGCTCTGGGGGATTAGATGGGAGCTGGTCGCACAGGACTTACCCCGCTGCAAAGGTAGAACTATTGTGAGCAGAACAACCGCCCATTCCGCACATGGCAGGTTCCTATATTTGCCGATGTTCAAAACACAGACTGCATGAGACACGCAATGAATTGGGGCGCGGTGCTGGGCCTGCTGCTCATCATGTTCTCGGTGACACTCTACCTGTTGGGAATGAGCGAATCGAATGCTGTGGGACTCACCTATGGCCTCATGATCGGGGTGATCTGCTACGGGATTGTTCAGCGCAGGAAGCATCAGGAAGGCTTCATCACCTATGGCGAGGGGTTGGCTACCGGCACTGCCATCGCCTTCTTCGGGGGTATCATCTCGGCCTTCTATGCGTTCATCCACATGAGTTTTATTGACACCGAGCAACTTGCCCGACTGCTTGTGAAGATGGAGGACCAGCTTTTTGAGCAGGGCCTGCCCACTTCGCAGGTTGACATGATGATGGGCATCTATGAGAAGATCTTCAAGCCTGTTCCGATGTTCTTCATGACCATCATCAGCAGTGCATTCACCGGTTTCATCATCTCGTTGATTGCCGCAGCCGTTTTCAAAAAGAATGACGAGTCGTTTGAGGCGAATTTCAAGTGAGAAAATAGCTGCAGGCCTTATGCCACAAGCTTCAAGCAAACAGAGCTTCAACCAATGTTCTCCAAGCCGAAGCACCGATCAACAATAATCAATCGACAATAATCAATCCCTTGCAGCTTTCCCTCGTCATCCCGCTTTTCAATGAGGCCGAATCGCTGCCCGAGCTCACAGCTTGGATCGAGCGTGTGATGACAGCGCACGGATTCAGCTACGAGATCGTGTTCGTGGACGATGGCAGCACCGACAATTCGTGGCAGATCATCCGCCAACTGAGGCAAGAGAATCCGAACATCATCGCGCTGAGATTCAGACGCAACTATGGCAAATCGGCCGGGTTGAACTGCGGTTTCGCCAAGGCGCAGGGCGATGTGATCATCACAATGGATGCCGACCTTCAGGACAGCCCGGAGGAGATCCCGGAGCTGTATCGCATGATCACCGAGCAGGGACTGGACATAGTGTCGGGCTGGAAACAGAAACGTTTTGACCCACTCAGCAAGACCATCCCCACCAAGCTCTACAATTGGGCCGCAAGGCGCATGTCGGGTATCCAGCTCCACGATTTCAACTGTGGGCTGAAGGCCTATCGCAGGGATGTGGTGAAGAGCATAGAGGTCTATGGCGAGATGCACCGCTACATCCCGGTCATCGCCAAATGGGCCGGTTTCAGAAAGATCGGGGAAAAGGTGGTGCAGCACCAGGAACGGAAATTCGGGGTCACCAAGTTTGGGATGGAGCGGTTCATCAACGGCCCGCTCGACCTGATGGTCATCACCTTCGTGAGCCGCTTCGGTAAGCGTCCGATGCACTTTTTCGGCAGCGTGGGCATGTTGATGTTCATGATGGGAGGCGCTGTGAGTCTCTACCTGCTGACGCAGAAAGTGCTCGCAATAACAAACGGGGCGATTTTTCGCGAGGTGACCGACCAGCCGCTGTTCTATCTCGGACTTTTGGCGATGGTGCTCGGAACACAATTGTTCCTCGCGGGTTTTCTTGCAGAGATGATCGCACGTTCGTCCAGCGAGCGGAATCATTATCACATCTCGGAGACGATAGAGGGAGAAGGGTCCAAGGTTTGACGTTTCATGTTCAAGGTTGACCGAACCTGCCGATTGCTGATGTCCTGAGTGCCTGATACGCTGAGAACCTGATATGCTGCCTGAGAAATGTGTCATCATCGGACCCGCCTATCCGCTCAGGGGCGGCATTGCTCAGCTCAATGAGTCGCTGAGCCGGCAACTCACCAAGATGGGCGTAGAGAACGTGATCTATTCTTTCTCGCTTCAATATCCCGATTTCCTTTTTCCTGGAAAAACACAGATGGAAGAGGGTGCCCACGACCTTGGGACGATGCGCATCCGCACCACCATCAACTCGATTGCCCCATGGACCTGGCTTTCGACCGCAAGGAAAATCCTTGAGGAAAAGCCGGACATCATCATTGTCCGCTTCTGGATCCCGTTCATGGCCCCTGCACTTTCGGCCATTTGCCGCTATGTGAAGAAACGCTCCGATGTTCGGATCGTGGGTCTGCTGGACAACGTGATCCCGCACGAGCACCGCATTGGCGACCGCAGTCTGACCAAGATGTTCCTGAACTCCTGCGACCACTTCGCTGTGATGTCGTCAAGTGTGATGGCCGACCTCAGTTCCTACGACCGCACAAAGGCCCGCAAGCTCCTGTATCATCCGGTTTATGACCACTTCGGTGAGTCGGTGCCCATGGCCGAGGCAAGGAAGCGACTTGGGCTTTCCGAAAACGACCGCGTCATTCTTTTCTTCGGCATTGTGCGGCACTACAAGGGCCTCGACCTGCTATTGGAAGCCGTGGCGCAGATGCCCGACCGCACCGGTCTCAAAGTTGTCGTTGCAGGAGAGTTTTACGAAGGCAAGGAGGAATGCCTCGAAATCATAAGGAAGAACGGTCTTGAAAAGCATGTCATTCTGCATGACAACTTCATCCCGGAGAATGAAGTGAAATACTATTTCTGTGCGGCCAACATCATGGCACAGCCGTACCGCAGTGCCACCCAAAGCGGGGTGACGCAGATAGCCTATCATTTCGGAACACCCATGCTGGTGACAGATGTGGGCGGCCTGCCCGAGATGGTACCGCACAGAACGGTCGGCCATGTGTGCCCTCCGCAACCCTCGTCCATTGCACGGCACCTCAATGATTTCTTCTCTGGGAATGACGAACAGACATTCCGGGACAACCTGCCCAAGGAGAGGGAGAAATTCAGTTGGAGCAGGTTTGCGAAAGAGCTCTTGCATTGGTGATCAAGGCAGGGCATCCAAAATCCTCACAAACTTGGATTTTGCCCACCCACCCTCATCCCCATGGCTATATTTGCCGCCCTTAAGAGAGTAGAAATCTTAAATCAGAGGCTTTGCGTGAAATTCAGATGGTAGATCTCGGGGCGCAGTATGAACGCATTCAAAAGGAGATTGACGATGCGGTGCTGGGCACCATTCGCTCCACCAAGTTCATAGGAGGCCCCGAAGTTGACGGATTCAAAGCAGAACTGGAGGCTTACCTTGGCGTGAAGCATGTGATTCCGTGCGCCAATGGCACCGATGCTTTGCAAATTGCCATGATGGCCCTTGGGCTGAAGCCCGGTGACGAGGTCATCACCCCAACATTCACCTACATAGCCACTGCCGAGGTCATTGCCCTGCTTGGCCTGACACCTGTGCTGGTGGATGTGGATGCCGACACCTATACCATCGACATTGCACAGGTGGAAGCTGCCATCACACCAAGAACCAAGGTCATCGTGCCCGTTCATCTCTACGGCCAATGTGCCGACATGGAACGGTTGCTGGCATTGGGCGAGAGACATGGGATTCACATCATTGAGGACAATGCTCAGGCCATAGGTGCCGATTACCTGTTCTCCAGTGGCAAAGTTGTGATGGCAGGAACCATGGGCATCTTCGGTTGCACCTCGTTCTTCCCGTCCAAGAATCTGGGCTGTTACGGTGACGGAGGTGCCATCATGACCAATGACGATGAGATGGCACGCATCGCAAAGATGATCGCCTCGCACGGACAGTCAAAACAGTATGTGCATGACGTGGTGGGCTGCAACTCGCGGCTCGATGCATTGCAGGCGGCCATTCTCCGTGTGAAGCTGAGGTATCTGGACGAGTACATCGCCAACAGGCAGGCTGTGGCCGATGCCTATGGTGATGCCTTTGAGAAGCATCCGCGCATCAGGATCCCAAACCAGCATCCCAGATCCACCCACGTTTTCCATCAATACACGGTGGTGCTCAACGGCATTGACCGTGACAGGCTCCGTAATTTCCTTGCGCAGAACGGGGTTCCGAGCATGATCTATTACCCGATTCCACTGCACAAGCAGAAAGCATTTCAGGACACGCGTTACGATGATGCGGCTTTCCCTGTCACCGATATGCTTTGCGACAATGTTCTTTCCCTCCCGATCCACACAGAAATGGATGCGGACCAACTGGAATACATCATTCAAAAGGTGTTGGAGGGCGTTGCCGCACAATGACCATCAGGCATCCGGCCCAATCATCACGAATCATTTTAAATAGACAATGAAAATAGCGGTTGTAGGTACGGGATATGTGGGACTCGTCACAGGCACTTGCCTTGCCGAGACGGGCAATACCGTTACCTGCGTGGACATCGACTCATCGAAGGTCGAACGGATGCGCAATGGTGAAGTGCCCATCTATGAGCCGCACCTTGACGTGCTTTTTCACAGGAACATCAAGCAGGACCGCCTTAGTTTCACTACCGACCTGGCCTCGGCCATCAAGGATGCCAAGGTGATATTCCTTGCATTGCCAACCCCTCCGGGCGAAGATGGCAGTGCAGACCTCTCCTACGTTCTGGGTGTTGCTGAAGAATTGGGTAAGATCATCACCGACTACAAGGTGATCGTGGACAAGAGCACTGTCCCAGTGGGCACTGCCGACAAAGTGACCGCAGCGGTGGCGAAACACGCCAAAGTGGACTTTGACGTTGTCTCCAATCCTGAGTTCTTGCGCGAAGGCTTTGCGGTGGACGACTTCCTTAAGCCCGACCGAGTGGTGGTGGGCACCAGCAGCAAGCGGGCAGAGGCCATCATGGAAGAACTGTACAAGCCGTATGTGCGGCAGGGCAATCCCATCATTTTCATGGATGAGAAGAGTGCCGAGCTGACGAAGTACGCTGCCAACGCCTTCCTCGCCACCAAGATCACCTTCATGAACGAGATCGCTAATCTCTGTGAGCGTTTGGACGCAGACGTGGACAAGGTGCGCATTGGCATCGGCACTGACACCCGTATCGGCAAGCGGTTCCTTTTCCCAGGCATCGGCTATGGTGGAAGCTGCTTCCCCAAAGATGTGCAGGCGTTGGCCAAGTCCGCTAACGATGCAGGCTATGAATTCCCACTGCTCGCCAGCGTGATGAAAGTGAACGAGCAGCAGAAGACCATCATCGTGCCCAAGATCCTTGACTTCTTCGGAGGCGAGCTCAAAGGCAGGCATTTTGCGCTTTGGGGCCTTGCCTTCAAGCCCGATACGGACGACATTCGCGAAGCGCCTGCCCTTTATGTCATTGCCAAACTGTTGGAGGCAGGAGCCACCATCACGGCATTCGACCCTGAGGCGATGGGCAATGTGAAAAGACTGCTGGGCGATAAGATCTCCTTCGCATCAGACCAATATGAAGCTTTGAGAGATGCTGATGCACTCATCATCGCTACGGAATGGTCTGTGTTCCGCTCCCCTGATTTTGACAAACTCACCGATCTGCTGAAAGAGAAGGTCATCTTTGATGGCCGCAACCTCTACGACCTTCCTCACATGGCCGAACTTGGGTTCTACTACAACAGCATCGGGCGCAGAACGGTTGTTCCAGCAGGAAAATGAGAAATTGGAAGATTGAAAATGGTCCCGACCCGCAGCGGGATTCACCGCTACTTAAGGCGAACAGCTAATGGCTAACAGCTCGAATAAGAGAATCCTGATCACCGGTGCCGCAGGCTTCCTCGGTTCGCACCTCTGCGACCGGTTCATTGCCGAAGGGTATCAGGTGGTGGCGATGGACAACCTCATCACGGGCGACCTGCGCAACATCGAGCACCTTTTCAAGCTGAAAGAGTTCGAGTTCTATCACCACGATGTGAGCAAGTTCGTGCATGTGGCCGGAGACCTTGACTACATCCTCCACTTCGCCTCGCCAGCCAGCCCGATCGACTATCTCAAGATTCCGATTCAGACACTGAAGGTCGGATCATTGGGAACACACAACCTCCTCGGACTTGCCAAGGCAAAAGGAGCGCGCATACTGGTCGCATCGACCTCAGAGGTCTATGGCGACCCGACCGTTCATCCGCAGACCGAGGAGTATCACGGCAACGTGAACACCATCGGCCCACGGGGGGTGTATGACGAGGCCAAGCGTTTTCAGGAGGCCATCACCATGGCCTATCACCGCTATCACGGGCTGGAGACGCGCATCATCCGCATCTTCAACACTTATGGCCCAAGGATGCGGCTGAATGACGGAAGGGTGTTGCCGGCATTCATCGGGCAGGCACTGCGTGGTGAGGACCTCACGGTTTTCGGTGACGGCTCGCAGACCCGCTCGTTCTGCTACGTGGACGACCTTGTTGAAGGAATCCATCGCCTGCTGCTGTCGGACTATGCCGAACCGGTGAACATCGGCAACCCCGATGAGATCACCATTTCGCAGTTCGCGGAGGAAATCATTGCACTTACAGGAACGAAGCAAAAGGTGATTTACAGACCGCTTCCAGTGGACGACCCGATGCAGCGGCAACCAGACATCACCAAAGCTCGCAGCATTCTCGGTTGGGAGCCGAAAGTGGGCCGTGCCCAAGGACTGAAGATCACCTACGAGTATTTCAAGAGCCTCTCATCTGATGAACTTCATAAGAAAGAGCACAACACCTTCGAGGGGTACATTCGGAAATAGACCCCTCCTGACCTCCCCTGAGCGGAGGAAATCTGATGGAAACAATGGATACGAACTACATCGCCCATGAGACTGCTGTGATTGACGAGGGTTGCACCATCGGTAAGGGAACGCGCATCTGGCATTTCAGCCATGTGATGCCAAACTGCACCATCGGAGCGAACTGCAATCTGGGGCAGAATGTGGTGGTGTCTCCAGGCGTGGTGCTTGGCAACAACGTCAAGGTTCAGAACAACGTCTCCATCTACACAGGGGTGATATGCGAGGATGACGTATTCTTGGGCCCGAGCATGGTGTTCACGAACGTCATCAACCCGCGAAGTGCGGTGAACCGCAGGGATCAGTATATGGAGACCCGCGTAGGCCGTGGCGCGTCCATTGGTGCAAATGCGACCATCGTCTGCGGTCACAACATCGGTGAATTCGCTTTTATCGGAGCGGGGGCCGTGGTGACCAAAGAGGTTCCTGCATTCGCTCTGGTGGTTGGCAATCCATCACGCCAGATAGGCTGGATGAGCGAGTACGGACATCGTCTCAGCTTTGATACGAATGGGCTTGCGACCTGTCCGGAGAGCAAAGAGATCTACCAACTTAAAAATGGACGGGTGAGCAAAAACTGAGCACTCTATCACATCTTATCCCTTAACACTTTTACACCTTTTCACCCTTTCACCCTTTCACCGATGAGCATCTACCAGCAACTCGTTAAGAAACAGGACAAACTTGCCCTCATAGGGCTTGGATATGTGGGACTTCCCATTGCGTTGGCCTTCGCCAAGAAGATCAAAGTGGTCGGCTTCGATATCAACGCGCAGCGTGTAGATCTGATGCGGAACAACATCGACCCCAGCGAGGAGTTGGAAGCGAAGGACTTCGAAGGCGCGGACATCCTTTTCACTGCCGACCCCAAGGACCTGGCCGATGTCAAGTTCTTCATTGTGGCCGTTCCAACCCCGATAGATGAGCACAACCTGCCCGACCTGCGCCCTGTGATCTCTGCATCGCGCACTGTGGGAAAAGCGCTGAAAAAGGGTGATTATGTGGTCTATGAATCCACGGTATATCCCGGCTGCACAGAAGAGGATTGCATCCCTGTGCTGGAGGCCGAATCAGGGTTGAAATTCAATATCGACTTCAAAGTGGGCTACTCCCCTGAGCGGATAAATCCGGGTGACAAGGAACACACGCTCTCAAAGATCACCAAGGTGGTGAGCGGCTGCGATGCCGAGTCGTTGGACAATATCGCGAAGACCTACGAGCTGGTGGTGGATGCGGGGGTTCACCGCGCTCCTTCCATCAAAGTGGCCGAAGCTGCCAAGATCATCGAGAACACCCAGCGCGATGTGAACATCGCCCTGATGAACGAGCTGTCGATGATCTTCAACCGCATGGGCATCAACACCTTCGATGTGTTGGAAGCAGCTGGCACCAAATGGAATTTCCTCAAGTTCTTTCCCGGTCTTGTGGGCGGTCACTGCATAGGGGTCGATCCATACTACCTGACGCACAAGGCCCGCAAACTGGGTTTCCATAGCAAGGTCATCATCTCTGGCCGTTCGACCAACGATGCGGTGGGTGCCTATGTGGCGCAGGAGACGGTGAAGCGCATCATCGCCAATGGCAAGAACATCAGCAAAAGCAAAGTCCTGTTGATGGGCGGCACCTTCAAAGAGAATGTTTCAGATATCCGGAATTCGAAGGTGGTGGACGTTCTGCGCGAACTGGAATCGTTCGGGGTGAAAGTGCATGTCATCGATCCTCATGCATCATCCAAGGACGTGGAGCACGAATATGGATTCACGCTGCGCGATGAGCCTTCCACCGGTTACGATGCCATTGTTGTGGCAGTGAACCATAAGGAGTATCTCGATCTTCCAGAATCCTATTTTGAGAACATCTCTTCAGATAAGGGCCTGGTGGTGGACGTGAAAGGCGTTTACAAAGGAAAGATCAGCCGGTTGGGATACTGGAGCCTTTGAGGATTCAATTTGCGATGGACAATCTGCAACTGTCGATCTGCAATTGGGGGAAACGGGCCGAACCTCCTCATCACAGGCCCCAACTGATAATATCTCATTATTAATTGATAATTGAACCCAAGTTGATTCTCGTAACAGGCGGCACAGGTTTCATAGGTTCACACACGGTCGTGGAACTGCTACAGGCGGGCCACGAGGTGCTGGTGGTCGATGACCTGAGCAATTCCCGCATCGAGGTGCTGGATGCCATTGCCCAGATCAGTGGCAAACGACCACTGTTCGAGCAGGTGGACATCACTGACCGCGAGGCGTTGGACGGGGTTTTCAAGAAGTTTCACGGACAGATTGAAGGGGTCATCCACTTCGCTGCAAAGAAGGCCGTTGGAGAGTCTGTCCAATTTCCACTGATGTACTATCGGGTGAATGTTGGTGGGACGGTGAACCTGCTGGAGTGCATGGCCGGGCATGGGGTGGAAAGCATCGTATTCTCCTCCTCGTGTACCGTTTATGGTCAGCCCGATGTGATTCCCGTGAACGAATCGGCCCCGCGCAAAGATGCCGAGTCGCCCTACGGCAACACGAAGAGGATATGTGAGGATGTGCTGCGCGATGCCTCGGCCAGTTCTTCATTGATGGTGGTTGCGCTGAGGTATTTCAATCCCATCGGGGCACACGCGTCCGCACTCATCGGTGAACTGCCCCTCGGCACACCCAACAACCTTGTGCCCTACATCACCCAGACGGGTATAGGAAAACGCGAGCAGCTTACCGTTCATGGCAACGACTATCCCACTCCTGACGGTACTTGCATACGCGATTACATTCATGTGGTAGATCTTGCCAAGGCGCATATCCGGGCCCTCGGCAGGTTGCTCGACCGACAGCAGAAGGCCACCTATGAAGTGTTCAACATCGGGACCGGAAGTGGTTCAACTGTTCTTGAGGTGATCCGGACCTTTGAAAAGGTGAGCGGCAGGTCATTGAATTATCGCATCGGCCCAAGAAGAGCGGGCGATATCACACAGGTCTATGCAGATACCGTCTATTCAAATGCTGAGCTTGGCTGGAAGGCCGGACTGGGCCTTGAAGAGGCATTGCGATCGGCATGGGCATGGGAACAACATTGCCAAACCTTGGGACTATGAGAACAATCGTCATTACCGGAGGTGCAGGTTTCATCGGCTCGCACGTTGTGCGCAGATTCGTGAACCGCTATCCTCACATCCGCATCATCAATCTTGATGCACTTACCTACGCGGGCAACCTTGAGAACCTTGCAGATGTGGAGAACGCCTCGAACTATATGTTCGAGAAGGTCGATATTACCGATGCTGCCGCTGTGAACGCAGTGTTTGCCAAACACTGTCCCGATGGTGTGATCCATCTGGCCGCAGAGTCGCACGTGGACCGTTCCATTGCCGATCCAATGGCCTTCATCCGCACCAACATCGAAGGAACGGTAAACCTGCTGAATGCCACACGCATCGCATGGAAGGACAATTTCGAAGGCAAGCGCTTCTATCACATCAGCACCGATGAGGTATATGGTTCGCTGGGCGAAGAAGGCCTTTTCACCGAAGAGACCTCCTATGACCCCCGCAGCCCCTATTCAGCTTCCAAAGCCAGCAGCGACCACTTGGTGCGGGCCTATTTCCACACCTACGGACTGCCAGTGGTCATCAGCAACTGCAGCAACAACTACGGCCCGAATCATTTCCCAGAGAAACTGATTCCATTGGCCATCAACAACATTGTGAACAACCGCCCGATTCCCATCTACGGCAAGGGCGAGAATGTGCGCGACTGGCTCTATGTGGAAGACCATGCTTCGGCAATCGATGTGATCTTTCACAAGGGCGGGGCGGGTGAGACCTACAACATAGGAGGCAACAACGAGTGGACGAACATTGACCTTATCCACCTGCTGTGCAAGGTGATGGATGAGAAACTTGGCCGCGAACCGGGCACCTCGGCCCAACTTATCACCTACGTGCAGGACCGTGCGGGCCACGATCTGCGCTATGCCATCGATTCATCGAAACTGAAACGGGAGTTGGGCTGGCAACCGAGCCTCACCTTCGAGGAAGGACTGCCCAAGACCGTGGACTGGTATCTTGCCAATGAACGCTGGCTGAACAATGTCACCAGCGGCAGCTATCAACATTATTACACGAAACAGTATCAGGAAAGATGAGCATCGGGCCGATGGCCATACTCTGCCAACCATGAACACCTGAACTGTGAACATCGAACCCCTTCAATGCAAGCGACCAGACACCATAAGAACGACATCAGCGATCTCGCCTTTCTGGTGACCGGTGGGGCCGGATTCATAGGCTCGAACATTGTCGGGTACCTGATCAGGAATGGCGTTGGGAAAGTCCGTGTACTCGACAATCTGAGTGAGGGCAGGATCCAGAACATCCAGCCATTCCTCCGTTTGCCCAATTTCGAGTTCGTTGAAGGCGACATCACCGATACGGAGACCTGTATGAAGGCCTGTCGGGGAGTACATTACGTGTCTCATCAGGCCGCCCTCGGGTCGGTTCCCAGGTCCATTGACACCCCTTTGAAGACCAATGCCGCGAACGTCACCGGCTTCCTCAATATGCTCACTGCTGCCAAAGACAGTGGCGTGAAACGGTTCGTCTATGCCAGCTCATCGAGTGTGTATGGCGACAGCATCCGCCTGCCCAAAGTGGAGGAGCACATCGGTAGCCCGCTGTCACCTTATGCAGCTTCCAAGTTTGTGAACGAGGTGTATGCCGGTGTCTATGCGCTCAACTATGGAATGGAGGTCATCGGACTGCGCTACTTCAACATCTTCGGACCCAACCAGAAGCCAGACGGCCCTTATGCAGCGGTGATCCCACTCTTCATGGATGCCCTGCTCAAAGGCAGGTCGCCCTACATCAATGGCGATGGCGAGCAGTCGCGCGATTTCACCTACGTGGACAATGCCATTCAGGCCAACATCCGTGCCCTGCTCACAGATGTCCGGGGAGCCACGGGACAGGTTTACAATATCGCCTGTGGGGAACGCTTTACGGTCAATGAGCTGTTCCACACGATACGCGAATTGGTAGGAAGCGATGTGCAGCCCACCTACCGCGAGGAGCGTAAGGGAGATGTGCGTGACTCATTGGCCGACATCAGCAAGGCCCGCGCCTATCTGGGTTATGAGCCCAATGTGAAACTGAAGGAAGGCATGGCCGTCACCCTCCAATGGTTCAAGGAGAATTACGGATGATCCATGCTGCTACGGCAGCCCATCAGCATCCGTTCAATCCCGGTCCTCGAACCCCTTCTCCGAGAACTTCGTGACGAGGTCTTTCCCATACACCATGCTCGGTGTCTGGAATCCCGCGCGGAGATTGCCCTGTGCCACCTCGTTGGCGATGTGCACGGCCGTGAGCGCAGTAAGCGTATATCCTTCGGGCGTGCGGATGGAGGAGGTGACTTTTTCGCCTTTGGCATTGGTGACGAACCCTGTGAGGTCCATCCGGCCCTTGGCCCGCTCAGCATCCGTTGGCCCCGGTATTCCCGCCTTTATCTTGTTGCGCAGCCGGTCTTTGAACCATTCCGAGCGCGTGAGCCAACCGAACCATCGGCCCCAGCGCAGCCCCTTCGCCATCTTCTCGGGCATCGACATATAGACCCGTGTGTTGGGGATGCCCGTGCTGAAATAGGCCGTGAACACATCGCCCCACGGGATGGTGACGGCCGTCAGGTTCTTTTCCCCGAAGTCGAAACGCTGGATGTCGAACGCATCGGGCACGGCCTTCAGCTTCCCGTTCTCGCGGATGGCTCCGCCCATGCCCATGCCTTCGACCACGGTGAGGCTGGTGCCACGCGATGCCTTTCCGCCACTGTGGAACGCCATCACCAGACTCTCCGCATCGGGCATCCGTGACTTGAGATGGGCCGCGAGGCAGTCGCTCGGCACGATGTCGAACCCCGTGCCCGACATCAGCATCACGCCCTTCTCCCTCGCTTTCGCATCGAGGCTGTGCGCCATCTGGAACACGGCTATCTCGCCCGTGATGTCGGTGTAATGCACCCCGTTGCGGATGCATGCCTCCATCATAGGCCGTGCCGTGTGTAGGAACGGCCCAGCGGCATGGATCACCACCTTGGCACCCGCCAACAGACTATCGAGTTCGGCTGTGCTGCTCAAGTTGCAGGTCTTGAAGGGCAGGCCGAACCGCTTGGCCACGGCCTCCAGTTTCTGCGCATCGCGACCGCTCAATAGGGGCGCAAGGCCGCGTTGCAACGCCTCTTTCACAATGAGTTCGCCTGTGTATCCGTAAGCTCCGTAAATGATGATGTCGGCCATGTTCAATTCCATTGGATGAAGGTTGCAAGTTGACCATAGTTTTTGAACTTGCGCTCGTGATGGAAATCCGGCCAAACTCCCCCAAACTCGAACGCACCCTTGGCCCTGTGATGCTCTGGGGGCTGGGCGTGGGCTACGTCATCAGCGGCATGTATTTCGGGTGGAATCTCGGGCTGGCCGAGGGCGGCACGCTTGGACTGGGCATCGCCACGCTGTTCATCATCGTGATGTATGTGACCTTCACATTCAGCTACACCGAACTGGCCTGCGCCATCCCGAAGGCGGGCGGGGCATTCGACTATGCCGACCGCGCCTTGGGCCGCAAATGGGGCTTTGTGGGCGGCATGGCGCAGATCATCGAGTTCGTGTTCGCACCGCCCGCCATCGCTGCCGCCATCGGGGCATACTTCCAACTCTTTCTCAAGACTGAGCCTGTTCTCATTGAACTTGGAACCTTCAACTTTGAACTCCCCTGGCTGGCCATCCTCGCCTACTTCGCCTTCACGGCCTTGAACATTGCGGGGGTGAAGGCGGCCGCTATGTTCGAACTGGTGATCACCATCCTTGCCGTGGCCGAACTGCTCATTTTCGCAGGCGTAACGCTGCCATCGTTCGAAATGGTGCATCTCACCACCAACGCCCTGCCCAACGGCATACCGGGCATATTCGCGGCCATCCCGTTCGCCATCTGGTTCTTCCTCGCCATAGAGGGCGTGGCCAATGTGGCGGAGGAGACCGTGAACCCGCAGCGCAATGTGCTGCTCGGTTTCGGGTCGGCCATCCTCACGCTGGTCATTCTATGCATCCTCACCTTCGTGTCGTCTGTAGGGGTTGCGGGCTGGGAGGCGGTGGTCTATGATGCGCAGGGCAACGCTTCGGACAGTCCACTGCCATTGGCCTTGGCGCATGTGGTGGGCGACAGCGGTGCGATGTACCACCTGCTGCTCACCATCGGGCTGCTGGGGCTGGTGGCCTCCTTCCACGGCATCATTCTCGCTGCGGGGCGCGCCACCTACGAGTTTGGCCGCAATGGCCTTGCGCCAAGGGGATTGGGGCAGGTGCATTCCAAATTCCGGACGCCCGCCAACGCGCTCATCTTCAACATGGGCATCGGCATCATCGCACTGATGACGGGCAAAACGGGCCAGATCATCACCATTGCCTGCTTCGGGGCGCTCGCGCTCTACATCATCAGCATGGTGTCCTTTTTTGTGCTGCGCAAAAAGGAGCCCGACATGCCAAGGCCGTTCAAGGTGCCGTTCTATCCCGTGTTTCCGGCCTTGGCGCTGATCATCGCCACCTTCAGCATCATCGCCATGGCGTGGTACAATCCCGGGCTGGCGGCTGTGTTCGCGGGGATAATGGGGGTGAGCTACCTTGGGTATCTGTTCTTTTTCAGAGGGAAATGGTTGGAGGAAAAAGGAACCGATAACATTTCGGCAGATTTGTAGGAAGCGTTGTCGCAATCTCAGTGACACTGGATGCCAATAGGACGAATCATTAAAATGGTACTTAGGATCTAATCGTATCCTCGCCTCGTTGCGACTGAAATTAAGTTCGATTGCCCTCTAACAAGAAGTGTTTCTTTCTATCTTGGGCGAAGCATAGTTGGTGCATCTGGAAATTGAACTTCAAAACGCATAGGAAGAGCACGATAAGACCAACGAACGCAATTCAACTACTTAAATCGAAGACGCGTTCATTATTGCAGTCTATGACCTAAACAAGTGGGGGACGGGGGTTACATCAAATTCAAGTTGATCAAAATGGAGAGCATAACAAGGGAGCTGGTAGTTGAATTAATAAATAGCACTGGCGGGAAAGCAAAGGTGGATTTGATGAAAAAAGACTTACAACAAGCAAATCTTTCTGGTCTAAATTTAGGTTCCGCAAACCTTATAGAGGCAGATCTCAGGGGAGCCAAGCTCATTGGTACAGACCTCAGTTTTGCAACTCTCACTAAAGCATGGCTCAACCGAGTTGATCTCTCAAAAGCAAACCTATATCGAGCTGATTTATGTGGGGCGAGGCTTTGTGATGCTGACCTTGGGGGAGCGAATCTTGAATTTGCTGAATTGAACGAGGCAAATCTTGAACGGTCAATTCTCAGGGACACAAATCTCAATAGTGCAATGCTGAACGGGACACTTCTCAAAAGCGTTGACCTAAGTCGGGCAGAACTCAAGGCATCAACTCTCAGAAATGCAAATCTTGAACGGGCAACCCTTCAAGGGACAAATCTTGAAAATGCAAATCTCAGGGATGCAAATCTCGAAAATGCAAATCTGAGGGATGCGAACCTCAAAGGAGCGAATCTCAAAAATGCAAACCTAAAAGGCGCAAATCTCAAAAATGCAAACCTCGAAGGTGCAAACCTCGAAGGTGCAAACCTCGAAGGCGCAAACCTCGAAGGCGGAAGCTTCGTGTGTGCGAACCTCAATATGGCAAACCTTAAAGGTACAGACCTAAGAGAGGCACACCTCAATGGAGCAACTCTCAAACGAGTAAACATCGAAAGACAAAACCTTGAAGGGGCAAACCTAAGATATGTAAGCTTCGAAGGAGCAAACCTCCAAGGAGCAACCTTTCAAGGAGCAGATCTCGAGAGAGCAGACCTTCACAGAGCAGACCTCCGCAGAGCAAAATTTCAAAGAGCAAACCTCCAAAATTCCAACATGTGCCATGCTAATGTCGAAGGAGCCAATTTCACGGAAGCAAATCTCAGAAGTGCATACCTGATGGATACAGACCTCACAGGAGCGATTTGGACAGGAGCAGATTTCAAACATGCAAATCTAAGAGGCGCAACCGGCAAAAAGGAAGACATTGAAGACGGTATTTTCAAAGGTTCCCATGATTAAACGTTTTTAGTGCGAAAAATGTTAACTGTTAAATCATCCCCGCGCTGGCCCTGGGCATCGCCACGTTCAGCATCATCGCCATGGCGTGGTACAATCCGGGGCTGGCGGCTGTGTTCGCGGGGATAATGGGGGTGAGCTACCTTGGGTATGCCTTGCTCCAGACAAGAGGGTAGGTCGCGGGAAGAGGATTTTCATGGTCCGTGGAACTTCCGCTACGACAGCGGAACCTTCCGCCACCATCGGTGGAACTTTCGCTATGACAGCGGAACCTTCCGCTACCATCGGTGGAACTTCTTCTTTCCAACCCCCAATAAACCCCACCAAGACTTCCTTCACCCGCCTTCGTACCTTCGCGGCATGCGTAATGGGCAGAGCTGCGGGAAGATGGAGAGACTATTCACAATGCCTTCATGGACGGAAACTTCAAGCCATGAAGACGGAAAGAGATACGCGTCAACTCTTCTTCTCGTCCCAGCATTCCTGAGCCTTCTCGTGCTGTGCAGCTCTCATGTTCAATGCAGTGCGGGACCTGCAAGGCCAGCTATCCTTGCCGAAACACACGACACGACAACGGTCTGCGGCAGGTTCATCGGGCTAGTGATGGAGAGCGAGAAGACCTATCGGTCGTATGCGAAAAATGGCAAAACTTTCCGGGACGCATCCGCGCTGCACGGCCTCAACACCGAGATGCTGGCCCATCTGAAGAAGCACAAGGGCCACTATAAGGATATGGGCATTTCTGCCGCAGCCATGGACAGCATGACCGATCATCTCGTTGGCTGGAACACCGCTTTCGAACGGCACAAGGACAACCTTCAAAAGTCCATCGGCAAGGTCATCCCCGACTCCATCAGGTTCGCGGTCGAGGCCGGAAGCAACAAAGGTGCTTTCCCGAAAAAGGCGGCACACCGACTGATCACCAAGTGCCTTTGCGGTGACCCGGCAAGATTGGAGCACAACGGCCATACCTACGCCCTTGTGGGCATAGGCGACCAATGCTGGTTCGCAGAGAACCTCACCACGGCCCTCTATGCCAATGGCGATTCGATTCCCCACGTTAGCGACAATACCGCTTGGAAGACCCTCGCCACAGGGGCATGGGCGCACTATGGGAATGACGGTGCCAAAGGGGTCACCTATGGCAAGCTCTACAATTGGTATGCGGTGGGTGCTGCCCGAGGGCTATGCCCAAAGGGCTGGCATGTGCCGAAGCAGCAGGAATGGTTCGCCTTGTTGAATTCAATAGATGCCACTGTTGACAACCCGACCGCCTTCAGTTTCATAGGATGGAATGCAGGTAGCAAGATGAAGACCCAAGGCACTCGTCATTGGGAAAGCCCCAATCTGGGGGCAACGAATGAAAGTGGGTTCTCAGCGCTTCCGGGCGGTCAGGTGGGCCATAAAGGCACCTTTGAAGATATCGCGGTCAAAGGCCTTTGGTGGAGTTCCTCTGAACGTGACAAGAAGGAAGCATGGTATTACGGAACTATCAGCTATTCAACGTATCCGATGAAAGAGAGTGCTGCCAAATTTCGTGGGTTTTCCGTGCGTTGTATAAAGGATTGATGGATGTATGGTCGGGCCGACCAAATCTGTTCTGCTAAGACCCCCGAAGGTCTTCCTTCACTCCCATTCGTACATTCGCAGCATCCGTAATGCGTTGACACACTACCCATGAAAGAAGCAACCCTCTCCCAAGAACAGATCCTGAACGAGATCCGCAACTCCCCGCACCTCAAGGTGAAGGTGGCGGTGGTAGACATTGATGGTGTGCTGCGCGGCAAGGTGATGCGTAAGGACAAGTTCCTCTCTGTGGCGGAAAGCGGTTTCGGCTTCTGCGATGTGGTCTTCGGGTGGGACAGTGGCGATGTCGCCTACGACAACGTCACCTACACCGGCTGGCACACCGGCTATCCCGATGCGCAGGCCCAGATCGACCTTGCCACCTTCCGCAAGGTGCCATGGCAGAGCGGCATCCCTTTCTTCCTGGCCGATTTCCGCGATGCCAAGGGCGGGCCGTTGCAGGTGTGTCCGCGCAGCCTGCTCAAGACCGTCCGCGACCGAGCCGAGCAGATGGGCTACAAGCCTTTCTTCTCGCAAGAGTTCGAGTGGTTCAATTTCCGCGAAGATGCCGACAGCCTCAAGGAGAAAGGCTTCGCCAACTTGCAGCCACTGACGCCCGGCATGTTCGGCTATTCCATCGTGCGCAGCTCGCAGAACAGCGAGTTCTTCACCGATCTGTTCGACCTGTTGGAAGACTTCGATGTGCCGATAGAAGGCCTCCACACCGAAACCGGCCCAGGCGTGTATGAGGCCGCCATTCTCTATTCGGACATCCTCACCGCTGCCGACCGTGCCGTGCTGTTCAAAACGGGCGTCAAGGAGATCGCTCACCTGCATGGCATCATGCCCACCTTCATGGCCAAGATCAGTCCCGCCCTGCCTGGTTGTAGCGGCCACGTCCATCAGAGCCTATGGGACATCAAGGCCAAGAAGAACCTCTTTTTCGATGCTAAAGGCCGCAAGAAAATGAGCAAGGTGATGGAGAGCTACATGGCGGGCCAACTGCATTGCCTGCCGCACATACTGCCGATGATCGCGCCCACCATCAACAGCTACAAGCGCTTGGTGGAAGGCGCATGGGCGCCCACCACACTCACTTGGGCAACGGACAACCGCACCGTGGCCCTGCGCGCCCTGCCCGAAGGTGAGAAGAGCTGTCGGTTGGAAACGCGGGTCGTTGGATCTGACACCAACCCATATCTCGCCATGGCCGCCTGCCTCGCTGCCGGGCTCTATGGCATCAAACACAACCTGAAACTCTCCACCACCGAGACCATCGGCAGCGGCTACCGCGACAAAGGTGCCGGACTTCTGCCCCGTAACCTATGGGACGCCACGCAGGCCATGAAGAATTCCGACATTGCCAACGAGCTGTTCGGTGCCGACTTCGTGGCCCACTTCACAGCCACCCGCGAATGGGAGTGGCGCGAGTTCTCCAAGGCCGTGACAGATTGGGAGACGAAAAGGTATTTTGAGATTATTTGAATCTCATTTCCTTTTCCGCTTCCTATTCACCACATATTCCCTGATGGCCGCTTCCGTGGTGAACCAATTTCGCCCCTCCTTGTAGGCATCTATCTTGCCCTGTCGCGCTAACAGGCTCACATACTCCTGCCCATAACGCTTAGGGCTTTCAGCCACAATGTTGGAAATCGGGCGATACTCCTCCATCTCCGGATAAAGGCTGAGATAGATGTCCAATGAGCGTTCCATGGCCTGCACCATCAGCAGAACCAGCTTGGCATATGAACCGCCATTGGCCCTATTGAGCGCATCATAGTACTTCTTGCGGTCATTCTTGAGAATGATGGCAGGCGGATAACCCTTCCGCATCAACAGAAGATTCATAACCAAACGCACAGTGCGGCCATTCCCATCAAAGAAGGGATGTATCCAAACGAACCTATGATGGAACACTGAGGCCAACACAATAGGACTCAGCCCCATCTCATTCGCATTCACAAAATCAATGAGTTCAGACAGCAGATCAGGAACTTTCAGCGCATTGGGCGGAGTGAAATTCGCCCCGACTATGCGTACGCCAGCATTACGAAGCCGCCCTGCAAAGTCCTTTTCAATGCGCAACATCACCAGCGAATGAAGATGCAATACTTCCTGCTCCAAAATGGGCGAATCCGATATTACCAACTTTTCAAGATGCGCGATAGCATCATGGTGGTTCGTCACCTCAAAATGCTCGCGCATGGATTTGCCCTTCACAGTCATGCCATCTTCAAGCACTATTCTGGTCTCATTCAGGGTAAGCGTATTGCCTTCAATGCTGTTGGAATTATAGGTCCACTCCACATTGATGGCCTCACGCAGCCTTTCGAGGGCCACCTGCGCCAAAGGGCGCTTCGCATCAAGGAGCTTTTTCTTCTCCTCAAGGCGATCGATGTTCGCTTGCAGTTCAATAATATCGGACAGGTCAACTTTCCACATGACCCCACAAAGGTAATCAATCGTTTTGGTTCTTTATTCACATTATCCGATATTAGTAAATTTGACAGGGTTGGCCATAATTGCCGATCTTGGCCTTGGACTGAACATGCTCACTTACTTCCGCCTCATCAGACAAAGCTGGATAAGGCATGCATCATAGATGCCTCCACCCCTGCGCTTTCAAGGGGATGAGACTGCCACCGCTCACCAGATTCACTCCGTCAGAAGATTCGGTCACATGGCCGATGATGTGCATGGCGGGATTGTCCTTGATGCGGTCGTGCGCCCTGATGCTTGCGGTGAAAAGCAGTTCATAATCCTCACCCCCGTTGAGCGCACAGGTAAGCACATCAAGGTGTAGTTCCTCTGCGGCAAGTCCTGTCGCAGCATCGATCGGAATGCGCTCCGTATAGACCCTACAGCCCACGTTGCTCTGCTTGCAGATGTGCATCAGCTCCGAACTCAGCCCGTCAGAGATGTCGATCATTGAGGTGGGGATCACACCCTCCTGTCGCAGCATATCAATGATGTCGGTGCGGGCCTCTGGCTTCAGTTGGCGTTCGAGGATATAATCATGGCCCGTAAGGTCTGGCTGAATGGACGGATTCTCAACGAAAATACGCTTTTCACGCTCCAATATCTGAAGACCCAGATATGCTGCACCCAGATCGCCAGAGACACAGATGAGGTCGGTGGGCCTTGCACCGCTTCGAAGCACCATGTCCTGAGGAGCCACAGTGCCAATGACGGTGACGCTGATGACCAGGCCAGAGGTGGAACTGGTGGTATCGCCACCCACAAGGTCCACCTTGTATTTCTCGCAGGCCATCAGAATACCGCTGTACAGTTCCTCAATGGCCTCCAAAGGGAAGCGGTTGCTCAGGGCGATGCTCACGGTGACCTGTTCGGGTCTTCCGTTCATCGCGCAGATGTCGCTCAGATTCACCACTATGGCCTTGTATCCCAGATGTTTCAGCGGCACATAGCCAAGGTCGAAATGAACACCTTCCACCAGCATATCTGTGCTTACCAGAGTGCGCCTGTCACCCTCTCCGATCACAGCAGCATCATCGCCAATACCAATGAGCGATGAAGGGTTCTGCAGTGTCACACTTGCCGCGATGTGGTCTATGAGGCCGAATTCGCCCAATTTTTCAAGTTCAGTACGTCCGTTGCCTTCGAGCATTTGCCTTTCTTCTGATGGGCTGCAAACCTATGGCTTTCATGGCCTACCATCATGTTCTAAGAATTACCACTCGATTACATCAAGGCAGATGACAATCAATTTTCCGTGCTTTGCCCCGAACCGGATCATTCGGTCCATCCCCCATGGCAACCTTATCTCAAAGGACATGAAAATCACATCCATCCTCAGTATCATACTGGTGCTCTCCATTTCCACCGTGCTTGGACAGGGCAATGTGCGTTTCTCCAACATCACCGAACTCGGAGCAGGATTTCAGGTTGGAAATACCACCCGCGAGCTCACTTACACAGACATACTCGGGAACGAACAGTCGGCCACCAGCAATCCCGAGACCTACAAGATACCAGCTCCAAGGCTGATGACCTCATTTGGGGTGATGCTTTTCGACCTGATCTTTGTCGGTGCAGGTGCAGGCTATCAGTTTCAGGCCAATGAGGACCCGCTGCCCTATCAGCACAACGTGATGGGCTTTGGCCAGTTGCGACTGCACTTTGCCAAAGGACGTTTCAGGCCATTTACAGACCTCCGATTGGGATATAACTACACCCTCAATCAGAACACGAACGATCTCCTTTCCACTGATTACTACAAATGGGATGGCATTTTTGCAGAACCCTCATTGGGCATGGCATTCAAGGTCGGGGAAAAGGCCCTTTTCAATATCGGGCTGGCCTATCAGTTCCTTCGCACAGACCAGCGCGAGGTCGTCAATGCCTCCCTCCTGTGGCAGGACGTCACCACCAGTGACAAGCAGCACCGATTGATCATCAATCTCGGGTTCACCTTCAAGTAGGTCCGGGAGCGTTGCGCTGAAGCCGCCTATTGAAGTTTGGGACACTGTCGCCCGAAGGCGTCTGCAAGTCACGTAAGTTTGCGGCCCCCTGCGCACAGGTTCTGACTTTAGCGCGTGGGAACCGTACTCTCTGGTGGATATCATCTTTCAATACCCCGTCTGGCTCATCATTCCGTGCATCATTGCAGGTGCTGGCTACGCTGTGGGCATGTATTTCCGCGAACAGCGCGCTGCCGAGTTGCCCGAATGGACGCTGCGGACTCTGGCGGTTCTGCGTGGCATGGCGGTGTTCATCATCGCACTTCTGCTGCTCGGGCCTTTGCTGCGCACCACACAGAAACGCACCGAGAAGCCCATCATCATCATCGCACAGGACAACTCAGGATCCGTTCCATTGAATGCCGATTCAACATTCTATCGCACCACCTATCTGGAGCAGTTGGAAGCATTGCGCGCATCGCTGTCAAAGGATTTCGATGTCCGGCAGTTCAGTTTCGGGTCAAAGGTCGAGCCGGACGGTGACGTGATTTTTTCGGAGGGCCGCACCGATTATTCACAGCTGTTCGCTGAGCTGGACAACCGCTTCGCTAACCGGAATGTTGGGGCTGTCATCCTCGCATCTGACGGCATTTTCAACCGTGGAGCCGACCCTGTTTACAGTCCGTTGAGGCTCAATGCACCGCTCTATGCCATTGCCTTGGGTGATACTTCGGTGAAGAAGGACATCGTTCTCTCTAAGGTGGATCACAACCGATATGCCTATCTCGGCAATGAATATCCCGTGGAAGTGACCGTGGAGGCGGAGCAATTCAAGGGGCAGAATGTATCGGTACAGATAAATGGTGAGCATGGTCTGCTTTGGGAAGAGCGGGTCTCCATCGGAACTGCGTCATTCCGCAAAACATTGGGTGCAAAATTGAAAGCTGACTCACCGGGTCTCAACCGCCTGCGGGTGACCGTACAATCACTTCCTGACGAACTTTCATACGCGAACAACACGCAGGATGTGTTCGTGGAAGTATTGGACGGACGGCAGCAGGTGCTTGTTCTTGCAGCATCGCCCCACCCTGACATAGCCGTGCTGAGACGCTCCATTTCCAGCAACCGCAACTATGGTGTGGAGGTCGTGATTGCCGGACAGGGCGATGTGGTTCCAGAGAAATACGACCTCATCATTCTGCACCAATTGCCGAGCAGCGGAGCGGAGGGCCGTGCCGAACTGGCACGTATCATGGCCGATGATGTTCCGTTGCTCGCCATTGTCGGTCCGGCCACAGACCTCACCGCATTCAACGCCCTCAACCTCGGGCTGAAGGTGACGGCTGGACGAAGAGCACAGAATCAGGTGCAACCGGTGATGGCGAAAGGGTTCTCACTTTTTGCTGTGGATGCCGACCTGCGCAGGATGCTCAACCGGTTTCCACCGCTCAATGTTCCGTTCGGTGAGTTCAGCGCATCAGGTTCGGCCCAATCGCTGTTCCTGCAGCGCATAGGCAATGTGGAGACCGAGCACCCGCTGCTGCTGTTCAACGACCTTTCGGGCCGCAAGCTGGGCATCATTGCCGGTGATGGCATCTGGCGTTGGCGCATCAAGGATTTTCAGGACAATGCATCTCATGAAGTGTTCGATGGGCTGATGTCGAAAGTGGTGCAGTATCTGGCCGTGAAGACCGACAAGAGTCTTTTCCGCGTCAGCACGCGCAACCGCTACACAGAGGACGAGCAGGTCATCTTCGGCTGCGAGCTTTATGACGAGACCTACGAACCGCTCAATGGCCCGGATGTGATCCTGTCCATCCGCGATGAGGCAGGCAAGGAATACGCTTACACCTTCAATCGCACCGAAACGGCCTACCGCCTCAACGTGGGCAGCTTCAAGGCCGGCAGCTACAGCTATGCGGCATCGGTCAACCATGCTGGCAAGGTTCACGAGGCCAAAGGACGTTTCATGGTGGCGGCCCTCACTTTGGAAAGTGTGAACACCACTGCCGACCACGGGCTGCTGCATCGCCTTGCATCGCAGACGGGCGGAGAGGTCTTCACCCCATCGGAAATGGAACAGCTGGCCGAAGTGATCGCTGCGCGTGACGATGTGCGCAATGTGATCTATGAGCAGACCTGGTTCAAAGAGGCCATTCACCTGCGCTGGCTGTTCGCGGTCATTCTGCTGCTGTTGGCGGTGGAATGGTTCGTCCGGAAACGGAGCGGGATGTACTGAAACGGGCGGTCAGGAGCTACGTTTTCCCTCCATCAATTCAAAAATTACAGGCCTGCTCGGTGCCGCATCATTCTCGAAGGCAGCCACCTGAAGATTCAACAGAATCAGACCGTCCTCCGCCTCATCGGGCACGAAGATGAGCTCGGTAATAGTGCAGTCCATGCGCGGATTCTCGGGATACTTCCAAAATGCCCGGTGACACAGCAACTTGCCTTCGTCCTGCTCGCGGTCGAGACTTGGAAGGTCTGTGAGCAGATGGCGACAGCCGTTCTGCATCAATGCCTCAATGGCATCCACAGTGAAATAGGGCGGGTTGGTGCCCGAATAGTTGTGCGTGCGCTTGCTGACGGGATTGGGCAGCGTGCGGATGATGAACGCTTCGGCCCGCTGTAGGCCAACGCCATGCAACAGGGCCGCTGTGATGACACGGTCGCCATTCGCAAGTTCTTCCGGTCGGACGCTCGCCAGCTGTGCGATGCAATGGAACTGTTTGAAATGTCTGTTGATGCTATGGATCTCCGGGCTGATATGGCCCACGCACTCGGTATGCGTGCCATTGCCATGCGGGTTGAACCGTATGTTGCGATAATTGACACTGCCGCCTTGCCTCACCTCGCCCACCCAATCGCCCATGCGGAAGGGTTCCATGTCGGTCGGGCTGGCCCAGTAGGCATTCACCTGCGGCCCTTCTGTTACGGCAATGCTGAGGTCTATGCCTTTGGAAAGGTCAACCTGATAGTCCCTGCCTTCTGATGTGAGTTGAATGGTCATGATGACAAATCTACGGTGACCGACAAGTGTCAGGCGAAATCCACCTTCGGCCCCCTGCACTTTTACACCTTTGCACCGTGAAGGTCCATTTGCTCATTCCGCTGTTGCTCATATCGGTCGCGGGCTGCAGAACTGCCCCGCCCACAGTCATCGAACAACGTGCGCAGGAAGTGCAGCAATTCAAGATCGCCATCACGTTCAAAGGCATGGAGGGCCTCAAACGCGTGCCCTACAAGTATGCTGCGCTGCGCATTGAAATGGTAAGAGAGCTGAGCCGCGAACCGCTTACCGTCCTATTCATACTGCCCTGCACAGCCCAGGAACTGGACGGCCATCTGCTGAAACTGGAACAGGATGCAGAGGTGATTTCGGCCACACCTTACGAATAATCAGCGAGACAACGGTTGACCGCATCACGGTGCGTGATTCACGCATAGGCTACCTTTGACCTGTCAATTGCACATTAACCCTGCATAAATTACACGGTATGAAAGCATTATGGATCTGTCTGGTGACTGTGGCCATTGCCCTTTCAAGTTGCGACCAATGCTACAATGTGGCCTGCAATGAACCGGATGTCGCTTTCATCAACGGGCTTCAGTTCGAATTCGACCGCAGCAGCTTCACATTTGAGGAGGTGAGCAATGCCACGGTGCTCAGATTCCATCCCGGAAATTTCGAACAGCCGATCGATACCATATATCTCAAGGATGTGCTCTCTGAGAATGACCTGACGTTCTTCATTCCGCTGACTTCAAACGATCTCACGACCGGGGCGTTGTCGCACATCTATGGCATCTACGACAACAGCCGCGAGAATGCATTCATCATCACCGACATCACCACCAAAGGCATCTACCCCACCGACTGCTGCTGCTGCTATCACAACACGACCAAGACATTCGTGTTGAATGGGGAACCGGTGGACCGCACGGGCAGCACAAATCCGGTGCAGCTGAGCAAGTAGCCATTTTGCTACTTTGGACGGATGCAAAAGGCACTTTGCATCCTCCTGATGATCCTTGCACACAGCTTGGCCGTGGCGCAGGATTCCACCGGAGTCTGGACGTCCTCATCTTGGAGACCGATCAATTACGGTCAGGAGGGCCGCATCTACAACCGCATCCATCATTTTTTCGAGAGCAATCCAGCGCTGGCAGGGTTCGATAGGCGGTTGAATGTGCGCTATGGTTTCATGGCCGAGAAGCTCTCGCTGGGCTACTACGCCTCTGACGGCACCTACAGACACGCATTCCAAGAGCACCGCGTGGCGATAGATGGGCCTTTCGGCATCCGTTCAGACCGCTGGGGGACGGGCTTGGCCTATGTGCGCAGGCAGGAGGGGAGGCACATCCTCCAACAGGTGTATTTCGCCCATTCGGGGAGGATCGACATGGGCCAGCATCACATCATACTCGGTGGCGGTTTGCAATGGAATTTGGGCGAGTTCGACCAGGACAACCTGCTATGGCCGGAAATGATAGATCCGCGATATGGAGCCATCTATCAGAGTACCCATGGCCGCTACCACTCTGATTTGAATCGCATCGGTTTCAAGCTGGGCACGCGTTATTACTGGCAAAGACTGCGATTCGACTACGATTTCAGATATGGCCCCGATGACCCGTTCGCCTTTGCCGGAATGCCCACCACGCTGTGGTTCCACCACTTTGTGACCGCCTATCACTTCAAAGTGGATGATGACTTCACACTGTCCCCTGAGATCATGGTTCACAACAATGAGTTGGAGCGGTGGTTCGCCTCCGGTTTCCTGTCCATCACTTATCGCGATGCGGCCTACTTCCAACTCGGACTGGCCGATCATAACCGGATGACCTTCGCCCTTGGTGGGCAGATAAAGAGCTGGGTCACCCTTCAGGCGGGCTCGTCCATATACACCGACCCTGTGATGGCAGAGATAGCAGGTGCCGCCACTGTGGAGGTGCGGCTCTGGTTCCACTGGGATTACTTCAAAAGGAAAAAAGGATGAGGCTACTTCTGGTCACCATGTTCTGTTTTGCAATGACGGGCTGCCTCAAGGAGCCGCCATCGGTGCCTTCTATTCCCGGACAGCAGACCATTCTGTTGGATGCCGAAGTGGTGGAGGTATGCCAGGCCCTTGAGAACGAGTTCGACAATTACGAGCTGCAAGCCCCTTTCTGGGTCGATTCTGTAGAGTGGTCAAGGCCGGTCGGTGGTGGTGAGTGGGAGCCGCTGGGAACTGATACTGCGCTCCATTTACCGACATCGCAAGGGGTCGGTTCGGTGCGATGCCTGATCCATTGGCAAGGCGACACTATCATTCGCACCGCACATTTCTACACCTGCTATCGATTCGTGATGGTGCCGACAGCCTTTGACCGTTGGTATTCCTATTCTACTGGGTGGAAACCCGTGATCAACCCTGGCCTTCTCGGCCCGGAGCTTGAATTTCTCCACTGGCAGGTGCGCTCCCTTGACGGAACCCTGCTTTTCGAGACCCACAGTCTGGAGGATGGATGGAACGGAAGAGATGACGGGCAGTGGATCGGCACAGGCACCTTCCTCTACCACATCCGCGTGAAATTCGCTGGTGAGGACGAACTGGTCTTTACCGGCATGTTCGTGATGTTGGGGTGATGCGCTATGTAGAGCCGCGATGCATCACGGTTCTACCAGCAACAGCCCCCGCCACGCATCCCGCACAGCGGGGCTTTCTTTTTCCGCACTTGGGAGTGATTCACGCTTCGTGCATACACCAGCTTGAGGCGAGTTTCCCACGTTTTACCGAAACAGAGCCGAGTTCGGGAAATGGAATCGAAGGCTTTGGCCCACTTCCAAGAAATTTTTCATTAAGATAATTAATCTTTTCATTCAAATGGAAATTTCATTGTTTCTATTGATAAATATATTCATTCTTATGATCAATATATCTATTCCTATGATGATACCATTTATTCAAATGAACTTGTTAATTATTCAGATGATCAATTTACCTTTTCATATATCTCTTTTGTTTATTCATTTGATATTTTTATCCATTCACATGATAAGTTCAACATGTTTCATTCATCATTTGAATGATTTATTTATTCATTTGAATTCACAGATTCATCATCATAATGATTTTCATATTTATCTGAAAATTTTAGTTCTTCGTTTGAATAAATAGATCAAGTATATGATGAGTGCATTCTTGAGTATGAATGTTTTAATCATACATTTGAATGCATACAAGCATTATATGAAACGAATAATTAGCTTTGTGAACAGATTGACGCATTCCCTTACCCCACAATGGCACAGACAGCAGCAAGGGCCTACACGATGCCCGACAATGTGATGTTGGAGCGTGCAGAGGTGTTCTCCTCCTGCCTGAACGCAGAGCTGGCCGACTTCACAGTGAAATTCCCATGGATGGACTCCGCATGGGCCTCGGCCTTCGAGGCGGAGACCAAGGCCGCAGATGCCTTCCCCTCCGACCTCAGTCTGCTGCTCGATATAGGAGTGCTGAGTAGCGACCTCCGTGCGGCCATGGAAAGGGGCTATGCCGCACTGCAGGCCCTGGCGGGCTACGCCACATTGGCATGGCCCACAGATCTGTCGCGGCAGCGCGCCTTCGGGCAGGACCGATGGCCGGAAGCACGCCCCAACACGCTGTTGCTTGCCGAGATGCTCGAACTGGCGCATGCCACCGCGCAGTCAGCGGACTTCAAGCCACAGCTGTTGGACAAGGGCTACAGGCAGGAGGCCATAGACCAGTTGGACGCGCTGGTCACCGAGCTCTATGAGCGCAATAAGTTGCTGGAGGCCGCCAAGGCTGACAGAAAGGTGAAGCGGCACGACCGCGTGGCGTTGTTCAACATGGTCTGGGAACGCATGTCCACCCTGAGCATCTGCGCCAGTGTGGTCTGGGCGAAAGATGCCGAACGGAGGGCACAGTATCAGCGCTATAGGGCCAAGACCAAGGTCATGGACGGGAAGAACGCCCCGGTCGCAGGGTAGAGACGCGATCAATCACGTCTGTACCTAATGGAATCAGCGTCTCTACCAACAGAAAACCCCGCCACGCATCTCGCGCAGCGGGGTTTCTGTTTTCCGGTTGAGACGCGGTCAACTGCGTCTCTACAATTCAGGCCAACGCCTCCTGCACCTTCTGGGCAGCCTCCTTCAGCGCAATGGCCGAAAGGACTTTGAGGCCGCTGTTGTCGATGATGGTCTTGGCCTCCACCGCATTGGTGCCCTGCAGGCGCACGATGATGGGCACATTGATCTCGCCAATGCTCTTGTAGGCATCCACAACGCCCTGCGCCACACGGTCGCAGCGCACAATGCCTCCGAAGATGTTGACGAGGATGGCCTTCACGTTCGGGTCCTTGAGTATGATGCGGAACGCCTTCTCCACACGTGCCGCATCGGCAGTGCCGCCCACATCGAGGAAGTTGGCAGGCTCGTATCCTGCAAGTTTTATCATGTCCATGGTGGCCATTGCCAGTCCGGCACCGTTCACCATGCAGCCCACGTTGCCATCGAGCTTCACATAGTTGAGGCCATGGCTGTCGGCCTCCACTTCTGTGGGATCCTCTTCGCTCGTGTCGCGCAGTGCTGCATAGTCCTTGTGGCGGAAAAGCCCGTTGCCATCGAGGGTAACTTTGGCGTCCACGGCCAATATCCTGTCATCAGATGTCTTTAGAACGGGGTTGATCTCGAACATGCTGCTGTCGGTTTCCACGTAGGCACGGTATAGTGCCTCCACGAATTTGGCCATCTCCTTGAACGCCTGACCCGAAAGACCGAGGTTGAAGGCGATCTTCCTGGTCTGAAATGCTTGCAGACCCACTGATGGGTCGATCTCCTCAGTGAAGATGAGATGTGGCGTATGCTCTGCGACCGCCTCGATGTCCATGCCGCCCTCGGTGCTGTACATGATCATGTTGCGGCCCGTGGCACGGTTCAGCAGCACACTCATATAGAACTCCGATGTCTCGCTTGGGCCGGGATAATAGACATCCTGCGCAATGAGCACCTTGTTCACCTTCTTGCCACCGGCACTGGTCTGCTTGGTGACCAGATGGCCGCCCAGAACGCCCTTCACCTTCTCCTCCACATGATCGATGCCCTTGGCCAGTACCACCCCATGCGAACCGGTCTCGGTCACAATGCCCTTGCCGCGTCCACCTGCGTGGATCTGTGCCTTCACCACGTACCAGCCTGTGCCGGTCTCTTCGGTCAGTTGCTTGGCCGCAGCCACAGCATCCTCCACCCTGTCAACCACTTTGCCCTGTTGCACGGTCACCCCGAAGCTGCTCAGAATGGCCTTCGCCTGATATTCATGAATGTTCATCTGCTCTGATTTTTGAGGTGGCGAAAATAGGGGTTAAAGGTGGAGAGGAATGTGACGGATGTGTCAACCGGACTTTCAATACCAATACCTCCTTTGGGCATCCGGGAGTTGCTCGGTGGGTTACTTTTGCTCAACCTCAACCCGATTGATCACAGCTGCCCGACAGGCCGCAATTCACACTATAACTTACCGAATGACCTCCACCGCGCACACCCTCACCTTCGGCACCGCTTGGGACTACTCCCCCGCCCCTGAGAGCACGGCCAACGTCTCCATCCAAAAGGAGTATGGCCTTTACATCAACGGCAAATGGCAGAAGGCCGAGGGCGGGAAGACCTTCGCCTCGGAGAACCCCGCCAACGGGGAGCACATCGCGCTCTTTGCAGAGGCCAGCGACAAGGATGTGGACAAGGCTGTGAAGGCCGCCCGCAAGGCATACACAGATGTATGGAGCAAACTGCCCGCCAAGGAACGGACAAAGTACATCTTCCGCATCGCACGGCTCATTCAGGAGCGGGCGCGGGAGTTTGCCATCTGCGAGAGCATGGACGGGGGCAAGCCCATCCGCGAGAGCCGCGACATCGACATTCCGCTGGCGGCCAACCATTTCTTCTACTACGCAGGCTGGGCCGACAAGCTGGAGTACGCTTTCCCAGGGAAGAAAGTGCAGCCGTTGGGGGTGGCGGGGCAGATCATCCCTTGGAATTTCCCGCTGCTGATGGCCGCTTGGAAGATTGCGCCCGCACTGGCCTGCGGCAATACCGTGGTGCTGAAACCTGCCGAGACCACCCCGCTCACGGCCATCAAACTGGCCGAGCTTATCCACGATGCTGGGCTTCCTGCCGGAGTGGTCAACATCATCACAGGCGCAGGGGCCACGGGTGCGGCACTGGTCAACCACCCCGATGTGGACAAGATCGCCTTCACGGGCAGCACGGGCGTAGGCAAGCTCATCCAGAAGGCCGTGGCGGGAACGCACAAGAAAGTGACCCTCGAACTGGGCGGCAAGGCGGCCAACATCATCTTTGACGATGCCCCGCTCGATCAGGCCGTGGAGGGCATCATCAACGGCATCTTCTTCAACCAGGGGCACGTGTGCTGCGCGGGGTCGCGGCTGTTCGTGCAGGAGAATGTCTATGAGACGGTCGTCCGCAAGCTGAAAGACCGCATCGCCACCCTGCGCGTGGGCGACCCGCTGGACAAGAACACCGACATCGGGGCCATCAACTCCAAAGAGCAGCTCGCTACCATCGAGAAATACCTGAAACTGGGCGCGGAAGAGGGCGCGGAAATGTGGCAGCCCGAGTGCGCCCTGCCGCAGAAGGGCAACTGGTGCCGCCCCACGCTGTTCCTCCACGCATCGCAGAGCCACCGCATCGTGCAGGAGGAGATTTTCGGGCCTGTGCTGGCGGTACAGACCTTCCGCACGGTGGACGAGGTGATAGAGAAGGCCAACAACACCCCGTTCGGCCTCAGCGCGGGCGTGTGGACTGACAAGGGCAGCCGCATCTTCAACCTCACCCAAAGGCTGCGGGCGGGCGTGGTCTGGGCCAACACCTACAACAAGTTCGACCCGACCTCGCCCTTCGGTGGCTACAAGGAGAGTGGATTCGGCAGGGAAGGAGGTCTTCAAGGGTTGAGTGCTTATCTGAAAGTTTCCAATTGACCGACACAGACCCCAACGGGATTTTGGAACCTGTCAGGTCTAAAGCAAACATCATCATGTCAAACGCTACTCCCCACTCGGATTTTCTCCAAAAAGCACCGCAGCTCGGCAACGAGTTCTTGGACGACCAATTTCTAAGAGATTATCTCGCAGCAAATCTTCCTGAAGATGTGTTCAAAGAAATAGCCCCCGACCTTGAAAGGTTCGGAAAATTGGTCACCACAGACTGCATCGCTTGGGCGCGCGAAGCAGAAACGAATCCTCCGCAACTCACCCAGTTCGATGCGTGGGGCAAGCGGGTGGATGAGATAAAAGTCTCGCAGGGATGGCTCGGTCTCGAACGCGTGGCAGCCGAAGAGGGTCTGGTCGCCATAGGCTATGAACGGAAGTATGGAGCGCATTCGCGGCTCTATCAGTTCGCCACACTCTATCTCTACACGGCCTCCTCCGCCATCTACACGTCTCCGTTGGCGATGACTGACGGTGCTGCGCGGCTGATTGAACTTCATGGCGATGATTTCCTTCGCAAGGGGGCCTATCCCGGCCTCACCTCACGCAACCCGGCCGAATTCCTCACCAGTGGCCAGTGGATGACCGAACGCACGGGAGGCTCGGACGTGTCGCGCTCCATGACCATCGCAGTTCCTGCGGGGGAGCATTTTGCGCTGCACGGCCACAAATGGTTCACATCGGCCATCACGGCCAACATGGCCTTCACACTGGCATCCACCGACCAGCCGGAGAATGGCGGACGCGCACCGCTCTCGCTGTTCCACCTTCCCATACGCAATGATGATGGAAGCCTCAACCACATAGAAGTGGAGGCCTTGAAGGACAAGCTCGGAACAAGGGCCCTGCCCACCGCGCAGTTGAAGCTTCTGGGGTCGAAGGCACGGATGGTAGGCCAAAAAGGCCGAGGAGTGCCCACAATAGCAACGCTGTTCAACATCACCCGCATCTACAACACGGTGAGTGCGGTGTCATACATGCGCAGGGCATTCGCGCTGAGCGCGGCATACGGGAAAGAGCGATCGGCATTCGGAAAGCCTGTGGGCGAGCACGTGCTCTACCGGAGGACGTTGCGCGAGCTGGAGATTGCCTACCAGAGCAACGCATTGCTTGCCCTGTTCCTCACCCGTCTGTTGGGCAAAGAGGAATGCAACGTGGCCACAGCACCGGAAAGTGCCCTTTTGCGCCTGCTTACCCCGGTGGGGAAGCTCTACACGGCCAAGCAGGCCATTGCCTCAGCATCGGAGCACATTGAGATGTTCGGTGGACTGGGCTATCTGGAAGACAGCGGAATCCCTGTGATGCTGCGCGATGCCCAGACCCTCAGCATCTGGGAGGGCACGACCAACGTGCTGTCGTTGGACATGCTCCGGGCCATGGCAAAGGAAAACGGTCTGGAGGGATTCCGCGACTTTGCAGAACCCCGACTCCAAGAACAGCATGGTGCCACGCCCGAGCAATGGCGCATCATTCAGGGCAGATACACCACGCTGATGACCTTCCTCGGCAAATTGGCAACTCCAATGGAAAAGGAAGCAAGCGCCCGCGATATGGCATTCTACATCGCAGAGCTGACCATCGCATTGCTATGGGCCGAATTCATCGCCTCCAACCGGAAAGACGGATACCGGTCGGCATTGGACTATTGGTTGAATTTCAAGATCAATGAACAGACGCTGAACAGTGCGGCCATTCTTGGCCCGGAAACGATGAACTTGAAATCCGAATCACAGATTTCTTAGCCGTGAGTTAACCTGCCCGATCCTTACCTTTGACCAGTTCATAAAACCACAACATGAAAAAACATTACCCGGCATTGCGTTCACTGTCCCTTATTGCGGTGGCAGTTTCGCTGACAGCACAGTTGGCCGCTCAAAATGCGACCATTGCCATCACCGAGATCATGTACAATCCACCTGAGGCGGGAAACGACTCGCTGGAGTACATCGAGATATACAACTATGGAAGTGCAGGTGTGAATCTTGGAGGCTTCACATTCACGGGCATCGATTTTGTGATTCCCACCATGATAGAGGGTAATCCACCCATCCTGCCGGCAGGAGAGCACAGTGTGATCGGCATAAACGACACCGCGCTTGTGAACACCTTCAATCTCGGTTATGCCACCTCCTGGACTACCGGAGCCCTTTCCAACAACGGTGAAGGACTGAGCATCCGTGATGCACAGGGAAATCTGGTCGATACCGTGTATTTCGATGACACTGTCGCTTGGCCTGTCAGTGCAGATGGCGGTGGAGCGTCTCTGGAACGCTGCGACCCAACCTCTGATGGAACACTGCCTGAAAGCTGGATCGCATCCACTACCTCGACAGGTGTGACTGTAAACGGAATCGAGATTTTCGCCACACCGAGCGCAGTCAATTCTGAATGTGTGGCAGTGGGCATAGATGACAACATCATCTCTACCCTCACGGCATACCCCAACCCAAGTGCTACGGGGCGTTTTCAACTTTCGACCAACGTGACAGGTGGAGTTTATGACATCCTTGGTCAGCAGGTGCTTTCATTGAGATCGACCAACCTGATCGACCTTTCTTCGAAGCGCGAAGGCCATTATTTCCTCCGCACGGATGAGGGAGTGGTCATCCGCCTGATGAAGTGATTACCACTGACCACGCATGAATAAAGGGCTGCCCCATCGGGCGGCCCTTTATTTTGGCTTCATATTCATGAAAACAAATGCGCCAGTGCCGGAATTGTCCGGATCACTGGCGCTTGTCCTTCACGCTTAAACCCCCAAAAGCGCAAGGCAGTACGGATGATCAGTATTGCGTCAACATGTACTTGATAAGGTCTGTGGTGGTGACGATACCTACGAGCTTCTCCCCGTCCACAACAGGTAGCGCATGAAACTCCTTGGATGCGAGGATCTCGGCCACTTCTTTGATGGAAAGCCCAGACTGCACACATACCGGATTGCTCACCATCACCTGATCGATGCTCAGCATGTCATAAATGGCCGTGTCCACCCGTCCTTCTTCATCACTGTAGTTGTCCACAAAACTGATGCGCAACAGGTCGGTAAGGCTCAACATGCCGATAAGACTCCCGCCACTGACCACGGGTATATGGCGGATGTGATGCTTCTTGAAAAGCGCCTCGGCATCCTTGAGTGTATGCGAAAGATTGAGCGTGACCACCTGCGCGGTCATGATGTGGCTCACTGGCTCTCTCTTCTTCATGTCGCTGCCTTCTCTCAACGCCACAAAGCACCAAGAATCATAGTTGCCGCGAGCAGATCTGCATCAGCCCTGAAAATGACTTTTCGCAGGAATGGACACCTACTTTGCCACCACCAGTTTGAGCACCTCGCGAGCAGTGACAGTCTGCACGGCAATGAGGTAAACGCCTCCACTTCCCAAGGCCATCACATTGATGGGGAAATTGTGGACACCCTGCGCAAGCGTACCGTCATACAGGTGGGCCACTTCACGGCCCGTGATGTCAGTCACCGTGATCTCTGTACGCTCATTGGTCTGGGCAACTAACCGTAGCCATGTCGATTCTGTGGCAGGATTTGGAGATAGGGTCAACTCCATATTCAGTTGAGAATCGGTCACTGAAAGCGGGCCAGAGATACGGATGTCGTCCACATAGATGTTGTTGCCGGCATCACTGCGGTTCTGAAATTTCACCAACAGATGCTCAGCATTGGTGAAGTTGGAGAGTGAGATATCCTCCTCCTTCCATTCGTTCTGACCGGCCGGGGTGAACGGACTGCCCTGATTGCCGGAGACCGAGGCCAGGCTGTTGCCAGATTTATTGTAGCGCATGGACCAGCTCTGTCCGCAGTTGGTGGACACGAATATCCGCAGTTGATCGCTCAGACCACTGCGTGTGCGGTAGGCCACCTTGAAGTACAGTTTCGGATTGCCGATGTTGCGCATGTCCACCGAAGGCAGAATGAACTCGTCAAGCGCACCAACAGGATTGCCGCTGAAATTGTTGACATAGATGCTCTTTGCGCCTGTGAAACCCACGCTGGCACGCTCCCAGCCATTACCGAAATCTGTGAGGGCGATGTAGCCATCCTCCTCGCTTTCAAAATCCTCCTGTAGGAAAAAGCTGCTGACATCGGCCGTTGCGGAAATCACGCGCACATACTCCGTGCGTGTGGCCGTGGCCTGACCCTGTGCATTGATTGCAGTCAGTGTTGCGGAGTAAAGACCTGGCTGACTGTAGGTGACCTGTGGATCGGCCTCACCAGATGTCTCCGGTGTGCCACCCGGGAACTCCCAACTGCGCGAGGCGACTTCTCCATTGTAAGAATCATCGCGGTAGGTGACGGTCTCGCCTGTGCAGACGAAGGTCTGCTCAGCGTAGAATTCAGCTATGGGGGCACATGGGGTGGACGAAGGGCTGCCGACACCGGTGAAGGCGAGATTCTCACCAGAATGAATGAGAGCGCGACTTCCGACCATCACCCCGTCCATCCTGGAATTCTGCCCAAGGGTGAACATGTTCATGCACGAACCGGACGCATAGTCCATATAATTCTCCACCATGTCCGGTAGGTCGGGGTTGTCATTGGTGCAGCTGTTGAGATTGAACCCGCAGTTGAAGTTGGCCTCCGCAACTGGGGGAGTGTCATCAACCCCTTCACCGAAAAATCCTCCGGTGCAACCTCCTTGGAAGGTGTGCATCAGCCCGAGCCAATGACCTGTCTCGTGGGTCAGGGTGCGACCCTTGTCGCCAGCCACGGCAAATTCAATGCTCCCCACGCGGTCTGCACGAACCACCACACCATCGGTGGTGGCACCCCCGAATCCCGGAAATTGAGCATAACCGAGCACAAGGCCAGCCTCACCGTCATTGTCGATGGAATTTACCACCCAAACATTGAAATAGCGGGTGCTGTTCCAATAGCTGACAGCCTTCACAGCATCATCGGCATTGTTGGTCAATGCAGAATAGACACGGTTGATGCCCTCGGTGCAATTGCCCTGCGGGTCGAGCTTGGCCAAACGGAACTCCACATTGGGATTGGCCGCAACGGGTTTGAAAATTTCCCGAGTATTCACGGTGTCAGGATTCGTGCGCGAGAAATCCTCATTCAAAATGCGAATCTGATCTTCTATCTGCGCCTTGCTGATGTTCTCTGGGCCACCAGTGTGAATGACGTGGAACACCACAGGGATGATTCGTGGACCACCTCCACGTTCGCCCTGGGCCTTCACCTCCTCGGTGATCCGAAGCAGGTCCCCGTAAACGCCAATGAGAGATGGGTCCCGCTCAACAGCGGCTTCAATATGGCGATCGGTGCCGCACCAATGATGGGACTGGGCGAACGAACCAAGACTGAGGGTTACAAAGGCAGCGATGAATGCAACACGCATGTGAAGATCTGTTTTGTGGGTCGCTAAAAGTAGGGTGCGAATGTGTGGGCGAATGTCGCGTTGCTCACCCAAGAGCAGTTCGGAGGTCTGCAATAAGGTCGTCAGCGTCCTCCAGGCCCACACTTAGACGGATGAGCGAATCGACCACACCTGTCTTCTCTCTTTCCTCTTTCGGGATGGACGCATGGGTCATAGTCGCGGGATGGCCGATCAGAGATTCCACTCCGCCCAATGATTCTGCCAACGAGAACAGTCTGGTGGCCGAAAGCACCTTCACCGCAGCCTCCTTGGTGTTGTCTTTCAGAGAGAACGACACCATTCCCCCGAAACCGCTCATCTGCTCCTTGGCTACCGCGTGATTGGGGTGGCTTTCAAATCCGGGCCAGTTCACGCTGTCCACCTTCGGGTGCGCTTGGAGGAAATGGGCCACTTTCTTTCCGTTCTCGCAGTGACGCTGCACGCGCAGGTGAAGCGTCTTGAGGCCACGAAGCACAAGGAAACTGTCCATTGGACCGGTGACCGCCCCGATGCTGTTCTGCAAAAAGTAGAGGCGTTCGGCCAGCGCATCATTTGCAGTGATGAGCGCACCCATCACTACATCGGAGTGGCCTCCGAGGAATTTGGTCACAGAGTGCATCACGATGTCTGCACCGAGTTCGAGCGGGCGTTGCAGATATGGCGTTGCGAATGTGTTGTCAACTGCGAGCAATGCACCGGACTCTTTAGCAATGGCCGCCATGGCCTTGATATCGATGATGTTCATCATCGGGTTGGTGGGCGTTTCCACCCAGATGAGACGGGTATTGGCATTCACCTTGGACTTCACAGATTCCACATCGCCCATCGGCACAAAATGAAACTTGATGCCCATCGGTTCATAGACCTTGGTGAAGAGGCGATAGGTGCCGCCATAGAGGTCGTTGGTGCTGATGACCTCGTCACCAGGCTTCAGCATGTGGATGACACAGTCGGTGGCGGCCATGCCACTGCCGAAGCACAGCCCGTACTTTCCATTCTCCAGCGCGGCCAATGCTTTCTCCAGTGCGTTGCGGGTGGGATTTCCGGTGCGTGAGTACTCATAGCCCTTGTGGTCGCCCGGTGCGGCCTGCACATAGGTCGATGTCTGGTAAATGGGGGTCATGATGGCCCCTGTCGTTGGATCGGGTTCCACACCCGCGTGGATGGCCTTGGTGGCGAATTTCATGTTCGGTTATTTCGCGCAAAACTAAGGGCGAGTCATTGAGAAAAAGATATTGCGCTCACCAGAACATTTGCCAGCAGTGCCGCGAAAACGATGATGAACACTGCTGTGGCGAAGCCCACTTCCAATCCGCGCAGCAGGTGGACGATGATGAAACAGACGATGAACAGATGTTGATGGCATGCCTTCATCCGCGTGCCATTCTTCCCGAAATGGACTGAGAAGTGGGGCCACAGCACCACGATGCCGCCAATGGCCGAGACCCTGGCCGCCTATTTCCAGCCGCCTACGGTCATTGAAAATCCAGCGAAGAGGGTTTGAACGGACAATAGGAACAGGGAGCGTTGTGTGGGCATAGGACAAATATCACACGGAGGCGATGTTCGGTCATGCCTGTTCGGTCATCTGTTTACATTTGTCCATCATGCTAAGAATCATAAGCCTTACGCCACTGTTTCTGTCCTTCATGTGGGTACGGGCGCAGCCTTCCCGCCCGGATGCCATTCCCGGCACGTCATATCATGAACTCCACGATAGGCTTGCCGCCTACTACGCAGATGGCCATCGTCAACGTGGAGGTGGATGGAAGCATTTCAAACGCTGGGAGTGGTTCGCGGGTCAGCGGACTGGTGAGAGCGGGATGATGCCCAACGGGGAATTTTTGCTCCGCGAGATTGACCGCGTGAAGATGCAAAGGAGTTACAGAAGCAGTGGTGACTGGCATGTCATCGGGCCTCAGCGTGGCCCTTATGCTGTCATCGGCTATCCTGCCGATGGCATCGGCCGCATCACGGCATTGGCATTTCACCCGCTTGACACGAACATCATCTGGGCGGGTGCGCCATCCGGGGGGCTGTGGCGCACCACCGACAATGGTGACAACTGGGAGAACATGACCCCGGACATGCCCAATCTCGGAGTGGGCGATCTGGTCATTCATCCGCATCATCCCGACACCATGTATCTGGCAAGCGGTGACGGCAGCGTGAGCGACACGTACAGCTATGGCCTGCTGCGTAGCGCGGACGGGGGAGTGAGTTGGGAGGCCACCGGGCTGACCCTTAATATCCCTGACGGCATCAATTTTCGCAAAGTGGCACTCGACCCCTTGCGTCCACATATCCTACTGGCCGCTACGAATGACGGCTTGAAACGGTCGGTGGATGCGGGTGAGACATTCGAATCCGTGGCGCTGGGACATTTCACCGACATCCAGTGGCAGCATGGTCAGAGCGATACTGTGGTCGCATCGACCTTCAGTTGGACAGGGGGTGCCCATGTGATGTTCAGCACTGACGGGGGTATCATCTGGCAGATGTCGCAAGGGCTTCCGCCCAACGATGTGGAGCGCATCAAGGTCAGGAGCAGTCCGGCCGCACCGCGCAGGGTCTATGCGCTTTGCAGCAACATGCAGTCTGGTTTCAAGGGCCTTTGGCGAAGCGAGGACGGAGGCATGAATTTCGAGCCCATGGCATCGGCCCCGAACATTTTCGACTGGTCGCTTTCTGGTGATGAGAACGATGGGGCCTCCTGGTATGCGATGGACATCGCTGTAAGCAACACGGACCCGGACCATATTGTGGCAGGCAGTGTAAGCCTTTGGCATAGCACCAATGGAGGCGAGAGTTTCGTGCCGTTCTCCCACTGGAACGGTGCAAGCGCACCCTATTCCCATGCCGACCATCACCGCCTTGCTTTCCATCCCGTGACCAATCGGTTCTTCACGGCCAATGATGGCGGGGTCTTCAGAAAGGCGTGGAATTTCAACGGCTTCAACCTTCTCAGCGAGGGGATGAGCATCACCCAGTTCTATAAGATGGCACAGGGGACGCAGGATCCGAATCTCCTTCTCGCTGGGGCTCAGGACAACGGCACCATGCGATTACGCAATGGGCTTTGGACCATTGTTTTCGGAGGTGATGGAATGCAGACCCTCATTCATCCTGAGGATGGCAATATCATGTTCTGCACCACACAGAACGGCTCGCTGTACCGCTCCAACGATGCTGGGTTCAATTTTACATCCAATCTGAGTCCGGATGGGATGGAAGGACAATGGGTGGTGCCTTTTGTCATTGAGCCGCAGGGCGGGACCGTCATGTACGGTGGTTGGAACAACAAGGTCTATCGGAGCGATGACCTCGGAAGTGGATGGTATGAATTCTCACCCGATCTGGTCGGGGGCTCTGTGACCGCCATAGCCATTTCACCACAGGACAATGAATGGATGTATGTGACGACCGGGAGCAGAGTCTATCGTAGCACAGATCTAGGCAGCCAGTGGGACATGGTCTCGTCCGGCCTGCCGGGCGGCATCACGTTGACCGGCATAGCCGTTCATCCCTACAACAAGGAGGAGGTATGGATCACAGTTTCGGGATACACGGACGGACGGAAGGTCTTCCGCAGTAGGGATTCGGGCAACTCATGGCAGAACATGAGCACCGGACTGCCCAATCTGCCTGCCAATTGCATTGCCATGGAAAAGAGTGCGGTGAACGGGGTGTATGTGGGCACAGATGCCGGGGTCTATTACTGGGAAGAGGGAATGGATGCATGGGAGCCATTCATGAGCGGTCTTCCCAATGTGATCGTCACCGATATTCACATCCATGATGGTGAGGAACTGTTGCGTATCGCCACCTACGGACGCGGCATGTGGGAATCTCCTCTGATGAATGCCCTGAACATCGGCATCAGGGAGACCGTGCAACGGGAGGTCCGCATCTTCCCGGTGCCTGCAACAGATGCCATCACCATGGTCTCCGACCGCCTGACTGCCGGTGAGAACGTTGAGGTGCTGGACGCTTTTGGCCGTCAGGTGACCACGTTCATCGCCAGCGGTCATCAGCACATTGTCAGCCTGACATCTATGCCGGCCGGCATCTATTATCTGCGTTCTCTTGCGGATGGAAGCGTTCTTGGGCGATTCATAGTGCAGTAGTTCGCGTCTGCACATACTTCCTGTTTTCGCGTTACCGTTGGTTTCCCGCTGCGCAGATGTCGCATTTGGAAACGCTATACTTGTTGACCCCGTGACCCGCCCTGCCTGATGCGTCAGCTCCACATCCTGCTCATGCTGCTGTGCTTCACCATGGCTGCGACCGCGCAGGATGGCGGCAACCTGCGATCGCGCTCCGTGAAGGTCGATTCGGACACCATTGCCCTCGACACGCTCAGCATCATTCCCGACAGCTTCCACCTGTTGGCAGCGGACGGTAGCGCAGTGCCGGACAGCCTCTATTCCCTCGAATGGTTCTCAGGGATGCTTATCGCGAAGCAGGGACTTGTGGGACAGACGCTCACCGCCAACTACCGCGTGTTCTCCATTCTTTTCTCCCAAAGGACATTCAACAAAGATCCCAGCCTCATACAGACCAAGGTGAACGAACCCATCAACCCGTTCACCTACACGGTGAAGAAACGGAGCATGGATGAGCTGTTCGACCTCGGCACACTGACCAAGAGCGGATCCATATCACGCGGCATTCAGGTGGGCAACAATCAGGATCTCGGTGTCACATCGAGCCTCAACCTGAACCTGACGGGGCAGATCACCCCGCAGATAGGCATCAGAGCGGTGATCACCGACAACAACATCCCATTCCAGCCTGAGGGCAACACTCAGCAGTTGCAGGATTTCGACCAGATCTACATTCAGCTTTTCACGGACAGGACGGAGCTTACCGCTGGCGATTTCCGCATAGACAGACCGCCCAGCTATTTCATGAATTTTCTGAAACGCGCGCAGGGCCTTCGCATCAAGCATCGGTTCGACATAAGGAAGCAGCGCGTCACAGACCCTCATCCCGGATTCTTTGAGGTGGACGGCAGCGGTGCATTGTCGAAGGGAAAATTCAGCAGGCAGATCTTTCCGGGCAAGGAGGGCGTTCAGGGGCCGTATCTGCTGCGCGGGGCAGAGAACGAGCCGTTCATCATCATTATCGCAGGCACCGAGATGGTCTATATCGATGGAAAACTGCTGACGCGCGGGCAGGAGAACGACTATATCATCAACTATAACACGGCCGAGATCACTTTCACCTCCAAGCGCATGATCAGCAAGGACTCGCGCATTGTGGTCGAATTCCAGTATTCCGAAAGGAATTACTCGCGGTCGCTGTTCCACGCGGGGCTCAACTATGAGAAGCACAAGGTGAAGGTGCGGTTCAATCTGTATTCAGAGCAGGACAGCAAGAATCCGGTGTCGAACATCAATATCAACGAAGACCAGTACCGATTGCTCGATTCCATAGGCGACAACCTCGACCTTGCCATACTGCCGGCATCAGATTCGGTGGGCTACACGAACGATCAGGTGCGTTATCGCAGAACAGACACCACGGTGACGGTGATGGGCGTTCCTGCAATCTTTCAGGAGATCTTCGTTCAAAGCTTCGACCCGGCAACGGCCTATTATCAGGTGGTGTTCTCAGATGTCGGCCTTGGCAATGGCGACTATGAGCAGGTGCCAAGCTCGGCCAATGGACGTGTCTATCAATGGGTGCCGCCCGACTCGCTGACCGGTGCAAGACAGGGCCGTTATCTGCCCATCCAGAAACTCATTACTCCGAAACAGAGCCAACTTTTCACCCTTGGTGCCGAGTATCTGGTGGGCAAGAACGGCAAGGCCACCATGGAAGGTGCGCTGTCGAACACCGACCTCAACCGCTTTTCGAGTGTGGACAATGAGGACAATCTCGGCTATGGCATGAAGGTGCGATACGACCACCGCATACCGCTCGATGGCAAGGGCGATTCGGCCAAATGGGCGTTGAAGACATCGGTGGACTTTGAGCACGTGAGCGAGACCTTCCGCCCCATCGAACGCTACCGGACCGTGGAATTTGAGCGCGACTGGAACCTTCAGCCGCTTGCCAAACCCGTGGCGCAATACATATCGTCCGGAACAGTGGGCGTGGTGCGCAGAGAGGTGGGCGAACTGGCCTACACCTTCCGTTCGTTCATCAATCAGGGAGTGTTCAACGCCAACCAACATGCCGTTGAGTCGAAGGTGACGCATAAGGGCTTCAACATGCAGTTCAACGGCAGTTACATCACCTCCGATGGCGAGGTGACCGACAACCGCTTCGGGCGTTTCATTCTCGATCTGGAGCAGAAGTTCAAGTGGTTCGTCATCGGGGGGCAGAACCAGTTTGAGGACAACCGGTTCCGTGCCAGTGGCACCGATTCGTTGCTGGCGACCAGCTACATGTGGAACGATGCCAAGATCTACGTCAAGAGTCCGGCCACTTGGAAGAATTCCTATTCCCTCTTCTACCAACGGAGGGACGATATGCTGCCCAAACTGAATGAGCTGGCCTACAGCAGCGTGGGCGAGAGTTTCGGTCTGAGCGGTGTGCTGGGCAAGAATCCGAACAGCGTCCTCAAAGGCACCATCACCTATCGCAGGTTGCAGATAAAGGACAGCGAGCTGAGCGATCAGCCACCGGACAACACGCTGATCAACCGCTTGGAATACTATCTGTCGGTGCTCAAGGGGGCCATTACCAGCAATACTTTCTATGAGGTGGGCTCGGGGCTGGAGAGCAAGAAGGACTACACATTCGTGGAGGTCGTATCAGGCCAGGGCGCATGGAACTGGATAGACCAGAACGGCAATGGAGTGAAGGAGATCACTGAATTTGTTGAAGCGACCTTCATCGATACGGCCAAATACATCAGGGTGTTCATTCCCACTGATGAATATATAAAGGTCTATACCACGCAGTTCAGCGAGGCCATCAACATCAACCCGCGTGTGCTGTGGGCAAACAAGAAAGGGATGCTCAAGTTCCTATCGCGCCTGAGCGACCAGTTCGTCTATAGCATGGACCGCAGGATACAGCGTACAGACCTGCTTCAGGCCTTCGACCCGTTCTTCACCCAGGTGGCCGACACATCGCTGGTGACATTGACGAGCAGTTTCCGGAACACGTTCTTCTTCAACCGAAGCAGCTCGAAGGTAGGAGGCGACTACACCTTTCAGGACACCCGCACCAAGACCTCGCTGGCCAACGGATTCGAGACCCGCACGCGCACCTCGCACAACCTCAAGTCGCGGTGGAACATCACCAAGAGCTTCACTTTCAACATGGAGTATGAGCCTGGAAAAAAGACCGCCATTTCTGATTTCATCAACAGCAACAACTATGAGATAGACTACTACTTCCTTGAACCACAATTGGTCTATCAGCTTGGGACCAAGTTCAGGGTGCGAGGCTCATTCCGCTACACCGAGCGCCTCAACAGTTTGGCCGAGGGACCGGGACAAGGGGCCTATCTGCGGGATGCGGGCATCGAGGCCAAATACAACATACTGCAACGGGGCAGCGTGAATGCCAGCTTCAATTTCATCAGCATCAGCTACAATGGGCCGGAAGGAACCACGGTGGAATTCGAGATGCTGGACGGCCTGAAGAACGGGGCCAACTTCACCTGGGCCGTGCTTTTCCAGACCAAATTGGGCAAGAACATGCAGCTCAACCTCCAGTACAACGGCCGCAAGAGCGGTGAGAATGATGCCATTCATACTGGGAATGTGCAGGTGAGGGCGTTTTTCTGAGTGGATTTGAATTCGCGGGGTATTGTGAAACACCTACTCCACCGCACGGATCTCATACACCACCCCATTCATTCCGACCTTCTCTCCAACAGCTTTCCCCAGAAGCTGCGCTGAGAGAGGGGCCTGTACTGACACCACGAAATAGGGTGTTCCCTCAAACTCAACCTTGCCCAGACCAGCGGCAATGAAGAACATGCCCCTGTCGGTGGTGATGAGCGATCCCAGTCCGACCCTGGTGTGATTCACCTTGGCATCAATCCGTTCCAGTTCGGCCAACAGCATCTGGGCTTCTGCGATCTGTCTGTGGAGTTTCTCCTGTTCCAGATGCATCATGGCGCGGGCGGTCTCGTGCTTGTCGCCAGCGGTGCTCTTGCCTTCTGAAGCGGTCGATTGCTGCGTGGAAGTGAGCTCGGTTTCCAGCGATTGCACCTTCTGGCGTGCCACGCTGATGCAATGGTTCAACAATGCCGACTTCATGCTTGGATGTGATATTGGAACTGGAGGCAGAGCATTGCGCTAAAAGTAGGACAGGCCCGATGAAGACCATCCTCTGCGGTTACCGGTCAGACCAAACTTGGCCCGTGCTTCTTCACATTCAATTTCGCATCTTGCACTCCATTCCTCCGGCCATGAGAATAGCGTGGACATTGGTCTTTTTGCTGGTCGTGTCGGAGTCTCCATGTCTTGCGCAGGAGTCAGTCACCGACTCGTTGGTCACAACGTACCGCACCGCCAAGCACGATACCCTGAAGGTGAAGGCCCTCATCGCCTTGGCCGAAAACGTCTATCTGGCCGACCCGGACAAGGCCATGGAGTATTGCGAAGAGGTGCGCACCATCTCAGAACGTATCGACTACACCGTAGGCAGATCCACGGCCTACGGATGGTTGGCCTATCTGCACGAGCAGAAGGGCAACATTGACGAGGCACTGACCCTGAACCAGAAGAGCCTCGCCCTGTTCGAGCAGTTGGGCGACAAGAAGCAGATGGCCACCTGCCTCAACAATATCGGGGCGATGTATGCCGATATGGGCCGCACATCAGATGCCTTCGACCATCATGAACTGAGCCTGAAGCTGAAGGAAGAGATCGGTGACAGGGGCGGTATCGCATCATCTCTCAATAATCTTGGCCTGCTGTATTTCCAAAAAGAAAAATACACGGAGGCGATGGACCATTACCAGCGCAGCTTGGTCATCTATCAGGAAGTGGGCGATCAGGAGGGTGTGGGCACGGCTCTGCACAACATCGCAGGCGTCTATCAGAAACAGGACAAACTGGCGCTGGCACTGGAGCATCATCAAAAAGAGCTGCACATCCGTCAGCAGATGAACGACCAATATGGCCTTGCGGGAGCGTACAACAACATTGGGAAGGTGCTGGACGATCAGGGCGCTTACAAGGATGCCCTCGAAAATTTCGACAAGGCACTGGAGATACGCGAACGGATATCGGACCGCCTGGGCACGGCCTACACGTTGCGACATATCGGTGAACTGCTGAAGAAGATGGGCCGCATGAGCGATGCGCTATCCTACCTCACGCGGAGCCTCGACAAGTTTCGCGAGCTGGGCGACCGCAAGAACGAGGCGATGGTCCTGCAAACCTGTGCCGAGATCGCCTTGGAGCTGAATGAGCTGACCATTGCCGCGCGCCATGCCGAGCGCGCACTTGCCCTTAACCGCGAAATCAAATGGCCGGAGGGCATCCGTAAGGCAGCACAAGTGCTGAGCGGCATCTATGGCAAACAGGGCCGCTGGGAGGAATCTTTCAGAATGAATCAGCTCTTTTTGACCCTGCGCGACAGCGACAAGAAAACAATGCCTGGGCTCAAGACCTTCGACCCGATGGCAACGCCCGGCCAGGCGGAGGCCGAATCTCCCAAACAGGGCGAGTGGGTGCAGGCATTCTCGACCCGTCAGCTCTTTCAGCACATGTTGGACAGTGTGCGCAACGAGACCACCCGCAGCCTGACGGTGAAGAACCAGTTGGAGAACGACTATGCGATGAAGACCCTTGCCGACAGCCTGCAATACGTGCGCAGGTCGGAGACCATTGCGCTGGAAGTGGCCCGCAAGGAGGCCGACATCCAACGGCAGCGCGTGGCATTGCTCTCCACGGGAGTGGTGATCCTACTGCTGCTGGTGCTGGCCATGGCCATCTTCTTCGGTAAGAAGCGGAGCGATGGGCTGCTGCTCAACATCCTTCCGCGCGAGACGGCCGAAGAACTCAAGCGCAGCGGATCGGCCAAGGCGCGCCATTTCGATTCGGTCACGGTCATCTTCACCGATTTCAAAGGCTTCACCACCATCAGCGAACAACTGAGCCCGCAACTGCTGGTGGAAGAGATCAACGAATGCTTCTCGGCATTTGACCGCGTCATGGAGCTTCATGGGGTGGAGAAGATAAAGACCATTGGTGACAGCTACATGGCCGCAGGCGGACTGCCCACCGAGAATGCCACCCATGCCATTGACGTGGTGCGTGCGGCACTCGACATCCAACATTATATGGAACAGTTGGGTGCCACGAAGAAGGCCAAGGGCATTCCCTATTTCGAGATCCGTATCGGTATCCACACCGGGCCGGTGGTGGCAGGTATCGTGGGCATCAGGAAATTCCAGTATGACATCTGGGGCGACACTGTGAACACCGCATCGCGGATGGAGAGCGCGGGCGAAGTGGGCCGCGTCAATATCTCAGAGAGCACCTATCTACAGGTGAAAGACCATTTCAACTGCACCTTCCGGGGAGAGATAGAGACGAAGGGCAAGGGACATGTGAGCATGTATTTCGTTGACGGCCAGGCAACAGCGGCATAGCGGCAGTGTGACCAAGGCGCGGGTCATCTTCTGATGGAGGAAAGAACCCCTGCTCGCCACAGCCCTGCATTACTTTCCTTCATCCGGCCATCGACCTTGCCGAGGGAAAAGGCATGTTACCACGTCTGGCGGGGCACCTTGCAGAGTTGAAAGGCACGTTACCACGTCTGGCGGGGCACCCTGCGGAGCTGAAGGGCACGTCACCACGTCTGGCGGGGCACCCTGCGAAGCTGAAAGGCACATCACCACGTCTGGCGGGGCCCCCTGCGGAGCTGAAAGGCACGTCACCACGTCTGGCGGGGCACCCTGCGGAACTGAAGGGCACGTCACCGCGTCTGGCGGGGCACCTTTCAGTCTGAATATGAAACATTTACGCAATTCAACCTTCTACAGCCGTTTTCTGCTCCAACCACCGGTTGTAATTGACAAGCTCGGCATCCTGCTGCTCGATGGTGGCCGAAGACCGGAAGTCGTCCAACCGCTTGCGCATGGCCTTGTCGCGCAGGAGGACCGCCTTTAGGAAGAGGTCGTCCATGATGGTGAGCAACTGCGCCTCTCTGCGG
>JAIPBJ010000071.1 GCA_021739625.1 Flavobacteriales bacterium | reverse complement strand
ACCGCAATCCTCATCATCTGCCGCACAGGAACGGCCAGCGCCCAGCAGCGCCCCGATTTCTACGGCCATGGGAAGGACGCCTGGGTCGATTCGGTGTTCAACGCCCTGACCCCCGACCAGCGGTTGGCACAGCTCTTCATGGTGGCCGCCTACAGCAACCGTGACGAGAAGCATCTGTTGCAGCTCGACACCCTGGTGAACCAGTATGGCATAGGTGGGCTCATCTATTTTCAGGGCGGCCCTGTGCGGCAGGCGTGGCACTGCAACCATCTGCAATCGCGCGCCAAGGTGCCCATGCTCATTGCCATGGATGCCGAATGGGGCCTCGGCATGAGGTTGGACAGCACCATCAGTTACCCCCGCCAGATGACCCTCGGGGCCATTGCCGATGACAGGGCGGTGGAGCGTTTCGGAGAAGAGGTGGCCCGCCAGATGACCAGACTGGGCATGCATATCAACTTCGCCCCGGTGGTCGATGTGAACAGCAACCCCAACAACCCGGTCATCGGCACCCGCAGTTTCGGGGAGGACAAACGCAACGTGGGCAACAAGGGCGTGGCCTATGCTAAAGGGATGCAGAAGCATCGCGTGCTGGCCTGCGCCAAGCACTTTCCCGGTCATGGCGACACCGACACCGACTCGCACCACACCCTGCCCATCATCCGCCACAGCTATGCACGCATCGACAGCCTCGAACTCTATCCCTTCAAGCAGCTCATAGCCAACGGTGTGGGCAGCATGATGGTGGCCCACCTCGACATTCCTGCCCTCGACACGGTGCAGAACCGCGCCAGCACCCTCAGCCCCGAAATAGTGACCGGCCTGCTCAAAGATTCGCTCGGATTCGAGGGCATCACCTTCACCGATGCCCTCAATATGAAAGGCGTAAGCTCGTTCTACAGGCCCGGTGAGGTGGACCTGCTGGCCCTGTTGGCCGGCAACGATGTGATGCTCTTTGCCGAGAATGTGCCACGGGCCATGGACGAGATCTGCCATGCGGTGGCCATAGGGCGCATCACGCAGGAAGAGATTGATGCACGCTGTCGCAAACTGCTCCACCTCAAAGCATGGGCAGGGTTGGACAGGTACCGTCCCATAGAACTGAAGGGACTTTACGGGGATCTGAAAGATGGCCGGGCCAAGGCCATGATGAACGAGGTGGTGGCCGCATCCCTTACGCTGCTCACCAACAGGGACAGCATTGTCCCCATCCGAGGCCTCTCCGATCAGCGCATAGCCTCGCTGGTGGTGGGCGATGCGGGCGGCACGGTGTTTCAGCACACCCTTTCGCGCTATGCGCCCATCGACCATTTCACACTTCAGAAGAACTATGCCGACAGTGAAGCAGTGGCCATCATCGACACACTGGCAGGCTACGACCGTGTCATCGTGAGCCTGCACGGCCTCACTGCCAAGAGGTCTGACAAGTATGGTGTCACTGACGGCCTCCTCAACCTCATCAATGCCGTGGCCTCACAATCAAGAACGGTGGTGAACGTGTTCGGGAATCCCTATGCGCTGTCGCTGATGCCCGGACTTGAAAATGCAGATGCCGTGCTTTTCTCGTTCGAGAACAGCGATGTGTCGCAGCACTGTGCGGCCCAGGCCATTTTCGGGGGCATTGCCGTAAGTGGAACGCTGCCTGTGACGGCCAATCGCATTTTTCCGCTGGGAATGGGGGTGCGCACAGCCAAGATCAGAATGGCCTACGGACTGCCCGAACAGGCCGGACTGAGCGCCAAGGGACTGGAAAGGATCGCGCCCATCGTCCAACGTGCCATGGCAGAGAAGGCCATGCCCGGAGCACAGGTCCTGGTGGCTCGCAATGGCATGGTGGTCTATGAGCAGACCTTTGGCACACATACTTATGAAGGCAAGCGTGCCGTGGAATGGAACGACCTCTACGACCTGGCTTCCATCACCAAGGTGGCCGCTTCGCTCGCCTCGTTCATGACCCTGGTGGACGATGGCAAGGTGAAGGTGGACGACAAGGTGAGCGCCCACCTCACCCAACTCAAATTCACCAACAAGAAGGATATCAACTTCCGCGACATGCTGGCCCATTCTGCACGCCTCAAAGCGTGGGTGCCTTTTTACAATCTCACGATGAGAAAGGGACAGCCCGATTCGGTCTATTACCGAAAGGAACAGTCCGATGCATTCCCGCTGCGTGTGGCCGAGAACCTCTTCATGCGCAAGGACTATCCCGACACGGTTCGCAGGATGATCGATGACAGCGACCTGCTGCCCACCCGTGAATACAAGTACAGCGACCTTGGCTATTTCTACATCCGCGACATCATTGAGCAGAAGACAGGGATGGGGCTGGATGCTTATGCTGCGAAGAAATTCTACGCAAGGCTCGGACTGCAGCACCTCGGCTATCACCCGCGCAGACGTTTTCCACTCGACCGCATCGTGCCGACAGAATACGACATGACCTTCCGCAAGCAGCTGGTGCATGGCGATGTACACGACCCATCGGCAGCGATGTTCGGTGGAGTAGGGGGGCATGCCGGCCTGTTCAGCAATGCCAACGACCTTGCGGTGATGATGCAGATGTTCCTTAACAAGGGTGTGTATGGGGGCGAACGCTTCATCAAGGCCGCCACGGTCGATGAGTTCATCAGATGTCAGTTCTGCAAGGAGGGCAATCGCAGGGGCATCGGTTTCGACAGGCCGGTGAGCGATGGCAAGGGCGGCCCCACGTGCGACTGCGTGTCCTATCTCAGTTTTGGGCACACGGGCTTCACGGGAACCATGGCCTGGGCCGATCCTGAAAGTGGCATCGTTTACATCTTCCTCTCCAACCGGGTCTATCCCGATGCCGAGAACAACAAGCTGCTGAAGATGAATGTGCGCACCGATGTGCAACAGGTGATCTATGATGCCATCGTTAGATGATGTTTAAGGTTCAAAGTTTAAGGTTGAAGGTTGGGCAAGAGGAGATTTGTCGCAGAGACGCAGAGACGCAGAGGGCGATAGATCGCCAATCGTTAATCGTTAATCGTTCTTCGCCAATCCATTTTCCTCTCGTCCTTCGCCTCTCGTCCCCCGCCCCTCGCCCCTCGTCCCTCGTCCCCCGTCCTTCGTCCCTCCCAAGGTGAACATTGCAGTAAATACCCGCCTGCTTCTCCATGGCCGACTTGACGGTTGGGGCCGTTTCGCGTATGAGACCCTGTGGATCATGGTGCAACAGCACCCCGAACATCGGTTCATTTTTCTTTTCGACCGAAAGCCGCATCCAGAGTTCATTTTCGGGGATAATGTGACACCCGTGACCGTGCATCCGCAGGCGCGTCATCCTTGGTTGTGGCACATCTGGTTCGAATGGATGCTTCCAAGGGTGCTGAAGGAACAGGATGCCGATGTGTTCCTCTCGCCCGATGGTTATCTGAGCATGCGTACCGATGTGCCATCGCTGCCGGTGATCCACGACCTCAATTTTCTGCACAGCCCCAAGGACATTCCCGCCCATCATGCCCGCTATCTGAACAGGAATTTTCCCCGCTTCGCCAAGAAGGCGGCACGTATTGCCACGGTGTCCGAGTTTTCCAAGCAGGATATTGCGCAGCATTATCAGATAGCGCCCAGCATGATCGATGTGGTGTATAACGGGGTGTCGGAACGTTTCCGCCCGACCACGCCACCCGAGCAGGATGCGGCCCGCCAGCGATGGACGGGCGGATGGCCCTACCTTATATATGTGGGGGCCATGCACCCGCGCAAGAACATCTCGCGGATGCTGGAGGCTTTCGACCTTTTTCGCACCACCTCTCAAGAGCCACTGAAATTGGTGATGGTGGGCAACCGCCAATGGTGGACGGACGATATGCAGACCGCGCTGAACGGGATGCGTTTCAAGGATGATGTGATCTTTATGGGACGCGTTTCTGAGGACGATCTCCGGCAGTTGCTGGGTGCGGCCTTCGCCAGTCTCTATGTCTCCACGTTCGAAGGGTTCGGCATTCCGGTCATCGAAGCATTTCAGGCGGGTGTTCCTGTCATCACGTCCAATGTGACGGCCATGCCAGAGGTGGCAGGCGATGCGGCCCTACTTACCGACCCTTATTCTGTGGAAGCCATCGCCCGGTCCATTTCGACATTGGAACATGATGTATCCCTGAGAGAAAGGTTGATCGTGCGAGGAAAGGAACAGGCCACGCAATTCACTTGGCAACGCACATCCGACCTGCTATGGCAATCGTTGATGACGGTGGCCGCGGGCACACCATAGGGCCAGATGATCTGAGGCCGTCAGGTCTTTCCGCGCAGACTGTCCGGTGAACAGTTTCTTGATAAATACAGCACCACTGACCTACGTCAGTCGGTAGCCTGCCTACATTTGTACCCGTTCCAATCAATCACAAAAACTTCATACCATGAAAGTCACCGTAGTAGGCGCAGGCAACGTAGGTGCTACCTGTGCAGATGTGATCGCGCAGCGCGAACTGGCCAACGAGGTCGTGCTCCTCGACATCAAAGAGAATTTTGCCGAGGGCAAGGCGCTCGACATCTGGCAGACCGCCCCGATCAATCTTTATGACTCACGCACCGTGGGTTCGACCAACGATTACAGCAAGACTGCCAATTCAGAGGTGGTCGTCATCACATCGGGCCTGCCGCGCAAGCCCGGCATGACCCGCGATGACCTCATAGCCACCAATGCGGGCATCGTGCGCACAGTGACCGAGCAGGTCATCAAGTATTCGCCCAATGCCAAGATCATCATTGTGAGCAATCCGCTCGATGTGATGACCTACTGCGCCTATCTGACCGCCAAGATCGATAGCAGCCGTGTGTTCGGCATGGCCGGTATCCTCGACACCGCCCGTTATCGCGCGTTCCTTGCCACAGAGCTCAACTGCTCTCCCAAGGACATTCAGGCAGTGCTCATGGGCGGTCATGGCGATACCATGGTGCCGCTGCCACGCTACACCACCGTGGGTGGCATTCCTGTCACGGAACTCATCGCCAAGGACAGACTTGATGCCATCATCGACCGAACCAAGAAGGGAGGTGGCGAGATTGTGAACCTGCTGGGCACTTCAGCATGGTATGCTCCGGGTGCTGCAGCTGCACAGATGGTGGAGGCCATCGTGCGCGACCAAAAGCGCATATTCCCGGTCTGCGCCATGCTCAATGGCGAATATGGCATGAAGGACATCTTCCTCGGTGTGCCGGTGAAACTGGGCAAGAACGGAATCGAACAGATCATCGAACTGAAACTGAACGATGATGAAAAAGCACTTCTCGATGCTTCTGCGAAAGCAGTGAAAGAGGTGATGGACGTGCTCGACAACATGGGTGCGGCCGTTTGACGGACGTTGATTTCTTTTGGAGAGAAGGCATCCCACACGCTGTGGGATGCCTTTTTTTGTAGCGTGGAAACCATCATCCCCCTCAGAGCCGTGACAATCCCTCCAAAAGGGATGCATGTGGCCGTTTCCGCATTCATCAATGGACAGTTGACCAATGTGCTCATAGACACGGGCGCATCGCAGACCGTGCTCGATAGCAATCGCATCCACATCTTTACACCTCAGACCGAGTTTGAACGCTCGAACCAACTGTCCAAAGGGCTGGGAACCGACAGTATGGAGAGTTTCCATTTCACCGTCACCCAGTTCATCCTTGGCGATCTGGTGCTGGAGGAGATGGAAGTGACCCTGCTCGACCTGAGCCATGTCAACACGTCCTATTCAGAACTTGGACTGGCACCTGTTGATATGGTCATGGGCGGTGATCTGCTGATCCGCTACCGTGCTGTGCTCGACTACGGAAGGATGGAGATGGTGCTCACCGTCCCCTGACGGCTTCATTGTATTGCGGCTTCCGATATCGGGGACTGCGGGTGTTGTTTTGTGTGTGCATTGAAAATTCGTCTCTTTGTATGACCGACCGCCCGTTCGATGAAACAAGTAGTCCTCTTCTTCATTCTTGCGCTTAACGTGCCGATGGCAAGCGCTCAGCAGTTCGCTTGCATCGACCCCGGCCAGATAGATCCCAATGCGGTCTGCAACCTTATCTATGACCCTGTTTGCGGCTGTGACGGAATCACCTACGACAACGAATGTTTTGCATTCTACTCGGGCGTTACGGAATGGACTGCCGGTGAATGCGAGACGACATCGGAGTGCATCGACCCTTTGCTCATCGATCCGGGAGTAGGCTGCATCGAGGTTTGGGATCCGGTGTGCGGCTGCGATGGTGTCACCTATTCCACTGAGTGTCATGCTGTGAATTATGGCGGAGTGACCTCGTGGACGGCCGGGGAGTGCGATCAGACCTCTGTTCCGCCCTGCACCGATGTGGCCGGAATAGACTTCGGGCAGTGCGATATGCTCCTCGGCCATGCTGTGGTCAATGGCCAGTGTACGGCAGTGTCCGGCTGCGGGTGGACTGCGGACGGTGTCGATTACTCAGCGGCCTTTTCACCGTCACTTGGAGATTGCCAGTCGAACTGCGTGGAGGTGGTTCCTGCCGAGCCATGCACAGATCTCGCAGATGTTGATTTCGGAATGTGTGCAATGGCCATGGGCTTCGGCATCATAGACAACACATGTCAGTTCATCAGTGGTTGTGGAACCACGGTGGACAATGTGGATTATGCTCCTGCGCTCTACAGCTCCCTTGGCGAATGTGAGGCGTGCATCACATCGGTGTCCGAGAGCACGGCCCTTGGCCTCAGCATCTTTCCGAATCCTGTCCAGGACCTGGTCGTTGTACGAACCGACCGCGTGGTTGACGGAGCGCTTTCCGTCATAGACCTTTCGGGCCGTGTGGTGCTTATGGCCCAGGTCTTTGGAAAATCGCAGACCGTGGATGTCAGGTCTCTGGCCCCGGGCATCTATGTGGTCAGAATCTCTGGTGGGGCCTCATCTGCATCTGTCCGTTTCAGCAAGCTGCCATAAGAGCGCTGCATTGCACCTTCAAGCAACGGTCAGGCATGCAAGAATCTTGATCTGAGCTCAGGAGTGGGCACCCAGCACGATTCCTGTTTCCCGAACCAGCGGTATCGGTTGGCCGCTATCCAGTCGTAGATGAGATCGCGCAAAGGGCGGGGAATGATAAGCAGCACACGGAGCATCGGCCAGCCACCGCTCAAATAGCGGGTCAGACGCAGCGCTGCAGTGCTTTTGTAGAACACCTGCCCATTTTCCAACAGCACGATACTGTCAAGATATTCTTTTGCGATGCCGTTCTCCCCGAACCTCTGTGTTGCAAATTCAGATTGCAGCGAGGCGAAATGGATTCTCGCTTCCGGGTCGCGCGCAATGACGAAATGCACAGTGCCGTTGCACAGATTGCATACACCATCGAACAGGAGAATGGGGCCGGTACCGATTCCCATCAGTTGACCACGAAGCGTTGTACATTCCTGCCAAAGTACGACACCGTCTCCAACAGATAAAGTCCCGGGGTCAATGCTCCGGTGCCCACGGTCGTGGAAGAAAGACCAAGGGCACTTTGCTCCCAGAGCACACGCCCCTGCAGATCGATGATGCGCAGCATGACATTGCCATTGACAGGCGGATCGGCAATCACAGTGAAAGTGCCGCTATTGGGGTTGGGGAACAGACGGAGTGTTCCATCCACCTCAGGTGCCTCATCCAACCCGATATTGAAACCTTCTGAGGAACCCCGGTAATAGGCCATCCCACCGGCCACATTGCCAATGATCAGATCGAGGCGGCCATCATTGTTCAGGTCTGCTCCGGAAGGGACTGAACGCTCGCCCTCAAAAACAGGAAAGTCACCGATGAGGTTGAATGAAGGTTTCACCTGAAGGATGAAGTTAGGCCTTTCGCTCAGAGTGCCTACAAAGGAAATGTTGCAGCCATTGAAATTATCCGCGCTTGCATATACGTTGCTCACGAACGGGGTGGTGGTGAAACGCACCTGCATATCCTGCCCACCGCTCTGATTGGTGTGATACCAGCACATCTCAATGATGATGTTTGAAATGCCGTCCCAAGTGAAAGGATTGGCGAAGTTGAATTCGACAGTTCCACTCTGGATGGTCGATCCCGAAGCAAAATGCACAGCCTGCAATCCAGAGGCGAATCCACTGAGGTTGTCCGATGCAGTGGTTCCCATCTTTATATAGAACTGCCCCAAGGGCACGCTCGGCCCATTGAGCACCTCCATGCTCAGTTTACGGATGCTGCCCTGTCCGATGCCCTGCGCTTGCAGTTCGCTTGCTTTCACCAGATACTGATGCCGACCGCTCTTGGTCGAGAACCCGATGGGTGTCACCGTGTTTCCGGTGGTCACTCCGGTGCCGCTGCCAATGGCGGCATCGATGACCAGCGGACCGTTCAGTATCTCATCGAGCCCGTCATAGACTGCAATGCGACCACTCTCAGAACCGACCATGAGCACGGTCTCTTCACCATTGCGGATGAGAAACGGTGCGCTATATCCGAAACTCAGTCCGGGCGAGCGCATGTCGATGCCCCCGAACGTGGCATCAGCTGACACGAACTGAGGTGCGGAGGAGGTGCCCTCATTCCTGAAGTAATTGAGGTTCCCGGTCATTTCACCGATAACGAGATCCAACAGTCCGTCACCGTCCACGTCATAGAGCTGCGGTGTAGCGAACTGTCCATTCACATTGATGTCCTGATAGTTGACATCTGTAAGAACGAAATTGCAGGGATTGCCCGCCCCACTGTTGTTGGCAAACAGGTGTACCCTCCCCGTTCCGTCACCTATGATCAGGTCGAGGTCACCGTCACCGTCAATGTCTCCAACTGTCGGGGCCACATTGGTCATGGCCATGGATGAAAGATTGAGCAGGTCGCGGTCCATGAGTGTGAATGCCGGTGCGGCAGCGCTGCCAGCGTTCCTATAGTAGGCCAGTTGCGAACTGTAGTGGCCCGTGCTGATGAAGTAACCGAAGTTGCCAACAAGCATGTCGGTCAGGCCATCGTTGTCATAGTCCAAGAAGACAGGATAGGCGGCCGAGCCCAGATCGATCATACCATCCTGAAGAAAGTCCCGTTTTGAATAGGTGAATTGGGGCACAGCCCCTGTGCCGGTGTTCATATAGAGCCAAGTACCTTCAAAGTTGTTGCCATTGCCTTTCTGATAGGATGCCGCGATGAGGTCGCGTTTGCCATCATTGTCCGCATCGGCAAGGAAGGCCGCTGGAAAGGTGTAAATGTCGATCGGGGCCGAACCGCCCATCCCCTGTGGAAAGGTGATGTCCTGCGCTGTGATATTGGCCAACTGTGGTGCGCCACCATTGGTCAGAAGGTTCATGTTGTTGAAACTGACGTTGCTCACCAGCATGTCCTGGTCCCCGTCTCCGTCCTTGTCGAAGCCCAAAAGTGTGAATCCTGAATGGCGCTGTCCATGGCGTGATTCCTCTATGCCGTCAATTCCAGGGCCGCCACAGTCGTAGTTGAGGGTGACGTTCACTGAGGCGATGTCTTCCGAAAAATTTCCCCAGCACGAGTTGTCCAGTTCGTATATTAGGCTATCGCAATTCCCGTACAACTCCATTGACATGTTGCGATGATACTCTGCCGACAGTCCAGTAAGGCTGAAGGTGATGATGTCAATGTCACCGTCACCGTCCACGTCCATGATGGCAGGCAGGTCGCTCGGGCTCACATAGATGTTCAGCACCCCGAAATCCGGATTGTTCGGCTGATAATCTGAAAGCAATTGCGAGGTCATATGCGTGAAAACAAGCGTATCACTGTTCCCGTCATTCCTATAGACTGCCATTCCCCCGTTGCTGTACGTAAAGATGTCGGCCTTGTCATCACAGTTGAAATCGCGCAGCAGCATCCAGTCGTGCAGCCTTGGGCGGCTGCTGTGCTGGTTGGTGAACATGGGCCGATACCGGGGGGCGAGGGTCAGGTTGCCGTTGGCAGCCATCAGAAAGGTCAAGAGTCTGTCGCCCATCTTATCGAAGACCAATAGATCTGCTATGCCGTCAGCATTGAGGTCGATGTTGCCCACTTGAGGGTGGTTGATGCCTCCTGCCCAGGGAAATCGGAGCAGTCCGTTCTCTTCTGTCACCGGCACGGAATCGTTCCTTTCAAAGCCCAATTGCGCCAACAGCGTGGCAGGCATCAGCAGTATCGACAGCAAGAGGAGTAAACGGGCCATGAGCGGGGGAAGAGCTGCAAAGTTAGCGTGATTCCATTATTCGAATCTATCTGTATGGCTTGACTTTCAGGCACTTTCGCTTCATTTTCAGTGACACGGGGCGAAACGGGTGTTCACCTATATTTGCACGCTCAAAAAACGGGTATAAACCTTACAACGATTCTGATGCAGAACAAGGGCGCCATCAAGCTTTTCGCCATACTTCTCGCGCTGGTGTGCCTTTACCAGCTGTCTTTCACAATAGTCACCCGCGTAGCCGAAAAGGAATTTGCGGAATTGAAGGAGACCGATCCTCAGGCGGCAGACAAGTACATAGAGGATTTCCGTTACAATTTCCTGTACCTGAAGGAATATACCTATATGGACTGCAAGGAGTTGGAGCTGAATCTCGGCCTCGACCTCAAGGGCGGGATGAACGTGACGCTCGAGATCTCTTTGCAAGAGATGCTCCGTGCGTTGGCCAACAACAGCCCCGACACAACATTCAACAAGGCCATTGACAACGCAACGGCCCAGATGGCAAACTCCACTGAGAATTTCGTGACCCTCTTCGGGCAGGAGTTCGAGAAGCTGGATCCCAATGCCCGACTTGCATCACCTGCCATATATGGCTACACGCTTAAGGACAAGATCACTGGCGATGCCACCAACGCACAGGTGCTGGACATTCTGAGAGAAGAAAAGGAAGCCGCCATCGAACAGGCATTCCAAGTGCTGCGCACAAGGATTGACAAGTTCGGGGTGACCCAACCGAACATTCAGCGCTTGGAGGGCAGCGACCGTATTCAGGTCGAATTGCCAGGAGTCAATGATCCCGAGCGTGTGCGCAAGCTGCTTCAGGGAACCGCCAAACTCGAGTTCTGGGAGACCTATGACAACAATGAGGTGTATGGCATCCTTGCGGAGGCCAACGCACTGCTCCGCGATATTGAGAAGGGAACCACCACTACGGAAGTGGACACTGCCAAGGTCGAAACAGTCAAGGAAGAGAAAGCTGAAGGTGAGAAATCATTGGTCGATAAGCTTGCAACAGACACGAATACCGTGGATTCTGATGTGGCACTCGATGAGATGCGGAAGGAGAATCCACTTTTCGCAGTGCTGCAGCCGGCAGCTTCTCAGGAAGGATTGTTCAGTGGACCGGTAGTGGGCTACGCCAGTGTGCGCGACACGGCCAAGGTGAACGCCTATCTTAATAACGAGCGTGTGCGCTCCATCATTCCCCGCGATCTGAAACTCCTGTGGACCATCAAACCGATCAATGACGAGGCTACACAGGTTCATCAGCTTGTAGCGATCAAAGTGACCAGCCGCGATGGATTGCCTCCGTTGTCTGGTGATGGAATTGCTGATGCCAACAAGGATTTCGGTCAGTTCGGGGCCTCGCCAGAGGTGTCCATGCTGATGACCCCGGAAGGTGCCAATGTTTGGAAGAAACTCACTGGCGAGAATGTTGGCAAGAGCATCGCCATCGTTCTTGACGATTATGTCTATTCGTTTCCCACGGTGCAGGGCGAGATTGCCGGTGGCCGTTCGTCCATCACTGGTAACTTCACCATCAAGGAGGCGGAGGACCTTGCAACCGTTCTGAAGGCCGGTAAGCTTCCAGCCCCTGCGCGCATTGTGGAGGAGGCGGTGGTTGGCCCGACCCTCGGTCAGGAGTCCATCAATGCCGGTGCTGCATCCTTTATAGCAGCCATCATTCTGGTCATGGTGTTCATGGTGGTCTATTACAACCTCGCAGGATGGGCCGCCAATCTGGCACTTATGGCCAACGTGTTCTTCATCTTTGGGGTGCTTGCCTCCATCGGGGCGGTGCTCACACTTCCGGGCATTGCCGGTATCGTGCTCACCATCGGCATATCCATCGACTCCAACGTCCTGATCTTCGAGCGCGTCCGCGAGGAGCTGGCAAAGGGAACAGGCATGCGATTGGCTGTGAAACAGGGATATGATGCCGCCTATTCGGCCATCATCGACTCTAACGTCACTTCACTGCTAACCGGTATCATACTGTATGTTTTTGGAACAGGGCCGATTCAAGGTTTTGCCACCACGCTCATCATCGGTATCTTCTGCTCATTGTTCGCATCCATTTTCCTCACCCGACTCGTGTTCGAGTCAAGACTGGATGCAAAGAAGGCGATCACTGTGGCAACCAAACTTTCTGAAGGTGCCTTCAAGAAGGTGAATTTTGACTTCATAGGCAAGCGAAAAGTTGCCTATGTTATTTCCGGATTGCTCATTGTGGCAGGTCTCATTTCCTTTGGTGTTCGGGGATTCAACTATGGTGTCGACTTTTTGGGCGGTCGTTCCTATGTTGTTGAATTTACTGAGCCGGTCGATGGTGCGGAGCTTAGCAAATCGTTGGCCGATGCATTTGAGACCGCTCCTTTGGTCAAGACCTTCGGGTCAGACAACCGTGTGAAGATCATCACTGCGTATCGTATCGCTGACAATGGGGTGTCAGTTGATGACGAGGTTTTGGAAAGACTGGAGGCCGGACTTGCAGCCTCAGGCAAGTCGGGTGAGGTGCTCAGCTCGCAGAAGGTTGGACCGACCATTGCCAATGACATCAAGCGTTCGGCCATGCTGGCGGTGATTTTTTCACTCATCGTGATTTTCGCATACATCCTGCTTCGCTTCAAGAAATGGCAGTTTGGTGCAGGTGCGGTGGTGGCTCTTTTTCACGATGTGCTGCTCGTGCTTTCCATGTTCTCGCTGTTCTATGGGATCATGCCATTCAGCATGGAGATCGATCAGGCCTTCATAGCGGCCATTCTCACCGTGGTGGGCTATTCTATCAATGATACAGTGGTGGTGTTTGACCGGATCAGAGAATTTCAGGCAGAACATTTGGCCTCGTCTTCGCGCCATAGTTTGAAGGACGTGCTCAACAGCGCTATCAATAGTACCTTGAGCCGTACCGTCATGACCGGTGTCACCACTCTGTTGGTGCTATTGGTACTCTTCCTCTTCGGAGGCGAATCCATCAAGGGCTTTACTTTTGCACTGTTGGCGGGTCTGGTTATCGGTACATACTCGTCTGTATTTATTGCCACTCCCGTCATGATGGAGTTTGTGAAGAAGCCTGTGAAAGAGGAAAAGAAGAAGAAATGACCGAGCCTCGCGCTCTTGTGGAAAGGCCTCCAGAGATGGGGGCCTTTTTCATTTCCAAAACATGGATTCATCCATTCGGTTCACGGAAATTTTCTTTCAGCATGGCTATGGCTCGCTAATGCAGCACATACCTTTGTCCCATGCAACCGACCCTTCTATTCTTCAATCTTGGCGGTGGCGAGATTTTTCTCGTCCTGCTTGTCGTCCTGCTTTTCTTTGGTTCTGATAAGATTCCAGAGCTGGCGCGAGGTCTTGGCAAAGGAATCCGCGAGTTCAAGAATGCCGCCAGCGGTGTGCAGCGTGAGATTGAAGAGGGCATGAAGGATGTGCCTAAGAAGAACGACCTGCTTAAGTAGCGGTCAAAAAATCCAATTTTTACATTTTTTGTGGAACACCCCCTTATTGATAAGGGGCGGTTAATTCTGTGTGCATAAATATTCGGTTACGGCCCTTTGCTTCTGGATATATTTGCGCCCGCAATCAGAAACAAGCCGAGAGGTTCCATTCTTTAAACGGAATCAACTTTCTACTCAATCCCAAAACACTTTACCGCCATGCCTACACTTCGTTTCAAGGCCCTTCAGGATGTCAATCACCGAAAGCCCATCACCGTTGCATCGTCAGGGACGAAGGTCTCTGACTACTACGGGATGAATGTTTTCAATTGGAGGACGATGCGAGAATATCTTCCGAAGGATAAGTTCAAGGAGTTACGCGAAGCGGTAGAGAAAGGATCGGCCATCGACCGCAGTATGGCCGAGCAGGTGGCCGCTGCCATGAAGTCATGGGCCATGCAGAAGGGTGTGACGCACTACACACACTGGTTTCAACCACTGACCGGCACCACTGCCGAGAAGCATGATGCCTTCTTTGAGCCGCTTGCAGACGGTTTTTCCATCGAGGAATTCGGTGGCGACAAACTGGTGCAGCAGGAGCCTGATGCATCCAGTTTTCCGAACGGAGGACTGCGCAACACCTTCGAGGCACGCGGCTACACCGCATGGGACCCTTCATCTCCAGCATTCATCCTGGATGGCACGCTGTGCATTCCTACCATTTTTGTGGCCTATACGGGCGAATCGCTCGACCAGAAGGCACCTTTGCTGAGGTCATTGAATTTCCTTGACAAAGCAGCTACACGCGTTGTGCAGGACTTCTTTGACCGTGGTGTGAATCGGGTGATCGCGACCCTTGGTTGGGAACAGGAGTATTTCCTTGTGGACAGGTCATTGTACAATGCACGTCCCGACCTTCAGATAACCGGTCGCACGCTGTTCGGTCATACCTCTGCCAAGAATCAGCAGTTGGAGGATCACTACTTCGGTTCCATCAGTGCTCGTGTCACCGCGTTCATGCGCGATTTTGAGGCCGAGTCCCTTAAATTGGGGATTCCTGTGAAGACCCGTCACAACGAGGTGGCGCCAGGTCAGTTCGAGTGTGCCCCTGTTTTCGAAGAGGCGAACCTTGCCGTGGATCACAACCTTCTTCTCATGGATGTGATGGACAAGGTGGCCATCAAACATGATTTCCGGGTGCTGTTCCATGAAAAACCTTTTGCTGGTGTCAATGGTTCCGGGAAACACAACAACTGGTCGCTTGCCACAGACACAGGGAAGAATCTGCTCAGCCCGGGAAGTACCCCCAAAAGGAATCTGCAGTTCCTTACATTTTTCATCACCACGATCAAAGCAGTGCATGAGCATGCCGACCTGCTGAGGGCCGCCATCGCGTCTGCCGGCAATGAACATCGCCTTGGAGCCAATGAGGCCCCGCCCGCCATCATGTCGGTGTTCATCGGTTCCTTCCTGTCGCAGGTTCTTGACGATCTGGAGAGTGCGGTGAAGAAAGGCGTGAAGATGTCTCCAGATGACAAGACGGACCTCAAACTCAAGATCATCAAAATTCCTGAGATCCTGCTTGACAACACAGACCGTAACCGGACATCGCCTTTTGCTTTCACAGGCAACAAGTTCGAGCTGCGTGCGGTGGGTTCATCGGCCAACTGCTCGACAGCGATGGCCGTTCTCAACACTATCATGGCCGACCAATTGGTCAAGTTCCATGCACAGGTGACCGCGCTGGTGGACAAGGGTCTTCCTAAGGACGAGGCCATCTTCCAGGTGCTGAAGGATTATATAGGGGAATCCAAGACCATCCGCTTCGAAGGAAATGGCTATGGTGATGAGTGGGTGATCGAGGCAGAGAAGCGAGGTCTGAACAATGTGAAGACCACTCCCGAGGCATTGGATGTGCTCACCACCAAAAAGGTCAAGGACCTATATGCCAAGAATGAGATCCTTACCGAACGTGAATTGGAGGCCCGCTATGAGATCGATCTTGAACTCTACGCAAAGAAGATTCAGATAGAGAGCCGTGTGATGGGTGATCTGGCCACCAATCACATCATTCCAACCGCCATTCAGTATCAGAATATACTGATAGAGAATGTAAAAGGGCTGAAAGAGGTTCTGGGAGATAAGGATTTTCAGGAGTTTGCAAGTGAGCAGCTCCGTGTGATCCGCGAGATATCTGAACGCATCACCCGCCTGCACGCGTTGGTTGAAGAGATGGTCGAGGCCCGCAAGAAGGCCAATGCATGTCATCATGCCCGTGAGCTCGCTGGCGAGTACTGCCATTCGGTGAGGCCATTCTTCCAAACTATTAGGAGAGAAGTGGACAAGCTCGAACTCATCGTTTCTGATGAACTGTGGCCATTGCCCAAATACAGAGAGCTCTTGTTCCTTCGTTGAGAAGGAAACAGGGACAGGAATGGAGAAACCCGTTGACCCAAGTTTCAGCGGGTTTCTTCTACCATTTGCACGTTTGATTATTTATCTATTTTAGCGGCCGTGTTAAAAGCAAGACAGCGCACCATGAGAATAGCCCAATCCCTAATAGTAGTAGTGTTCGCAGGGTTTATGACCCTTAACGCTCAGGCCCAGTCTGAGCACCTCGATGTGGCCAACAGGGCCTACGAGGCCAAAGAATACTACTCTGCCATCAACCTTTTCAAGAAGGCATATTCAAAAGAAAAGGAGAAAGCCAACAAGGCAGAGATCATTTACCACCTCGCGGAATGCTATCGCTATGTGAATGATAGCAAGCAGGCCGAAACATGGTATCGCAAGGCTGTGAGCATCAAATATCCCGAGCCGAAGGTTCAGCTTTATCTTGCTGATGCCATGAAGGCCAATGGTAAATATGATGAGGCCATTGCCGAATACGAGAAGTATGCCGAACAGGCCCCGAACGACCCGCGTGGAAAGAATGGTGCTGAATCTTCCGCTCTTGCTCAGAAATGGACGGACAATCCTACCCGCTACACAGTGGAGAATGAAGTGCAGTTGAATGGCAAGGAGATGGATTTCGCGCCATCATGGTCTGCGGCAGACTATAAGACCATCTATTTCACTTCGTCACGCAGTAATGCAGCGGGCGGTGAGGTTGATGGGTGGACCGGTCAGGGATTCACCGACATCTATGAGGCCACCATCGACAATAAGGGTAAATGGAGCAAGCCAAAACCACTTCCTGCAACCATTAATTCAGTGTATAATGAAGGTGCAGCGGTGTTCAATGCCGATTTCACCCAGCTGATCTTCACACGTTGTGGTGTTGCGAAAAAGAAGACAATGGGCTGCGAGTTGTATTCTTCAAAGAAAGAAGGCAACACATGGTCAGAACCTGAGTTGATTCCATTTTTCCCATTGGCCGAGGGTGATGATTCTACGCAACTCACCATTGGACATCCTGCTCTTTCTGCTGATGGCAACACCTTGGTGTTCACAT
>JAIPBJ010000070.1 GCA_021739625.1 Flavobacteriales bacterium | reverse complement strand
GCCAACATGCCTCTCAGCAGTGAAACCCTCGGCATACTTCGCTCCTATCGGCCTGCCGAACTCCTTGGCGCGTCCACGCAAGAAATCGAAAAAGTCCTCGCCTGAGATGGGCGTTGATGGCGCATCGCTCTGCGGGTCGAAGAACTGTGAGCCGTACGCTTTGATCGCTGCGATCTTCTGGTCGAAGAAAGGGGTTACATCAATCACAATATCGGGACGGATGTAGCGGTCCTGTATGTAATGATATACAGCCCTTGGCCGCCAAGCTTGCTGCGATTCGCCATGGTGGGTGGTCACTACTTTGGGCAGCCCGGCAAGGAAACATCCCTCAGAGACCAGTTGCGATGCACGACCATGGTCGGGATGGCGGTCGTGGATGGAGTTGGCCAGTACTATTTCCGGACGGTATTTCCGCACCATTTCCGCAATGCGAAGCTTGTGTTCCATGTCAAGGGTGAAGAAGCCATCGGCCATGCCAAGGTTTTCCCGCACCGCAACTCCAAGGACCTTACGGGCATTTTCGGCCTCCACCAAACGGAGTCCACCACTGCCGCGTGTGCCAAGTTCACCTTGTGTAAGGTCGATGAGACCAACGGTTCTGCCTTCGGCAATATGTTTCAGGATGGTTCCCCCGCACGATATCTCCACATCATCGGGGTGGGCAGCAAAGGCAAGGATGTCAATTTTCATGGACGGCTCATTTACCGAGCCAAGATACTATCTCATCATCGGTCGGGCTGGTCTGCGGAGAAACGCTTTTCACCAGATTCCCTTGCTCATCGACCAGGAATTTCTGAAAGTTCCAGCTCACCTTGTTGTCGGCCACGCCATTCTTGGCCTTTTCAGTAAGCCACTGATAGATGGGATGTATGTCCTTGCCTTTCACGCTGATCTTCTCCATCATGGTGAACGACACACCGTAATTCTTCTGGCAGAACTCGGCCACTTCGGCATTGCTGCCCGGCTCCTGTCCCATGAAATTGTTGGCAGGGAAGCCGATGATCTCAAATTTCTCGCCACCATATTTCTTATAGAGTTCCTGCAGGCCCTCATACTGTGGCGTGAGGCCGCACTTGCTGGCCGTGTTCACCACCAATACCTTCTTGCCTTTCAACGTTGCGAAATCGAGTTCCTTGCCATCAATGGTAGTGGCCTTGAACTGGTGAAAATTGCCTTGTGCCATGGTTGCCGTGGTGATGAGTGTGAAGAGGAGTAGGAGAGAGGTCTTCATGAACTTGGTTTGCTTGTGCGATGATGAAACAGTCCACCATCGGTATTGTTCGTGCGGTCAAAGATGGGAAAATTGAAAATGGTTTTGGCCCTTGTGTTCGCAGTCAGATCCAATGGCAGCCCTGATGAGATTGACACGCCTCAAAATTTGCGGCCGTATTATCTTATTCAATGGTCAGCCGATCCGCGAAACCATTTTGGGTCATTCAGGTTAAACCACACGGATGTGATAATTCAGTCATGGCCAAAAATACCTGACAAGATGAAAATGCTTTCACACGCTTTGATCCTGATCATATTGGCTCTGATTCTCCCGTCCTGTGGCGACAGTTGCTCGCATTGTATGGTGAAGGATGGAAATGACAACGTCATCAAGGATTACGATGAGAAATGCGGGACCAGTGATGATGTGGATGAATACGAACGGTCGGCTGCTGAAGATGCTGCCCAGTATTCAGGTGGTTTCAGTTGTGACCATTGAACATGCGGTCTGGTTGATCTGCTACGCCTTCAACTGAGGATACCTTTGGCCCCATGGCTGAAATAGGTACGGACATCACCAAGGCCGCTCAATTGCTGCGCGATGGGCAGTTGGTGGGCATTCCCACCGAAACGGTCTATGGCCTTGCTGCCAATGCCTTGGATGCCGATGCCATCCTGCGGATATTCGAGGCCAAGGGACGGCCCCATTTCGATCCGCTCATCATGCACCTGCCCGATGCCGATGCTGTGAAAGCGCATGTGTGCGACATCACGCCCATGGCGCTGAAGCTGATGGATGCCTTCTGGCCCGGACCGCTCACCCTCGTACTTCCCAGGCAAAGCCATGTGCCCGACATCGTCACCTCAGGTCTCGATACCGTTGCGGTACGTGTGCCTTCCCACCCGATGACGCAGGCATTGCTTCGGCAACTTGACTTCCCGCTGGCCGCGCCCAGTGCCAATCTTTTCGGCCATGTGAGTCCGACCACCGCCCAGCATGTACACGACCAGTTGGGCGACCGCATCCCCTACATCCTCGATGGCGGTGCCACCACCGTGGGGCTTGAGAGCACGATAGTCGGATTTGAGGAAGGGATGCCCACCATCTACCGCCTCGGTGGGCTGGGAGTGGAGGAGATTGAGCGCGTTATCGGGCCAGTGCACCTTATGCTGAACCAAAGCTCCGATCCCAAGGCACCGGGCATGCTCAAGAGTCACTACGCCCCGCGCATTCCGTTGCATCTGGGCAATCCATCCGTGCTGCTGCTACAGTTGGAGGGAAAGCGCATCGGATTTCTGGGGTTCAATCTCCCGCTTCGCGCAATGACAATGGAACGGCAGCGTATCCTTTCCCCAAAAGGCGACATGAAGGAAGCGGCCCACAACCTTTTCGCCTATCTCCGCGAAATGGAGACGATGGACATAGATGTCATCGTTGCTGAAGAGGCTCCCGGTATGGGGCTCGGAAAGGCCATCAACGACCGACTTCGGAGGGCATCGGTGCAGTGATTCGTCTTTTCAGTACGTTTGGACATCCCAAAACGCTACGATATGGTCAGTCCCTACCAATTGCTCGTCACCCTTGAGGTCAGTCCGAAGGACGGAATGGCCGTGAATGATGTGCTTGCCAAGGTGCATCCCGTGCTCCGCGAGCTTGGTTATGTTGATTTTCAGAAGAACGATGACGGCCTCATCACGGCCGAGGACAATGAGGGGCATTGGGCCATGCAGACCTTCATGTTCGTGGAGCAGAGGGAGGATGCCATCCATTTCAACGTGGACGGCACTTTCTATTTCTTCAATCCTGATGCACAGCAGAAGAGGCTTAAGAAGGTGAAGGACGCGATGGAGAAGGCCATGCCTTGCGAGGCCACCGTCTCAAGTGCAGATTATCCGAGGGTGTTCCTGTCCGCAATGTTCTTCACCGTTGGCCCTGCACTTGCCGGTATCATCGTAGCGATGCTGCTTGGTGAGGTGATGACGGGTTTCTGGCCCTTGGAGGGCAGCGTTCACCGCGATGTTCTCAGTATGGTCAAGTACGCCATCTTCGGCCTGTTCGCAAGCGGCACGGTCTGGCGGAAGTTCAGACGGAAAGGACTGAGCGCCTCGCAAGGATTTGGAAGGCTTGCTCTTGGGTATTTTGCAGTATTCGGTCTGCTTTACCTGCTCGCATTTTTGATGAACATGTCCTAAATGGGAATAACAGGAGCATTTACTTTACGTATAAAATATATATTTTTGTGGTGAATTAAAAGAACGGGACAATGGATGCCAAGATCACCCTCAGTTTTAGCGAAGCAGTAATCATACAAGCAAAAGAACTGGCGGCCTCGCACAACATCAGTCTATCGCGGTTATGCGAGTTTCTGCTCAGCAAAGCGGCTGCTTCCGGTGCTGCCTATCCATCCTTGGATGAGCTTCCTGTTTCCAGTTGGGTCAATATGGTGGCCGAGGGTCAGGCCGAATATGTGCGCAAGCCCCGTACCAGCAAGGCTGCCAAGGCCGAATACCGTTCAAGGAAATAGGCCGTGAGGATATTCCTCGATGCCAATGTGCTCATTACGGTGCTCTGCAACGAGTATCCGCGTTTCACGGCATGTGCCCGCGTGCTCAGCCTCTGCGACAACCCGCGTTTCACGGTGTTCACCTCGCCACTCTGCATCGGCATCGCGGCCTATTTCACCGAGAAGAAGAACGGCAGGCAACTGGCGAAGAAGAAGATGGCCCTGTTGGTTGATAAGCTGCGCATCACCACCATAGATGAGGGGATGACCAAACAGGTGATGACCAACCTGAATATCGATGATGTGGAGGATGGACTGCAGTATTATTCTGCGCTCAGTTCTGGTTGCCTGTGCATCGTCACTTATGACAAAGGCGATTTCCACTTTGCCGATACCGAAGTGCTGGACGCTGAGGAGTTTCTACGTTCACACGTTCTTGCGCAGAAATAGACTGCCGTCTGAAGGGATTTTCGGGACACCATTGCCCGGCCTGGCCTGTGTTTCCTTTTGGTGAGCAGGTGAGCTTACAGAGGATGGTTGTTGGACCAATTCACCGCCATTTCGGAGAATTTCCGCACTTCTACACTCCAATGGCCCTCTTGTCCCAAGTTTTCGGGGTGGTACGCTGATGCATCAGAGGCGTGTTCCGGGTTTTCGGGGTGGTACGCTGATGCATCAGAGGCGTGTTCCGGGTTTTCGGGGTGGTACGCTGATGCATCAGAGGCGTGTTCCGGGTTTTCGGGGTGGCACGCTGATCCATCAGAGAGGTGTTCCAGGTTTTCGGGGTGGTACGCTGATGCATCAGAAACGTGTTCCGGGTTTTCGGGGTGGTACGCTGATGCATCAGAGAGGCGTTCCATGTTTGCGGGGTGGTATCCGAATGCGTTCGGGAGGGTTTTCCGATTCTGGAAATGGTATCCGAATGTGTTCCGGAAGGCTTGGAAGAATCTCCAGCAGAATCTCGCTCAGGACACTCGTGCCCAGTTGGGTCTGTCCTTCATTTCGGACAGCAGATGGATGCGCGTGGGGTAGTTGTCGCGCTTCTCCAGCTCGGGGTCGTCCTGCAATAGGGCTATTGCGGCATTGCGGGCCAATTGCAATATGTCTCCGTCCTTGGCGAGGTTACTGATGCGGAACACGGGCGTGCCGCTTTGCTGCGTGCCTTGGATGTCACCCGGCCCCCGCAGCTTCATGTCCACCTCGGCTATCTCGAAACCATCGTTGGTGCGCACCATCGTTTCCATACGGGTGCGGGCCTCTTGGCTCAGCGCATAGCCCGTCATCAGAATGCAGAAGCTCTGCTCGGCACCGCGCCCCACGCGACCTCTGAGTTGGTGCAGTTGCGAGAGACCGAACCTTTCCGCACTCTCTATCACCATCACTGATGCATTGGGCACGTCCACGCCCACCTCTATCACCGTGGTGCTCACCATGATATGGGTGATACCCTTTTTGAAGCGCTGCATCTCGAATTCCTTGTCCTCCGCCTTCATGCGCCCATGCAGGATGCTCACTTGAAATTGCGGCAACGGGAATTCCCGTACTATGCTCTCATAGCCATCGTTCAGGTCCTTGTAGTCCATCTTCTCGCTCTCGTCAATGAGCGGATAGACCACATAGATCTGCCGTCCCTTGGCGATCTCATCGCGCATGAAATCGAACACCTTGATGCGCGCACTGTCAAAGCGGTGCAGGGTCTTGATGGGTTTGCGGCCGGGGGGCAGCTCATCGATCACGGATGTGTCGAGGTCGCCATAGACGGTCATCGCCAACGTGCGTGGGATGGGCGTGGCGGTCATGATGAGGAAATGCGGAACCTTCTGCGCATCGCTGCCCTTGAGCCATAGCTTGGCGCGCTGCTGTACCCCGAAGCGGTGCTGCTCGTCCACCACCACCAGCCCCAGTTGTTTGAACTGCACTACGTCCTCGATCAGTGCATGGGTGCCGATAAGGACCTGCAACGCCCCACTCATCAGTTCCTCGTGGATGATGTTTCTCTGGGCGGTCTTCGTGCTGCCAGTCAGCAAGCGGATGTTGATGTCCAAGGGTTCCACCAATGTGCGTATGGAGCGGAAATGCTGCTCGGCCAATATCTCCGTAGGGGCCATCAGTGCCGCCTGAAAGCCGTTGTCTATCGCCAACAGCATCGACATCAGCGCAACGATGGTCTTCCCGCTGCCTACATCGCCCTGCACAAGGCGGTTCATCTGGATGCCCGAGCCAAGGTCGCGCCTTATCTCCTTGATGACCCGCTTCTGTGCGCCCGTCAATTCAAACGGCAGGCAATCATTATAGAAACGGTGTATCATCTCGCCCACCTCCGCGAACACTGCTCCTTGAAACTTCTTCTGGTTGATGAGTTTCAGCTTCAACAATTTCAGTTGGATGAAGAACAGCTCATCGAATTTCAACCGGAAAATGGCATGGCGCAGTTCGTTCGGCCCCTTCGGGAAATGCACATGGATGAAGGCGTGTTCGCGGCCCATCAGGCCATACTGAGTGCGAAAATCTGTACTCAGCGTCTCAGGCACATGGTTGTTCATCTGGCTCACCAGCAGTTGCATCACCCGCGAAATGCCCTTGCTGTCCATGCCCTTCTCCGCAGCTTTCACACTGGTGGGATAGACGGGCACCATCGTAGCGCTCACCTTGTTCTGCTGCGCCTCAATGGTGTCCAGCTCCGGATGCACCATGTTGTAGCTGCTCTTGAATTTCGAAGGCTTACCATAGATCACATACTCCCGCCCGATGGTAAGTTTGGGCATCACCCACTGAATGCCTTTGAACCACACAAGGTCCATCGCGCCTGAGCCATCGTTGAACTGCGCCACCAGCCGCTGCCCCTTGCCCTTGGCACCGACAAGCTGAACTGACATGATGCGCCCGCGCAACTGCACATCCATCTCTTCGCTGCGCACATCGGCCACGGTGACGAACTGTGTCCTGTCCACGTAGCGGAACGGAAAATGATGCAGCAGGTCCCCGTAGGTGCGGATGTGCAGCTCGGACCGCAGCAGTTTGGCGCGCTCCGGCCCTATTCCCTTGAGGAATTCGATACTTGTGTCGAGAAATGGGGTCTGCCCTGTCATTCAGGGCAAAGATGGGGAATGAGGGGGCTATTTGCCGGAAATACTACGCTGCATGTTCACGAGGCCGATGACCAGAATGACATCCCGAATCCCATCAATGTGGTAAGTGATCTTTTATCCTTTGAATATGAGGTCCCTGAAATCCTCTTCCCCGAAGCATATGGACTTGCGGCAGGCACACGGAGAACAGACACTTCACGCACCTTTCGAAGAACATCGGTCCTGAAGCGTTTGGAAGCGGCAGGCTTGTCACGGGCAATGTAGCGACATTGAGATTCCAACTGCCTACGAAAGCCTGCCGAATACTCAACCTTCATATTCTCGGATCACATTGTCCAGATGTGCCTCAATCTCTTCAGCTGCGTAGGTCTTCAGTTCACCCTTTCTGTACAGTTCCATCTGCTCATGCAGGTGCTACTTCTGTGCAAGAACCGCAGTTTCCTCGTCCATGATTTCAACCTCAGACCTGTCGAATTGATTCAAAAGGGAGAGCAATTTTTCGAGAATGCTGTCCTTTACTTGGAGGGTGAGCGTGGCCATCGCGATAGGTTTTGGTGAATCAAAGATAAGGATGCCCGTTTCCCGAAACCGATCCGACCGATTACCACGTCAGGTCGAAGAACCCCTCGGTCACATTCTTGGTGGCCGTGCCTCCATCATTGATAGCGGTCAGTTCAAAGGTGCCAGCAATACGTTTTCCGGCCACATCCAAAGTGGTGATATTGAGCGTTCCGGGATTGTTGCCGTCAGAGCGGAAGGTCTGGTCGCCATTGTTGCTCCAACGCCAAGTGTTGATGGCATCAAGTGCGATCACACCTGTGGCTGTTGCTGTGAAATCAAGTTTCATTTCTCCATACAGGTCGCTGTTCAACGGATTGGCAACCCGTGATGCTTGAATGTAAAAGTCGTTGCCATTGCCGCTGACATTCACCACTGTCAGGTCATCGGAGGCTACGAATTCATCGCTGTTGATCTTGCAACGGAATTTGGCATCCTCAAAATCCTCGGTGCATGAGGAAATCGCCATCGAAGCGATGAGCAGGATGAGCGTGAGCTGTTTCATGGTCTGAAGGGTTTGAGTTCAGGCGCAAAAGACCGAATTCCGCTAAAACGGTTCCTCAGTAAAATCGCGTAAACAGCTCTCAGATTGAATAAGCGCCCAACAGCAACACCGGTTTTTCCATCAACTGCTTGAAGGTCTGGAGGAATTTTGCCCCAGAAGCCCCGTCCACGGTGCGGTGGTCGCAGCTCAAAGTTACGCGCATCACATGGCCGGGAACGATCTGCCCGCCTCGTACCACTGGCACTTGGTCTATGCCGCCAATGGCCATGATGCAACTGTCGGGCGTGTTGATGATGGCCGTGAATTCCTCAATGCCGAACATGCCGAGGTTGCTCACCGTGAAGGTATTGCCCTCCCAGTCCGCAGGTTGCAGTTTCTTGTCGTTGGCGCGCAGCACAAAATCTTTCACTTCTGATGATATTTCGCTCAGGCGTTTGGTGTCGGCAAAACGCACTACTGGTACTAATAGTCCATCGGGCACAGCCACAGCCACACCGATATGCACGTGCTCGTTGTAGCGAATGTGGTCGCCCATCCAGGCGGCATTCACCTGCGGGTGTTTCTTCAATGCCACCGCGCACGCCTTGATGATGAGGTCGTTGAACGATACCTTCATCGGGGCCACTTCGTTGATGCTCTCGCGCGCCTTCATCATCTCATCCATATCTATGCGCATGGTGAGGTAGAAGTGTGGGGCGGTAAATTTGCTTTCGGCCAGTCGTTTCGCAATGGTCTTCCGCATCTGTGATACAGGCACTTCGGTGTAGCGTTCCATGGTCATCGGTGCAGCGAACCCGCCCGTTCCGAACGTCTCCACATCGCGTTTCACGATGCGGCCACCATCGCCCGATCCTGCTACACGGGCAAGGTCCACACCTTTATCCTCGGCCAGTTTCTTGGCAAGTGGCGAGGCTTTTAATCTACCATCCGATGAAGGTTGGGACGAGGGACGAGAGGCGAGGGGCGAGGGCGTGGCCTCCGCAACAGGCGCATCCTTTCCATCCTCTTTGACGGTAGGTTTTTCTTCCGTCTTCTCTACCTCTTTGGTTGTCGATTTTTCTGCCGCAGCTACGGAATCCGATTTCCCATTTTCGCTTTTCCCCTTCTCCTCTTTCAGCAATTCAGAGATGTCCTCTCCTTTCTTGCCAAGGATGGCCAGAATGCTGTCAACGGCTGCGGTCTTGCCTTTCTCCACACCGATATGGAGCAGCACACCGTCCTGAAACGACTCGAACTCCATCGTGGCCTTGTCAGATTCGATCTCGGCCAGCACTTCGCCATTTTTCACAGTGTCGCCCACCTTCTTGTGCCATTCGGCCACCACACCCTCGGTCATGGTGTCGCTCAGTTTGGGCATTCTTACAATTTCGGCCATGGATTAAGTCGTAAGGGGTAAGTGATAAGTCGTAAGTGATAAGTCGTGAGCGGTAAGGATAAGGCGTGAGTTGTAGCAGATGAAGGCTATTACTGGGGTTTGTTGATGGATTTAAGCAGTCCACGAATGATGCGGGAGACTTCTTCGGACTTCGACAGCAGATCTGACTTCTTTTCTTCAGAGACATACTCGAGTCTTGCTGACAGATACAACATTGACCTGACCTCGCTGCATGATGCTATGGCGAAATACAGGAATCTGGCGAAATCAGCATCTGAGTTTCGGTCAAATCCTTCAGCGATATTGTTGGATACAGAAACAGAGGCTCTGCAAATCTGGTCTCTGAATCCATAATCTTTCAAATTCCGAAACTCCGAATACACATCCACGGCCAAGTCTTGCGCTTTCTGCCATGCAATGATGTCCTCGAACTTTTGAATCGCCATTCTTGTCTACTTATGCCTTATCCCTTACGCCTAATCAAAAATGAAAGGGTAATCGGCCTGCGTGTAAATATTCTCGTACAGGTCTTTTGCCTCTGGAAAGGGTGATTCCTCGCTGAATTTCACCGTTTCCTCAACTGCTTCTTTCACTTCGAGATTGATCTTTTCAAGCTCGGCATCGGTGGCATACTTCTTCTCGCGGATGTGGTTGAGCACCACTTGGATCGGGTCCTGATTGCGGTATTCCTCTACTTCCTCCTTGGTGCGATACTTGGCCGGGTCGCTCATGCTGTGGCCCTTGTAGCGGTAGGTCTTCATCTCCAGCAGGGTAGGGCCATCGCCTTTGCGGGCGCGGTCTGCGGCCTTATTCACCGCCCCGTACACGTCCTCCACCTTCATGCCGTTCACCGCCTCGCTGGGCATTTCGTAGGCGTGGCCAAGCTTGTAGAGGTCTTTTACATTGCTGGTGCGCTCCACGCTGGTGCCCATCGCATAGTTGTTGTTCTCGATGATGAAGATGACAGGCAGTTTCCACGTCATGGCCATGTTCAGCGCCTCGTGGAATGCGCCCTGCCGCACTGCGCCATCGCCCATGTAGCATAGCGTCACAAACTTTTCACCTCGGTACTTATCTGCGAAAGCGATACCAGCACCGAGGGGTATCTGACCGCCCACAATGCCATGCCCACCGAAGAAATGATGCTCTTTGCTGAACATGTGCATCGACCCGCCCTTGCCCTTCACGCAGCCGGTGACTTTGCCATAGAGCTCGGCCATCACCTCCTTGGCAGGCACGCCCAAAGCGATGGGATGCACGTGGTCGCGATAGGCGGTGATCACTTTGTCGCCTTTCTTCATGGCCTCCACGCTGCCCGCCACCACGGCCTCTTGACCGATGTAGAGATGGCAGAAGCCACGTATCTTCTGTTGGATGTAAAGTTGGCCTGCGCGCTCCTCAAACTTGCGCCAAAGGAGCATGTCGCGGTACCATTTCAGGTAGGTCTCCTTTCCGAATTTCTTCGCTGCCATGGGTGACGGTTTGGTTGCAAAGGTAACGGGCAGGGGATAAGGCGTAAGGGATAAGTGGTAAGTGGTAAGGGATAAGTGGGAAGGCGTAAGTGGGAAGGCGTAAGGCATAAGTGGCAAGGCGTACCTTTTGCCTCATGCCTTTTGCCTCATGCCTTATCCCTGTTTTTCAGACCATCGGCATTGAAGGCGAACGGAAGCAATGCGCTCACATCCTCGAACACCCAGACCGTGTCTCCAGTGCCGGAGAGCATGATGCGCATGGGCGACTGTTGCCGGTGACGGTATTCCATCAGCACCTGACGGCAACTGCCACAGGGCGATAGTGGTTCGATGACGTCAAATTTCTTGGTCGAAACGGCAATGGCCATGGCCTCTACCGTCATGCCCGGATATTGGGATGAGGCTGCGAAAATGGCCACCCGCTCGGCACAGAGACCGGAGGGATAGGCCGCATTCTCCTGATTGGAACCTTCCACCACTTTGCCATTGGCCAACCTCAATGCGGCCCCCACATGGAACTGCGAATAGGGCGCATAAGCGTTGGCGGTCATGGCCTTGGCGGCATCCAACAGGGTGCGGTCGGCTGCGGGAAGCTCGTGAAGTTGATAGGCGATGCCGGAAATGGTAAACGAGAAAGGTTCCATTTCAGGTTGTCTGTATCAGCACCGTGCAATAGGCCGAAACCCCTTCTTCCCGTCCCACGAAACCGAGTCGCTCAGTCGTGGTGGCCTTGATGCTGACATCGCCCTCGGCAATGCCCATCACTTCGGCCAATACCCGTTTCATTTCGGGGATGTGCGGATTGATCTTGGGGCGCTGCAGGCAGATGGTGCTGTCTATGTTGCCCACCTCATAGCCTTTGGCGCGGATCAGTTTCATCACATCGCGCAGTAGGATCTTGCTGTCGATGCCCTTGTAGTCGGCACTGGTGTCGGGAAAGTGGAAACCGATGTCGCGGAGGTCGGCCGCGCCCAGCAGTGCATCGCAGATCACGTGGATGAGCACATCGGCATCCGAATGGCCCACAGCGCCATGTGTGTGCGGAATCAGAATGCCACCGAGCCAGAACTCCGTGCCCTCGGCCAGTTGGTGAACGTCATAGCCGAAGCCTGTTCTTATGCGCATGATACTTGACTGCTTAGCAGATTGGAGTATGTGTCCACCATATTATGGTCGGTATTCGCCATGCCTCAAATTTAGGTATTGACAGATTGAGAACCGAGTCCTGAGAGCAAGGGATTTTCAGCGGTTCCGTGTCAACGTCCAGTATCGGGTGTCAATGTCCAGCGGTTCCGCGTCAACGTCCAGTGATTCCCGATCAACTCGGAATGATTCCGCGTCAACGTCCAGCGATTCCGCGTCAACTCGGAATGATTCCGTGTCAACGTCCAATGATTCCGTGTCAACTCGGAATGACTCCGGGTCAACGTCCAGCGGTTCCGGGTCAACTCGGAATGATTCCTGGGCAACGTCCAATGATTCCGGGTCAACGTCCAACGGTTCCGCGTCAACTCGGAATGACTCCGGGTCAACGTCCAGCGGTTCCGGGTCAACTCGGAATGATTCCTGGGCAACGTCCAATGATTCCGTGTCAACGTCCAATGATTCCGTGTCAACTCGGAATGACTCCGTGTCAACTCGGAATGACTCCGGGTCAACGTCCAGCGGCTGCGCTTGCATTCCAAAAGGTGGTCATCGACCGGGCGGAAGGTAGAACGCGAGGCGTTTTTTGGGGGTGGGACAGACGCGGGCTGTCCCACGTCACCAAAAAAAGAAAGGGGAGAACCTTGCGGCCTCCCCATTCAACCTGGCATGAAAGGCGGACCGGTTCGCGATGCCCTTGAGCGTCACGACAGATGCCGTGTCGTTGCCTATTGGCAGTGGATCTTACTCCGCGCCCTCGCCCTCGCCCTTGTTCTGTTTCTTGAACGCCTCAAAATCGAATATGAGCGTGAAGCGGAACGTGTTCTCCAACGGATGGCGCTGAGACACCGGTATCAGATATGAGAAGTCGAGCCCGAAAACGTTGTAGCGGATTCCAATGCCGATGGTGGCATACTGCCTATTTCCCTTAAGCTGATCCTCGTGGAAATAGCCCGCCCGAATGGCCAACAATTGTTTGCCCTTGAGGCTGTACCAATACTCCAGTCCTGTCGAGACCTGAACCTCTTTGACCTCCTCGGCAGTGCCGCCCGGTGCATCCCCAAATGACTGGAAGAGTCCGGCAGGCACACTGACATTGGGGTCTTGACCCGCAGAGATGATACGGTCTCCATTGATGTCTGTGGAATCAACCTCCGAATCCACTTTATTCAGATACTGTGGCGGTGTGGGAACAAGAAGTTTGTTGACATCGAGATATACACCGAGGGAATTGTAATCATCAAAGTGCATTTTGAACCCGACACCCAGTCTCAGGTTCATTGGAATAAAATCTTCCTCGTTCAGGTTGGTGTAGCTCATTTTCGAGCCGATATTGGAAAACACGAGGCCGGCACTTATCACAGTCTTCTTCTTCAAGACCTTGACGGTCGAATTCTGATAATAGAAGCCGAGATCGGCCGCGAAAGCCATGCCGGGCTTGGTGTCGGCACCTCCAACATTGATGCCGCCAGTCAGATTGGAGTACACATATCGAAGGGCAAGACCACCTGAAAACCCCTTGGCCAATACGCGCGAATAGGCAAGGTCAATGGCAAACTCGTTGGGGTTGAACTGACCGATGGTCTGCCCATTCTGGTCTGTGAATGTAATGTCTCCCAACGAAAAGAAACGCAGAGATCCACCGAGGGTCTGAAGACCTTTCTTCCCGATCTTTCCATAACCGGAGAGATAGGCAAGGTTGATGTCTGGCACCAAGGCTTTCAGCCAAGGTGTGTAGGACAGGGAAAACCCCATCTTGTTCTCAGCAAAGGCCAATTTCCCGGGATTCCAATGGATCGAGGCACCATCAGGTGTGGTGGCAGCGCCCACATCGCCCATACCACCCGCACGAGTGTCGGGACCGATCATCAGAAACGGCACAGCGGTGGTGATCGTGTTCAGTTGCAGATCGCCATCATCACCATCACCTGTATCGAAAGTCTGGGCGTTGGCAGTGGTCAATGCGGTGGAGGCGGTAAGGGCCAGCAGGCCGAATTTCTTCCAAATGGACATCCTCATTTTTTTTGGGGCTGCAAATATAGCCATGGGTGCATGAACGGGTTCGTATCAGTCAGTTGCCTGTCGGGCAGGTGTCGCAAACGGGAAAACGGAAAGGATATTTCAACGCCTTCAAAAAAAAGTTTCTCAGGATTCACGCGGCCATTTGCTACCTCAGCACCACCAGCTTCTCGATCTTCTCGGCCTTCTGCCCATCTGGCATGGTCACCTTCAGATTATAGACATACACGCCCCGGCCTATCTTCTGCCCATGGTCGTCCAGCCCGTCCCATTCTATCGGGTCGCCACGGAAACCGTCCGTGAGCACGGTCTGGTGAATGGTCTTCACGATCTTGCCCGACACCGTGAACACCTGCACCATCACATCCAGGCTGTTGCAGGCCTGGTTGTGTTCGAACATGAACTGGGTGCGCGTGGTGAACGGGTTGGGATAGTTGAGCACGTGCTGAAGGGCCAGTTCGGCCGATTCGGCCACTACAAACTCGGTGTAGGCCTCTGCGCTGTTGTTGTGTACGTCCCATGCTTTGAACCTGAGGTTGTGCGTGCCTTCGGGCAGGTCGCGGAACGGGTAGGCCACACGGCCGCTCTGATAGCTGTCGAGGTCGGCCTCGTAGTAATCGTTGAGCACGATGGTGCCTGCCGTGTTGCCGTTGTGTATGGCTGCAATGTCGTGACCGATGCCGCTGCCTACGGTGTTGATGCCGTTGCTGTCGGTGAGCAGCGCGATCATGATGGGATTCTCATCGGTCGTGCCTCCGAACACAAAGCTCTCATTGTTCATGAACAGTCGCAGCGATGGGCCATCAGGGTCGTCCTGCGCCCCGGCATAAGAGCCACCGATCACGAAATCCTCAAAATGCCCGCTGGCGTTGATGCCCATTCCCTCGGCATAGTAGCTTATGCGGCCGAAACCAAAGTTGTAGGCGATGTCCTTGGGCACCACGAATTGAAAGCGGAACTCCCCATTGGTCACGCTTGCCTTTCCCTTATATAATATGTTGTTGCGCAGGGTGAAGGTGCGCACCGAAGAGCCGGGGTCGTTGGCGAGGGTGCTCACCACCGATGCCTTGTCGAACACTGTCGGATAGATGATGCCGTTGAAATCCGTCATCGGCTGTCCGCTACGGGTTTGCATCCTGCCTGTTACGGTCACGAGCTGCAAAGCTTTCAGCGTGTCCCCATAGTCCTGCACAGAGATTCCGTTGATGGTCGCTGTCACGGCCTCTTCCAGCGGATAGCTGAGACGCTGTGCAGGGTCGCCCAGCAGCACGAAGTTCCGGTTGTTCACTCCTGCACCGCTCGCCACCTTGGTCATGCGTATCACATCGCCCATCGAGGGTTCGCCCCAAGGCTGGTCGTCCAGCAGTTTCACATAGAAGTTCCGGTTCAGTTGGAAATTGGGTGCCGAATAGACCAGACGCGTAGTGGTGAAAAGTGCTATGGCACCTCCTTCAGCCCTCAGCAGGCATTGTTCGCCTGCAGACACGCGCTCAGGGTCGTCATGCCGGGCAAATTCGCAGGTGGCCGTCACAAACGCAACAAGGTTGTCGGCATTTGTCCAATTGGCGATGTCCGAGAGGCCCAACACCCGTTCGTGCGCCCAGCCCACTTCACCGCCATGGCCCGTGTAGTTCATAATGAGCACACCACGGTTCACATCATTGTTGATGTCTCGAGTTGCTTCCGGATAGCGTTGCCCACCCGGTGTGCTCTGCTGCACGTATGCATCGAAATAGATCTTGTTGATGTTGAAGTCGCGATAGGTCGAGTCAACCAGCACGGCCAGTTGGTCGGCCTGGTTGAGGTGCGTGTTGCCATCATCATCATCGGCCACGAAAGTGATGCGGTTGCGCCAGTCGGGCGAGGTGGTCTGGCCTGCACCACCACAACAGAGGTCCGTGTTCTGTGTGTTGGCTATATTGAGCTCGTCATACCGTATGATCTTGTCCACCACCGCAGTGGCCTCTTCAAGATGGTCCACAGGAAAACGGCCGATGCCGATGTCCATGGCATCATTGTCGCTCGGATTCCAACGGCCCTCATGCGGGTCGAGCAGTCCGAAATAGTCGTCAGACACAAAACTTGTTGTGGGTTGCAGCGATTCTTCAGACTGATAGGAGGGAACGAAGTTGGTGTTGCCCGAGACCCGGTCCTTGTAGTCGTATGATGCATCACCGAAAAGTAGCAGATAGCGCGGCATGTCCTGCCAACTGGTGCTGCGTTCGTAGAACATCCGCATCAGGTCGCGTATGGCCGACACATCCTGCGCACCGCTGCTGAATTCATTATAGATCTGCTGTGGTGTCACCACATGCACAGAAAGCGTGTTGTTGGGGTTGTTGCGATGGAATTCGGCCAAGCGGTTGGCCTCGGTGATGAAGTCGGGATGCGACACAATGACCATGTCGGCCTGTGCCAGCCCATGCAGGTTCTGATTCTCAACACGGCCAAGAGGTTGCACCGTATGGTAGGAGGAGCCGCTGAAAGCGATGAACTGCCTAAGTGTGTCAGTGTTCACTTTGAACGATGCCATGCTGCCATTCAACGCAGCGGCCATCTGCCGCACATTGGTCGGGTCGGTGGTCTCCCAGATGCGCACGGCAGACGATGCACTTCCCAATTGGAACTCCGCCACATTGCCAGTCCCCACCGAAGAGGTGTCGCGGAACGCCATCTGTGCTCCGGCCATGGTCAGATTGCGCGCACAGATCACGCTGATGTAATCGAGCCAGCCCTGTGCGTTCGGATTCCCACCTTTCGAATAGGTGAGGCTGATGTTCGTATTGCCCGATCCCAATTGGATCGGAATGCAGAAATTGCCCGGGGCCGCATTGCGGTTGTAACCACCGGAAACACTTGGCACAGTGACCGATCCTGCCACATTGCCGTTCACTTTCATCGAGAACGATGTGGGCGAGGTCATTGACTTGGCAAAGACCTGCGCATTGATATGTGCCAATGAGCCGTTGAGCACGTTGCTGAGACCGAAGTCTGCGCTGTGCGTGCTCTCGATATCGAACAGTTCGCCCATCCACAGGCGTCCAGAACCTAAGAGGTTGCTCAGATCCTGCTCATGGAACTGATGGTCAACGAATGAAGTGACGACATGTGTGGCCGCACTGCCCACTGAAGTCTGCACAGCAACCCGAGGAGCCACACCACGGTCGGCAGTGACGAAATAATATGCCCTGTCATCATAC
>JAIPBJ010000069.1 GCA_021739625.1 Flavobacteriales bacterium | reverse complement strand
CTCGAAGGCCCCCCGTCAGCTGGCCTCATCGGCCTACAATAGCCGCAGGGCAGAATGCGATGCTGCGCTGTCCATTCTGGGCGAAAAGAATGGAGTCGAGCATCTGACACAGGCAGATATGGATGCGGTCGGAAAACTCGATGATCCGATCCTGCGCCAACGAGCAAGACATGTGGTGACTGAACAGCAGCGGGTGATAGAGGCGGCCATGGCGCTACGCTCGGGGGATCTGGTGCATTTCGGTCATCTGCTGAATGAATCCCACGCATCACTCCGTGACGACTACGAGGTTTCGAGTCCACAGCTCGACCATATCGTGGCCACAGCACAGCAACATGACGGATGTCTGGGTGCAAGACTGACCGGTGCCGGTTTCGGTGGCTGCTGCATTGCGCTGATCGAAACAGATGCCATTCCCGGTCTCCGGTCATCGCTTGACAGGAGCTATCGTGAACGGTTTGACCTTCCCATCAAATTCCATCCATGTTCAATTTCCGATGGCGTGCGGATGTTAACAGATGGATAACATACCTTTAGGCCTTCTCAACCAACAACACAACCACCCATGAATAGAATCTTTACCCTTGTTTCTTTGGCAGTTCTATCTGCGGCCACGTTGATGGCGCAGAATGAGTGTGACGGTGTCCGCTACCGCACACAGAACCTTTTCCCTGATGTGACGGTGACCTCGGCCGTTACTTATGGCTCCAATGCCGCTTTGGGCGGTGGTAACGCCACCCTGCGTCTGGACGTCTATGAACCGACTGGAGACACTGAGACCACACGCCCTGTGGTGGTAGTGGCATTCGGTGGTTCTTTCATCTCAGGATCGCGTGGTGATGTGGCCTCCATCTGCCGCATTTTCGCCAAGTTGGGCTATGTGGCCATAGCGCCCGATTACCGTGTAGGTTTCTTCCTGCCCAATCAGATCACCACAACTCTGGCGGTGTTCCGAGGTGCGCACGACATGAAGGCCGTGGTCCGTTTCCTGAGAAAATCAGTTGCCGAATCGGGAAATCCTTACGGTATCGACCCCGACCGGATCATCGTTGGCGGTGTTTCGGCAGGGGCCATTGCGGCCATTCACGCGGCCTATCTCGACAAATTGGAGGAAATGCCGGCCTATATGGTCAACGACACGGCCGGACTCGGAGGTGTTGAGGGCAACAGCGGCAGCCTCGGATACAGCAGCCGGCCACTGGCCGTCATGAGTTTCAGCGGAACCATAGGCGACACCTCTTGGATCGAACAGAGCGACCTTCCCATCGTGAGCATCCATGAGGACGGTGATGAGACCGTGCCCTACGGAACGCAAGAGATCAACGCAATCGGCATTGCCACGGGGCTCATTGCCTCAGGCAGCCGCGACATCCATGTGCGGGCAGACAATCTGGGCATTGACAACTGCCTGCTCACCTACCCTAATGTTGTCAATCACGTGGGCTATCTTGCCAGTGGGTTCGACCCTGTGGCCCTTGAGTTCGTTACAAGGTTCTGTGCCGACATGGTCTGCGGAGGCGAGAGCATCTGCGCCAGTAATTTCGTAGGGGTTGAAGAGGTGGCTGCGCAGCGCGACCCACTGAACCTTTATCCCAATCCGACCACGGGCAACCTCCAATTCACCGCCAGTGCCCAAGGCACAGTGGAAGTGATCGACATGACCGGACGGATGCTGATCTCACGTCAGGTGACTGCGGGCCGGCAGCAATTGGACGTTCAGGGCCTTCCCTGCGGTGCTTACGTGCTTCGTCTCATAGGTCAGGATGTGACGACCGTTCGCTTTGTGAAGGAATGATCTGAGATACCGATAAGGAAAACGCCCCCGCGCACAGTGTGCACGGGGGCGTTCGTCTTTACAGGGGACTGGGGCTCAGCTGGCGAAGAGCGGCAATCCTTCCATCCTGTGGTTGACCTGCTTCCTTGTTTCGGCAATGATGGCATCATTGGAAGCATTGGCGATGACACGGTCCATCAGATCGACAATCTCACGGATGCTGTCCTCCTTGAGGCCCCGGGTGGTGATGGCCGGTGTTCCCACGCGCATTCCTGATGTGACCATGGGCGGCTGTTCATCGAATGGGACCATGTTCTTGTTCACAGTGATATCGGCCTTGATCAGTGCGTTCTCGGCATCTGCCCCGGTGATGTTCTTGCTTCGCAGGTCGATGAGCATGGAATGGTTGTCCGTGCCTCCTGAGATGATCTTGTAGCCACGGGCCACGAATTCCTCGGCCATCACCTTGGCATTCTTGACCACCTGCACACAGTAGTCCATGTATTCATCTGAAAGTGCCTCACCGAAGGCGACCGCCTTGGCCGCGATGACATGTTCGAGCGGGCCGCCCTGGGTGCCGGGAAACACTGCACTGTTCAACAGCAGGCCCATCTTTTTCAAAGTACCCTTCTGCGTGGCATGGCCCCAAGGGTTGTCAAAATTCTCTCCCATCATGATCATTCCGCCACGCGGCCCACGGAGGGTCTTGTGGGTGGTGGTTGTCACGATATGGCAATCCTCCATCGGGTCGGTCAGCAGACCGCGTGCAATGAGACCCGCAGGATGACTGATGTCGGCCATGAGCAGCGCGCCCACCTCATCAGCAATGTCGCGCATGCGGGCATAGTCCCAATCGCGGCTATAGGCCGATGCACCGGCAATGAGCAGTTTGGGCCGCACCTGCTTTGCGGTCCTTTCCATCTCATCGTAGTCCACCAGACCGGTCTCGCGGTTCACACCATAGAAGTTGGCCTTGTAAAGAATGCCACTGTAGTTCACCGGTGAACCGTGGGTGAGATGTCCGCCATGCGAAAGATTGAAGCCCAATATGGCATCACCGGGCTTCAGGCAGGCCAGCATGACCGCGGCATTGGCCTGAGCACCCGAATGGGGCTGCACATTCGCGAACTCGCAGTTGAAAAGCTCTTTGGCACGGTCGATGGCCAGCGTTTCGATCTCATCGACAAACTCGCAACCACCATAGTAGCGCTTTCCGGGAAGCCCTTCAGCATACTTGTTGGTGAGGATGGATCCCTGGGCCTCCATGACCTGATCGCTCACATAGTTCTCTGATGCGATGAGCTCCACGCCATCTGTCTGGCGGATACGTTCTTTTCTGATGAAGTCGAAGACTGCTGTGTCTCGTTGCATTTCGGTTGTTGTTGTAGTGTGGCTCACAAGCTGTGACGCGGCCAAAGTTAAGTTCACATAACGATCGGGGTGAAACAGAATTGCGAACAGCACCGACCGTCCATCGGACCGGGCCGTCCGCCTATTTCACGGTCATCAGATAAAATGGACAGGCGGGCAAAAAGCACCTCGGCCGGATTCCACTGTGCGTGTACTACTGTTACTTTCGTGCCGCATCAAAGCAAATGCAATGAAACAACTGACAACAGCGATGGTCGCCATCGCCATCCTTCTGAATGTGGCCATGGCCCAATCCATCACCCTTTATCCCAACCTCAAAGACTATCAGACAGGCAAAGGCAAGATGATCGGTGAATATCAGGGCTATGAGTGGAGCAAGGACGGAGTGCTATTGCTCACACCGCCAGAGAAAGGCAAGAAACCCGTGGTGCATGACGTGTCGGCCCATTGGGGATATAGCATCGGAGAACACGTTTACCGACTGTACAAGGGACTGCCGCACGTTATTCTGAAACAGGGCGGAAAGGGCGTGTACTATGAGAACGGCCTGGCCCACATGGACATGTCGCTCGATGTGAAGGACCGTTCTGACGTGGAGTATGGCAAGTACTGTTTCCTATCTGCATCCATCGAATCGCCCATTGTCTATGTGCCGAGCAAGGATGCTAAAAAGGCCTTTGAGACCAACACGGCCCTTCAGCCCTTCCTCACATGTATCGACAAGTTCAAATGGACCGATGCCAAGAAGATCAGGGAATGCCTCAAGGAATTGGACTGAGGCTACATGCTCAGTAACATCTTGGCGATCAACAGGCCGAGTCCGGCAAAACCGATAATGGACATTATGAAGGTCCGCCAAAAAGAAAGACCCTGCTGATTGTGGTAGGTGGCAGATAGATAGGCCAACACCAATACCACAAGCACGAAGATGAACCAATACGGTGAGATCATGCTGCAAATTTCGTGGCAGCATCTGTTCTCACAACATGACCGGAGAATCAATTCATGAACCGTCAACGCACAACCTGCACATGAAACAGCTCATTGAATGCGTGCCCAACATCTCTGAGGGTCGCGACCGCGCAAAGATCAAGGCCATTGCCGATGTGGTGACCACCGTAGAAGGCGTGAAACTGCTGAATGTGGACCCCGGAGCGGCCACCAACCGCACCGTCATCACTTTCGTGGGCGAGCCTGAGCAGGTGATCGAAGCGGCCTTCCTTCTGATAAGGAAGGCCGCAGAACTCATCGACATGAGCAAACATCAGGGCGAGCATCCGCGGTTCGGGGCCACCGATGTGTGTCCGCTCATCCCCATCGCCAACATCAGCATGGAAGAGGTGATCCCTTTTGCAAGGAAGCTGGGCGAGCGCGTGGGCAAAGAACTCGGCATACCCGGCTATTATTATGAGTATGCCTGCACTGAGGAGAAGCGCAGGAACCTTGCCAATTGCCGGGCAGGTGAGTATGAGGGTCTGAAGAAGAAGCTCATCGACCCGGCATGGAAGCCTGATTTCGGCCCGGCAGAATTCGATGACCACGTGAAAGGCAGCGGGGCCATTGCCATCTCGGCACGCGATTTCCTCATCGCCTTCAATATCAATCTCAACACCACTTCGGTGAGGCGGGCCAACAGCCTGGCCTTCGACCTGCGCGAGAATGGCCGTGTGCTGCGCGAGGGCGACCCCGTGACAGGAAGGGAGGTGAAGGACGCAGAAGGCAACCCCGTGCGCATTCCCGGAGCGCTCAAGGCCGTGAAGGGCATCGGTTGGTTCATTGACGAATATGGCATCGCGCAGGTGTCGCTCAACCTCACCAACATCCGACAGACACCCATGCACGTGGCCTTCGACACCGCATGTGAGAAGGCCCGGGACCGTGGGCTGCGCGTAACCGGTTCAGAGCTTGTGGGCGTTGTTCCCTTGGAGGCCATGCTCGATGCGGGCAGGTTCTTTCTGCGCAAACAGCAGCGCTCGATCGGGGTCTCAAAAACAGAACTCATCAAGATCGCTGTTCGCAGTCTTGGGCTGGACGAACTTGCTCCCTTCCATCCCAAGGAGCGCATCATCGAATATATGATCGCTGAGGATGCCGGCAAACGTCTGGTCGATATGAACCTTACCGCCTTTGCCGATGAGACCGCCAGTGAGAGCCCTGCCCCGGGCGGTGGCAGCATTTCGGCATACGTGGGCGCACTGGGAATTTCGCTCGCAACCATGGTAGCGAACCTCAGCGCGCACAAGCGAGGCTGGGACGACCGTTGGGAAAAGTTCAGCGACCATGCCGAGCGTGGTCAGCAACTGAAGAACGAACTGCTGCGACTGGTGGATGAGGACACGGCCGCCTTCAACGGAATAATGGCCGCTTTCGGGCTGCCAAAGAATTCGGAGGCAGAGAAGGCTGCGCGCACCGAAGCCATTCAGCAGGCCACAAAGCAGGCCATCCTCATCCCACTCAAGGTGATGGAGACGGCCCATGCCTCGTTGGCCGTAATCAAGACCATGGCCGAAGTGGGCAACCCCAATTCGGTGAGCGATGCGGGTGTGGGCGCGCTCTGTGCAAGAACCGCAGTGCTGGGCGCCCACCTCAACGTGCGCATCAATGCCAGCGGGCTGCACGACAAGGATTTCCTTCAGGAGGTGCTTGCCAAGGCCAAAAGGCTGGAAGATGAGACCGTTGCCTTAGAGGCAGACGTGCTCCAAATAGTGGAGGGGAAACTCTGAACCTATCACATCAGCCCCTTCAAGGAATCACGAAATTCATGCTGGCCGATGCATTTGCCGTCCCCTCGGCCGTTAGGCTGAATGAGGTGTTCACCGTACTTACCCTGTCCCCACTGCTGAAGGTCATGTTGCCATCGGCATCATACAGCGCATAGAGGTAGTAGGTGCCCGGGTGCATGTAGTTGAACGTGAAACTGTTGTCCGATGCCGCAAGGATCACATAGCGCGAGCGGTACTTCATGTTCGCCTGATTGATACTGAACCCCGAGATCAACGGCTGCGTGGTGATCATGAGGAAGACCTTCTTGTTCGGGTCGGGCGCGAAACCTCCTGCAAAAGAATAATTGATGGTAGTCTGCCCCAGATAGGGCTGCGCATCCTCAGGATAAGGATCCCCACCAGCAATCGAATAGAAGATGGCCTCGGCCTGCCCACTGAAGATCTCGGTGAAATCCTTGGTCAGCTCCTTCTTAGGGAAATCGTGAACGGCCACAGCACCCGCAGCCGAGGTTGTATCCTGCAACTTGGCACGCCACACCATGTGCGGTGTGGAGGTTGCCTGTGTGTTGTAGCGATTGGTGAAGGCTTTCAATATCAGACTGTCATTCTTCAAAATAACCTCTGTGTATGCCCTGCTTGTCCCTTTCACAATCTCGGAGAAACGGTAGTAGGACACCGCATCGCTCTCCGAAACGCTATCGGCCAGGAAATAGGAAACGCGGGTCTGCCCTGCAAACGAGCCGCCATTGCGGAAACACACGCGGTGGCTGCCGTTGTGCTTCGCGATGAAGAAGCTCATGTGGATGTCGTTCTGCGTGTCAAGCTCGTTCTTGGCCGACACCTGATGGGCCGATATGGGCCGGAAATCCACTATCCATTCCGGATAGCCGCCCAAGGGTGTGGTCGAGGTGACGGGGCCGTTCCAGATGCCCTTCACCTTGGCAAGCACTCCGAATCCGAAGGTGCTGTCCACCGTGCTGTATTTGGGCGGGGTCACAGGCGTGTCATCGGGCGGAAGCGGGTCGTCCGTGTCGCATTGCGACAAGGCGAGACCAAGCACCGTCAGCAGCGGCAGGAATAAATAGGGAGGAAACTGAGAACGCATGGTTGCCTTGGTAAGCTTGGTTTTTATGATGGCTATTGCCGATTGTCTATTGCCCATTGTAAATTGTCTATTGCAAATTGCCCTAAAGCCCCGCCCCGCGCTTAATTTCTTCCACCACTTCAGGGTCGAGCAGCGTAGAGGTATCTCCAAGATTGGCAACGTCCCTTTCTGCAATCTTCCGGAGAATTCTGCGCATGATCTTGCCCGAACGCGTCTTTGGCAATCCTTTCACCACCTGGATCCTGTCGGGCTTTGCAATGGGGCCGATGATGTCCGTCACCGTGGCATTCACCTCTTTGATAAAAGCGGCCATGTCCGCTGGCGTTTCATGGCAAATGACATAAGCGTAGATGCCTTGCCCCTTGATGTCGTGCGGAAAGCCCACCACGGCTGTCTCCACCACATTCGCATGCTCGTCTATGGCCGATTCGATCTCGGCAGTGCCAAAACGGTGGCCGCTCACGTTGATCACATCGTCCACGCGGCCCGTGATTCTGTAATAGCCGTCCTCGTCCCTACGGCAACCATCGCCCGTGAAATACTTGCCCGGATAGGTGGCGAAGTAGGTCTGGCGGCAGCGCTCGTGGTCGCCATAGGTGGTGCGCAACATGCTCGGCCACGGGAATTTGATACAGAGATTGCCCTCAATGCCATTGCCGGGCAGTTCATTGCCTTCGGCATCGACAATGCATGGCTGAACGCCCGGCAGCGGCAGCGTGGCGAAACTCGGTTTGGTCGGGATGATGCCCGCCAATGGCGAAATGAGGATGCCGCCCGTTTCGGTCTGCCACCATGTGTCCACAATGGGGCAGCGTCCCTTGCCTATGTGCTCGTGATACCACTCCCAAGCCTCCTCGTTGATGGGCTCGCCCACCGAGCCAAGCACTCGCAGTGAATCGAGTTTGTACGGTTTAACAAAATCCAGACCGGCAGCCTCCAACGAACGGATGGCCGTGGGTGCGGTATAGAAAATGTTGACCTGATGCTTGTCCACCACCTGCCAGAACCGTCCGGCATCGGGGAAGGTCGGGATGCCTTCGAACATCAGTGTGGTCGCGCCTGCCAGCAAAGGGCCGTAGATGATGTAGCTGTGGCCTGTGACCCAGCCGATGTCAGCCGTACACCAATAGATTGCGCTCTCTTCGTACTGAAAAACATTCCTAAAACTATACTCCGCATACACCATGTAACCACCACAGGTGTGTACCACGCCTTTGGGCTTGCCTGTGCTGCCCGAAGTGTAGAGAATGAAGAGCATGTCCTCGGTGTCCATCGCCTCGGCCAGGCAGTCGGCATTCACGTGGGTCAGTTCATCATGCAGCCACACATCGCGGTCAGCGCGCATGGTCACGGGTTCGCCAGTACGCTTCAGAATGATAGACCTGCTAACGCTTGGGCATGACAGCAACGCCTCGTCCACAATGGATTTGAGCGGCACGGTCTTGTTTCCTCGGAAACCACCATCGGCAGTGACGATGATATTGCACGTGGCATCTTGAATTCGGTCGGAAAGCGATCGGGCCGAGAACCCCGCGAACACCACCGAGTGGATGGCACCGATGCGCGCACAGGCCAGCACGGCTATGGCAAGTTCGGGCACCATGGGCATATAGAGACAGATACGGTCGCCCTTCCTGGCACCGTTGCGCTTGAGCACATTGGCCATGCGGCACACCCGGTCGTGCAGCTCCTTATAGGTGATGTGCTGCGCGGCCTCGTTGGGGTCGTTGGGTTCCCACAGGATGGCGGTCTGGTCGCCACGGGTGGACAGATGGCGGTCAAGGCAGTTCTCGGTGATGTTGAGCTTTCCGCCCACGAACCATTGCACATCCGGCTCATTGAAATTCCAGTCGAGCACGCGGTCCCACTTCTGTTTCCATTCGAAAGTGTTTGCCTGTTTGGCCCAAAAAGCTTGGGGGTCGGCAACGCTGGCCGCGTATTCGGCTCTGTATTCGTCTATACTGCCAATGGTTCGCATCTGCTGTGTCTGTCAGTGTTGGGAACCAAACCTACGGAATACTCGCAAAGAGAATCGACCGCAAGGGAGAATCAATGCACAAGCACAGCTACCACCATCATGAAAGCCGCCATAATTGCCGCATACACCAAATGCGCGACAAGTGCAATTTTGCGAATCCCCTTCATCAAGACCCCATCATTCTTGCGCACCGTGCGAAAAGAAGGGCCATTCATACCATTTCCAGACCTGAACTCGTTGTGCTTTATTTCAATCGGTGGAATCAGGACCGAATCACAGTACACGCATGTATCGGTCGTCCTCCTGCTCCACTCCGTCCACATTCCACACGAAGCGCATTTCTTTTCGTCTGCCATGGCCCCAAATATACCTTCTCAACCCGAACTGCCTGATGTTCATGGGTCGGTTGGACCCTCCTGACCTTGGTTCGGGAAGTGAGAATCGTGGCCATCCACGAATGATGCGACCAGAATTATTCACGGGTTATCTGAGAAAGAAAAAAACCTACATTTGCGCTCCCAAAATTCAAGGCAATGGCTAAGAAAGGAGACCGCATCCAGGTCATTATGGAATGTACTGAGCACAAGACCAGCGGCATGCCCGGCACCTCACGCTACATCACCAAAAAGAACCGCAAGAATACGCCCGAGCGTATCGAGCTGAAGAAGTACAACCCCATCTTGAAGAAGGTGACTGTTCACAAAGAGATCAAATAAGCTGAGTCATGGCAAAGAAGACCGTAGCAACACTGAAGACCGGCACTGGTCGCGATTTCACCAAAGTGGTGAAAATGGTGAAGTCTGAGAAGACAGGCAACTATACTTTCAAGGAAGAGGTTGTTCACAACGACCACGTGAAAGATTTCCTGTCAAAGGATTACTGAGCATTTCCGCCTACCAAGGCTTGAAAGCCCTTCCCGCGATGGGAAGGGCTTTTTTTGTTGGGTCCTACCTCACAGGCCCAACTCCCTCCGCAGATACTCTGAGGTGTGGCCCTTCCCCGACTTCGCCACCTCGACCGGGGTGCCTTCCACCAGAATCTGGCCACCGCGCTGCCCGCCCTCAGGGCCGAGGTCGATGATATGGTCGGCAGTGCGTATCACGTCCATGTTGTGCTCGATGACCAGGACCGTGTTGCCTTTGTCCACCAACTTGTGGAGCACATCGAGCAGTATGCGGATGTCCTCGAAGTGGAGGCCCGTTGTGGGTTCATCCAGGATATAGAAGGTCCTGCCTGTGTCACGTCTGCCCAATTCTGCTGCCAGTTTGATGCGCTGTGCCTCTCCGCCAGAAAGGGTGGTGCTGCTTTGCCCAAGTTTGATGTAACCGAGGCCCACATCGGCAATGGAACGGATCTTACGGACAATGGACGGAATGTTCTCGAAGAAAGCAACTGCCTCATCAATGTCCATGTCGAGCACATCATTGATGGACCTGCCTTTATAGCGCACCTCCAATGTCTCGCGGTTGTAACGCCTACCGTTGCATGATGGGCAGAGGATGTTCACATCAGGCAAAAAGTTCATGGCAATGGTCTTGAGGCCTGCTCCAAGACAATCATCGCAACGGCCTCCCGGCACGTTGAACGAGAAACGGCCGGCCTTGTAACCGCGTATCTGGGCTTCGGGCAGACTGGTGAACAGGTTACGTATGTCGGTGAACACGCCCGTGTATGTGGCCGGATTACTGCGTGGGGTGCGGCCTATGGGATCCTGGTCTATGCAGATGACCTTGTCAATATATTCAAGCCCTTTGATCTCTTTGAATGGCATCGGCCTGGTTTCGCCACGATGCAGTTCGCGGCTCAGGATCGGATGCAGCGTGCTGTTGATGAGGGTCGATTTGCCACTTCCCGATACGCCTGTCACACAGATGAACTTGCCCAGAGGAAAATCGACCGACACATTGCGGAGGTTGTTGCCGCTGGCATTCTTCAAGGCGATCTTCTTTCCGTTCCCTGTCCTGAACTCCTTTCTCTGTGGGATGGTATTTGTTCCATTGAGATGCGCTGCGGTGAGCGAATCTGTAGCAATCAGTTCCAGAAAGGTGCCTTGGCCCACGATATGTCCACCGTGAATGCCGGCCCTTGGCCCGATGTCGATGACGTGGTCGGCCGCCATCATCATGTCCCTGTCGTGTTCGACCACGATGACTGAATTGCCTGTGTCGCGCAGCTTCTTCAATGCCTCGATCAATCGCTGGTTGTCGCGCTGATGCAGGCCTATGCTCGGCTCGTCCAAAATGTAGAGCACGCCCACCAACTGTGAACCTATCTGGGTGGCAAGGCGGATGCGCTGTGCCTCTCCTCCCGACAGGGTGCGAGCCTCGCGGTCGAGGGAGAGATAGTTGAGACCCACATCGAGCAGAAACCCGATACGGGTCTGAATCTCCTTCACAATCTCGTGGGCAATGAAAGCCCTGCGCTCGTCCAACTTCGATTCCAGACCGGTGAACCACGCATGCAGACTTCCGATGTCGAGGGCAGCAAGCTCTGCGATATTCTTCCCGTCCAAACGGAAATGCAGTGCCTGCCGGTTGAGCCGTGTCCCGTTACATGTAGGGCAGGTCTTGATTGCCGTGAAGCTGTCCGCCCATTTCTGCAAGGCCTTGGTGCCTTCGTCACCTTTCTGCTTGGCAATGAAGTTCACGATACCTTCAAAACCGTCCACATGCACGGTTCCGCTTCCTGTGGCCTCCTTCACCTTGAGCACTTCGCTGGTGCCATAGAGCATGGCCCTTACGGCCTCCTCCGGAATTTCTTCCAACGGGGTCTGAAGTTTGAATCCGTAACGGTCGGCAATAGCCTCAAGCTGCCTGAATATCCAATTGTTGCGATAGTCACCGATGGGTGCGATGCCTCCCTTGTATATGCTCTTCCTGGGGTCGGGGATGATGAGCTTCTCGTCCACCTCGGCCACCGTTCCAAGACCGCTGCACCGCTGGCAGGCACCATAAGGCGAATTGAAGCTGAAGAGATTGGGTGCGGGCTCATCGTAGGCGATGCCTGTGGTGGGACACATCAGCGATCGGCTGAAAAAGCGTGGCTCCCTGCCCTCATGCTCCAACACCATCATGCTGCCCTTGCCGTGTTTCATGGCCGTCTGCAACGAATCGCTGAGTCGCTTGGTGCTTTCTGCATCCACCTGCAACCTATCGACCACAATCTCGATATCATGCACCTTGTAGCGGTCGAGCTTCAGGTCTGGAACCACATCAAGTATTTCACCATCCACACGCACCTTGGCAAACCCCTGCCTGCGCACCTGCTCGAACAACTCTCGGTAATGCCCCTTTCGGCCACGCACCACGGGAGCAAGAATGTTGACCCGCTTCCCATCTAGATCCCTGCGGATGGCACGCATGATCTCATCGTCCGAATACTTGACCATCTGCTCTCCCGTGCTGTAGCTGAATGCCTCTCCTGCCCTTGCGAACAGCAGACGCATGAGGTCATACACCTCGGTAATCGTGCCCACTGTACTGCGCGGATTGCGGTTGGTGCTCTTCTGCTCTATGCTGATGACAGGGCTCAGGCCCGTGATCTCATCCACATCTGGGCGTTCCAGTGTGCCGAGGAACTGCCGCGCATAGCTGGCGAAGGTTTCGATGTACCTGCGCTGCCCTTCGGCATAGATCGTGTCAAAAGCAAGGCTGCTCTTGCCGCTGCCACTCAGACCGGTGATGACCACCAGTTTATCACGGGGAATCCGAACATCGATGTTCTTCAGGTTGTGGACGCGCGCACCATAGACCTCAAGATACTCCTGATCTGAAACATCAGACTGACTATCAGCAGTCTGCACTACGCTCAATTTCATTTTATCTACTTTCATCAGGAGAGAACAAAGAAACAGGGAAAAGGATGAGCATTTGCGGAAAATGACTGTTGCCGATCCACTCTTCGGCAATGCTATTCTGCCTTAAGTTGCACACCTTTGTCTCCCATGATAAACTGCAGACCAATACTCGCCCTGACCTTTTTGCTCTCAACCTGTGTATGTGCCACCGCGCAGGTCTCCACTGTCAGGGTTGGGGTAAGTGACCAGAAACATGAGTCAACTATCCTTGTATCTCCTGTCTCCGGAAAATTCGCTGTCCTGAATTCTTCGGGCGACACGTTGTACAATTTCCGTTCTGACGATGTGCTGTCGGTGAGTGCTGTAGGTGACAGCATGAGGCTGCTTGGGGTCTATGGGCTGGACGAACGCGTCACCTCTGCCATGGTCGTTGGACGTGGTCCACAGCCGTCCTTTCTGGTGAAACGCTCAAGCGATGGCAAGGAACTGAGATATCCGGGAACGCTCACATTGACTGTTTCGGCAGGAAAACTCAGTTTGGTCAATACCATTGATATGGACACCTACGTGAGCCGAGTAGTGCAGAGCGAGGTGGGAAATGGCGCACACCCAGAGTATTACAAGATACAGGGCATCATCTGCCGCACCTATGCCGTTGGCAACCGAGGCCGGCATGCTGCACAGGGATTTGACCTTTGCGACCATCAGCACTGTCAGGTCTATGGTGCAATGGGCGACCCTTCTGAGTCGGTGGTAAAGGCCACTGCAGCCACCAGCGGAATCGTGATGGCCGACACATCTGCACGGCCCATTCTGGCAACATTCCACGCCAACTGCGGTGGGCAGACCGCCAATGCAAAGGACGTGTGGGCCGAGGCAAGGTCCTACCTCATATCTGTGACCGATACATTCTGCACCTCTCAGCGCAGTGCGGTATGGACAGAGCAGGTACCTGTTGAGAAATTCCGTCAGCAGTTCACCGATGCCGACACCATTCTGGTGGATGGTTTCAAGCTGCAGACAGAACACCGCCAGTCACACCTCACAATAGGGAAAGAGACCGTGAGAACTGCAGACCTGAGACGAGACCTGCGTCTTCGTTCCGCCTTCTTTGACCTTGCAGTTGCTGGAGATGCCGTGCTGCTTTCCGGTCGCGGTTTTGGACATGGAGTAGGCCTGTGCCAGCAGGGCGCCATGCAGATGGCCCAACTCGGACACTCCTATTCAGAGATTCTCGGACACTACTATACCAATGTGGCCCTTGTCAACATCAGTTCATTGCGTTAATTGACCGGACAATGCACAATTTTTTCGCGCTTATCATCGCCTGCCTCGCTGCCAGCACATGCGTTGCGCAGCAGAAGATCGGCCCAGCAGAGACTTTTCATGTGAAAGAATCGAATGTGATGTGGAGCGCGGCCGTAACTGACACTTTGGAGCTCTGTGTCATCAATGCTGAAAACATCGCCATCATGAACACCAGTTTTCCAAAAGAGAAGAACATCACCAAACAGGTGAGTTTCAAACTGCGCAACGCCAATGGCGAAGGCCGCACCGTGAATGGCCGTGTTGAGGGCATAGCGAACTTTGGTGGAGAACAGCTTTACACCGCTATGCTGGAAATAGGACTGAATCTGGGCGACCGTTGGGAATATAGGACGGTGCCATGCATCTTGGCCGACCTTTCGGCATCAGAACATCGGCTGATCATTGGCCGGAATTGGCTGGGCGAGGATTTCACAGTGGAGTGAATCATAGTACGGATTACACACGGCTCCAAATCCAACTACTGACTTCCAGACTCACTGCGCCATCAGCTGCCGAAGCAGTGCAGGCAAGGCAGGGTCGCTCGGACGCGGGGCATTCGGGTGGGTGAGCACACCCTTCTTGTCGAAGATCAGGTATCGCGGGATGCTGGTGATGCCAAATTCTGAAGTGATCGGTGCGGCCCAACCTCCAGGAGAGAACCCATGCATTCCTTCAATTCCCAATGATTCAATGGCCTTGCGCCACGCTTCCTCGGTGTTGTCAATACTGATATAGAGGAACACCACATCTTTCGATTCCTTCTTGGTGAAGCCTTCTTTCAATGTTCTGGCATGTGGGAACTGCTGTCGGCACGGGCCGCACCAACTGGCCCACACATCGAGATAGACCACCCTGCCCCGAAGGTCGCTTAGACCGAATTCCTTGCCGTCCAACCCTCGGAAAGTCACTTTGTCCTTGACCTTTTCTTTGGTAACCGCTACCAACTCCTCCTTGGCAGACAATCGTTCTTTGAGGCGATCACCGACCAAAGCGTGAGTTGCATCGGCATCGGGCATGATTTTAAGCGCATCGTGCATTCTGCGTAGCAATGTGGGGCTGACAGACGCTGCATCGCGCAGCATCAAAGCGGCCAGATGATAGCGCTGCACTGGCATTGGCAGGTTCTCCTTGGCAAGGTTCCATGCTGCGAGATCTGCCGCATCCCGGTCCGCGAACTTCATGAAATCATACTGCTCCAGGGCCATGTAATCCATAAAATCGAGCAGCAGATGACGGAAAAAATCGCTACCGAGCGCATCGGCATTGCCCATTTTCTCCCACGTCAGTCCTTCTATCAGCACTTTGGGAATCTCTGTGGCCTTGGGTATGCTGCTCGCACGTGACTTCACAGCCGAAAAGCGGAAGAGCGACAGGTAATAGTAATAGGCCGTATTCTGTTTGAACCATGCTTCAAAATCAGCAGACAGGTCGGCATCCTTCATTCTGCCGATCAGGTCGTTGCGCAACCTGAAAACATCCATTTCCAGACCATCGATGTTGGTGGCAGCGGCAGCTTGCCCGTTGAGCCACTGTACCGAAAGTCTGTCTCCATATTCCTTTCGCACAGCTTCCATGAACACGTTCACAGCTGCACCATTTTTTCCGAACTGGGCTTCGGTGTCCAGAAAATCAGCATCGAACGAAATGCTCAACTCTCCTTTCGGAGCTGTGAGAAAAATGCTTCGCTCCTTGTCCTTGTAGGACAGCTGTACCCAAGCACTGCATGGGAGGTCAAGCGTTGTATTGAACTTTCCGCCTGAGACCGGCACGAGCACCTTCTCTTCAGAACCAAAAAGGTCAGCAGGCACAATGAGTGTAAGTGGCTCATCGGCCAACCCGCTGATGCTTCCACTCAAAGTGGTCTGCGCAATACAGGGCATGGCAATAAGGGCGGTCAACAGGGACAGGAGTCTCATCATGCCTCACTCCACCTTGAGCATGCGCGCCACAGCCGGTTGCGAATCAGAACTGATGCGCACGAGATAGGCTCCTTTTGAGAGGTTCATGGCGCTCGCATTCACGGTGTACTGATGTGCGCCCTGGTTCAGTTTCCCAGAATGGAATACATGGATCACCTGCCCGCTTACCGACACGATCTCTACACGGGCAATGATATCCTTCTTCACTTCAAATCGCACCGTGGTCACATTGCTGAACGGGTTAGGGAAGACTTCGAGACCACTGATGCCATCGTTCACAGTACCCGCAATCCCAGATGGGCCCTCCTGTTTGACTATGGCATACTCGTCCAGGATCTCTCCTTCCCCTGTGAGATACTTGCCTGTCAGCGTATCGCCATGAATGTAGAAGAGGTGCGACCCCACACAGGAGTCACACCCATGCACACTTGCCATTGCGGGATGCGTGAGGGCGGGTTCGGTGGTGCTGCTGCCGCTGTTTCCCTGAACCACATAAACGGTGCCTTTTCCAGCATTTGGGCCTGTGGTGTATTTGATATATGGAGTTCCCTCGACAAGGCTGCCGCTCGAAATATCCATAGCATGCACGGAGGGATTGAACTGATCCGGTGTTCCAAAGTATCCGTTGAGAAAATAGGAGCGCTCATAGACGTGGCTGTGCCCATTGAGAATGATGTCAACCCCATACTGTTCAAGAATTGGGCAGATGTTGTTGCGCATGGCTGCCATGTATCTTTCAAAAAGATCGCTTGACGAATGTGAACCCTCTGTGTGCGGAGGCTGATGGAAAATGGCAATGACCCAAGGCTTGGTATTGGCCTGCAGGTCGGCATGGATCCACTGGGTCATAGGAGAACCATTGAAAGAACTGAAGGGGTTGGCCCCTGTCCAGTCGTTGGATGCGCTGAGAACAGAACCGATCTCGGAATTCATGTTGATGAAATGGATGTTGCCATAGTCGAAGGAATAGAACAACTCGTGGCCTGATGGCACTCCTCCCATTTCGCCATTGGTATAGACATCAATAAGGTCGTAGTAGGCCCCTGTGTTGTTGAGCGGATTCTGGCTCACCTGAGGCGGTGCGATTGAATTGTAGTCATGGTTTCCGGGCGTTGCAAGGAATGGCATGCGCTTCATCAGGTCGGTCATTCCCCATTGTG
>JAIPBJ010000068.1 GCA_021739625.1 Flavobacteriales bacterium | reverse complement strand
ATGAACTGTCCAAGCTTCAAGCACCGGGAGAAAGGGACCGGCATTGCGAACTGTCTCTGACGACTAATGACGACCAGCGGCCTTACTCTTTCTCCCTTTTTTCACCCTGATAACAGGTGCGGACAAACATAGGATGACGCAGGCCATCCATTCCTGAACAAAACCGCGCATTGGTAAAGCCGCAGCACCTGCGGTGGTTTCTCTATCTACATTCGCTGCAATGAGCGAGCAGATCACAGCCATTGTAGTGGATGACGAGGAGAGTGCGCGCAGCATTCTCGCCAATCTGCTGTTGCGGTTCTGCCCGGTGGTGAGGCTCGTGGGCAGCTACGCGAATGTGGAGGATGCCGTGGCCGGTATCAAGGAACTGAGACCGCAGCTGGTCTTCCTCGACATCGAAATGCCCAACTACTCTGGCTTCGAGATCGTGAACTTCTTCGAGAAGGTGGACTTTGAGATGGTGTTCATCACCGCCTACGACAAGTATGCCATCCGTGCATTCGAGGTCTCGGCAGTGGACTACCTATTGAAACCCATCGACATCGACCGGCTGAACGAGGCCGTGGAGCGTGTGCAGCAGCGGGTGGGGCAGACATCCGCATTCAACCGCGAGCTGCTTTCAGAAAGCCTTCAGAACAAGGAGGTGGCGCGCATCTCTGTGGCCGACAAGGGCTATCAGACCGTGGTGAACACCTGCGACATTGTGGCCATTGAGGCCAGCGAATCCTACAGCACCATCAGGACACTCGGTGCAAAGCCACTGCTGGTGAGCAAGAACCTGAAACACTTCGAGACCGTGCTTGCCGACAATCGGAACTTCTTCCGAAGTCACAAATCGTGGATGGTGAATCTTGATATGCTGGAGAAGTACAACCGCAGCACAGGCGACATCGTGCTGCGCGACAGCGTCACCGCCAAACTCTCCAAATACAGGAAGGAAGAGTTCGAGGAACTGCTGCGACTGAGGTAGTCGTTGGTCTGTTCGTGAAACCGATCGTCCGTTGCTGAAGGATTCTTGATGCCGCTGGATGGGCAGGGTAGGTTTGTGGCCAAATCCTCAACACAAATCCCCATGAAGAGAGTATCAGCCTCCATTCTGCTGTTGGCAACCATCGGCTTCCAAGCCATCGCTCAAGAAACCATCGTCACCATCGGCACGGGAACCGTGAACAGCCAATGTCCGGCCACCCCAAGTGCCGAAAGCTATTGCCAAACGGTGTATGAGGCATTTCAAGTGACGCAGGCGGGCCATATCACCCGTCTCGCCTACAAGCGGAACGATGCTCAGTCCTACACCAACGCTATGCACTGGGTGGTTTATCTCGGCAATACCACTTCGCTGGGTTTCTATAGCTCGAATAACGATGGGATCGCATTGGCCAACCTGACGCAGGTTTTTGATGGTGATGTTGAAGTGACAGCCACTGAGGTCATCGTCAATTTCGACACGCCCTTCTACTACAATGGAACGGACAAGCTGGTGGTAGCAGTGAATGAGGTAACGTACGGCAAGCACTATGCTTATCTGCGTGGCACCAACTACAACAACGGTTCGGCCTATTCGCCATCGAAGACCTATAAGAACTATAGCACAGCATCATCCGTGAGCGCTGCTAACCCAGGGGTCTGCGATCAGATCTCAGCATTGGCCTATCAGCCCAACGTTGACATCACGTTCTCGACCTGTCTGTGGCCAACTTCCATCACGGCCACCAACCCCACACAAACGACCATGCAGATCGGTTGGGTGAACGGCCAGAGCGAAACGGCCTGGGAAGTAGAGGCTGTGCCAACGGGCGTGGCACAGGGAACAGGAATTGTTCAAGCGGCCACTACCAATCCCTACACCTTCACGGGGCTGGATCACAGCATGGTGTATGATTTCTATGTAAGGGCCAACTGCGGTTCGGGCGACTTTTCGCAATGGCGTGGATCCGCTACGGCCACAACCAGTTGCGGGCCGAACATTTGCTATCAAGAGAATTTCGATTCTTATGTAGGTGCTCAGCTTCCGAGATGCTGGACGAACATCGGCTTGAGTCACACCTCTGGAAATCCGGGAGCGATGCTATTTGTAATGGGAGGTGGTGCGGCTGTTTTTCACACATCTCTACCCGAATTTCAATCCCTCAACGGAGGAATTCTCAGTTTCACCGGCTACAGCGCGTTCGCTTCATACAATACTTTCGAATATGGAACAATAACCGACCCGACCAATGCTTCCACCTTCACAAGTTTGGGTACCGTCAGCTTGTCCACCTCCACGCAGACCTTCAATCTTGACTTTGCGGGATATGCAGGTACCGACAAATACATTTGCTTCAAGTACACGGGCGCCAGTGCGTTCACCAAGATCTATTTTGACAACATGACCTTTGACGGCAATGGGGCCTGTGTGTTCAACAAGACTTTTGTGGATAAAGATGCCACTGGAAGCAATGATGGTACCTCTTGGGCCAATGCATTTACTACGCTGCAAGCTGCCTTGGCAAGTGGAGGTACCAACGACATTTGGGTGGCCGAGGGTGTTTATACGCCTCATGCATCGGATAGAAATGCATCGTTCGTCATTCCAACTGGCCGCAAGATCTATGGTGGTTTTGCAGGAACGGAAACAGCTGTTGCACAACGGAATATAGCAGCTCATCCAACCATCTTAAGTGGCGACCTTTCTGGAAACGACAACGCAACCATTCTTCACACCGAAGCAACACGTCAGGACAACTCTTACCACGTGATCAAGCTCTATGGGAACATTCTGAACGTGGTTGTTGATGGCTTTACCATCTCTGGAGGAAATGCCAATGGAGGTACGGCTGCCACTTGCGCCACGGCTGCTGCAAGTCAGTACTATCATGTTCGTGGGGGTGCTATTTACGCCAATCCTTATGCGGCCAGTACCTCTGTAACCGCTACTATCAGCAATTGCATTTTAGAGAAGAACACAGGTACCAACGTAGCAGTATATTCTGCATTCACTCCGTGCGGAGTAACTACTATGACTACAGATGTCGATTTTGATCACTGCATCATTCGCAATAACTATTCGCACGAATTGACGGCCATGTTGTACGGAGGGTCATCTGGCTACAGCATCTATGCCTACGGATCGTTGACCAATAGTCTCATGTATGATAACGTTTCTGGTACCGATGCATCGTGCCTTTACCTTGGGGCAAGCGCTTCTAACGGAGGTACAACGGCCGGACTTAGCTTTGATATGATCAACACCACCATTTCAAACAACACAGGAGCCAGCGGTTATGCCATCCGTATGGATCGCGCTGCCAACAGTCGTATCAAGAATTCCATCATCTACGGAAACGGTAGCAGCACACCATTTGTGGTGGTTACATCAGGTTCTGTGGTTACCAACAGTATTGTGGAAGGAGGAATGCAAAGTGGAACCAACGTGAACCCTCAGTTTGAAGATGCAGCCAATGACGATTACTCGCTTCATTGCGGTTCTCCAGCCATAGAGGCCGGAAGCATTACGGGCACCACGCCAGCGTCAACCGACCTTGCAGGTGAGCCACGCCAGTTTCAAACCATTGACATGGGGGCTTACGAATATCAAGCCGCGGCCTACACGGCATCTGTCACAGACAATTCGGTCTGTTTGGGCGAAAGTGTGACCTTCAGTACTTCGGGTGCCACCAACGTGAGCTGGAACAACGGAGTTACTTCGGGTGTTCCATTCTTCCCATCGGGCACGAACACTTACACCGTGACTGGATCGGACACTGAAGGCTGTGTATCAACCCGCGACATCATAGTGACCTTGCTTCCTGCACCTACCATCAACATCACTTCTTCCGGTAGTGAGGTGTGTTCAGGTGCTTCTGTGACCTTGACCGCTTCAGGTGCCAATTCCTTGGCGTGGAACAACGGAATACAGAACGGTGTGTCATTCGTTCCTGTAGGAAATCAGACCTATACGGTTACGGGAACAGGTGGAAACGGCTGTGCTGGTTCTGCTCAAGAGGCAGTTACGGTTGTTCAATTGACCAATTTGGCCGTGTCGTCAAGTGTGAGTAATACGTGTCCTGGAACCAGTGCCACTATCAGTGTGGCCAACTCTGTTTCTGGTGTGAATTATAGCCTGAGAAACGATGCGAACAATACGGTGATAGCTGGCCCAAGTGCAGGCAACGGAGCTACGCTGAATTTCAGCACGGGGGTTTTGAATAGCTCAACCACCTTCAATGTGTTGGCCTCAAAGACCATCTCAGGTGGCACATGCGAACTGGAAATGACCCAAACGGTAACTGTTACCGCCAATGATGCCGTTGATCCAGTGCCAAACGTTCCATCGTTGAGTAGTTTGACAGCACAATGCCAGATTACTTCTTTGACAGCACCGACAGCCACAGACAACTGTGCTGGGTCAGTTACAGGAACGCACAACGCCAGTTTACCTATCAGCGCAAGCACTACCATCACATGGACCTACGTTGATGGAAACGGAAACAGCGTGACACAGACGCAGGCGGTGGTCATCAACGACAATACTCCGCCCGTTGCGAACGTAGGCTCATTGGCTAACGTTACTGCTCAGTGCGAGGTGACTTCCCTCACCGCTCCAACAGCAACAGACAACTGTGCTGGAGCAATTACCGGAACGCACAACGCTTCTTTGCCTATCAGTTCAAACACAACGATCACTTGGACCTACGATGACGGAAATGGGAACACCAGCACACAGACGCAGAACGTGACCGTTAACGACAACACGGCCCCAGTTGCGGATCTCGGTGCGCTTTCCAACGTGAACGCTCAATGCGAAGTGACTTCACTCACTGCCCCGACCGCAACGGACAACTGTGCGGGTAGCATTACCGCCACGCACGATGCCAGCCTGCCATTGAGCGCAAGTGCCACGGTCACTTGGACCTACGATGATGGCAATGGCAACACTTCAACGCAGACGCAGGATGTAGTGATCAATGACAACACTGATCCTGTTGCAGACCTCGGTTCGTTGCCAACCATAACGGAGTATTGCGAGGTGACGGGCGTTGCCACTCCAACGGCAACGGACAACTGCGCTGGTGCTTTGAACGGAACAACGACCTTGAACCTGCCGATAACCGCGACCACAACCCTCACGTGGACCTATGATGATGGCAATGGGAACACCCTAACCCAAACACAGGACATCGTGATCGAGATTATTGATGTGGCGGTAACGCAGAACGGTGGAACCCTTTCTGCCGATCAATCAGGCGCGACCTACCAGTGGGTTGACTGCGACAACGCCAACATTCCTGTGGACAATGAGACGGCACAGGATTTCACTCCTTCAGCAAGCGGGAACTACGCTGTGGAGGTGACCATCAACGGTTGTACGGAAACATCTTCTTGTGTGAGCATGATCGTGACGGGCATCAACGAAGCGAATGCCGCACAGCTGAGCATCTTCCCAGTTCCTGCAACGGATGTGTTGCATATCGTTTCTGCGGAAATGATTCAGGAGCTGACGGTCTATACCATGGAAGGGAAGCAGGTGTCCAATCATACGCAGAACACGACAACAGTAGATGTTTCGGCTTTGGCCAGCGGCATGTATCTGTTGGTGGCGAGAACGGAGGCCGGTCTTTCACAGCATCAATTCATAATAGAATAGGATGCCCGCTTTGGGGTCAATAAAAGCTTGGGTTTGAAAAGTAGGGTCGCCACGAATTGTGGTGGCCCTTTTTCATTTGGACCATGCCCGCTTTCGGGTGGTTGCTGTATGTATCGAACCCGAAGAATCGTGTGAACATGCCGTGGCCAGTAGTGGTTGGAAGCGGCATCGAAGCACTCAGACCAACTGATACACCTTTCCCGGAAGATTCCTCACCATCCCATCAAATTCCATTTCGAGCAGCAGGGCCGAGACCTTGCTCATGGGCATCTTTGAGCGGGCAGCGAGCATGTCAACGCTCAGTGATGATTCGCGCAGTGCCTCCACAATGCGCTCCTGATCCGGGGTCAGATCTATGAGCAGCCGCTGCTGACGCGCGGTTGTTGACTTGTCGGGCATATCCCAGTTCAGAGAGGTGATGATGTCGGTGGCACAGGTGACCAAGGCCGCGCGGTTCTCCTTTATCAGGCGGTTGCACCCCTCAGAATGCACATCGCTGACGCGACCGGGAATAGCGAACACATCGCGGTCATAATCGCTGGCCAACCTTGCGGTGATGAGCGCACCGCCTTTGATGCCCGCTTCCACCACCAGCGTGGCATCGGTCATTCCGGCCACGATGCGGTTGCGCGTAGGGAAATTCTCACGGTCGGGATTCGTTCCGATCGGATATTCGGAGATGAGACCACCAAGCTCCAACATTTCTTTGGCCGTGTTGGCATGGGGCGGAGGATAGATGCGGTCGAGGCCATGGGCCAGACAGGCGATGGTGGGCAGTCCATGCTTCAATGCTGCACGATGGGCCACGATGTCGATGCCGTAGGCCAGTCCACTCACGATGGTGATGCCCAGTGGGGCCAATTCCTCCACAATGCGCTCAGTGGCCTCTTTGCCATGGGCCGTGGCATTCCTGGTGCCCACAATGCTCAGTGAACGCTGTGAGTTCAAGTCTGCCGTTCCTTTCACGTAGAGTAGCAGTGGGGCATCAGGGCAGTGGTTGAGCCTTTGCGGGAAGTCCTTGTCGAGAAACGTGACTATCCGCAGACCGTGCCTGCGGCAGTCATTCATTTCGCGCTGTGCCTGATCGAGCAGATTGCTTTGGGCCACTGCCTTGGCCACGACCTTGCCGATGCCGGGGATGCGCTCAAAGAAGGCCGACCCTTTGCGGAAAACCTCTTCTGGCCCACCGCAGTAGGCGATCAGCTTCTTGGCCACTATGGGCCCTACACCGGGCACTCGGGCGAGTGCCAGCATGTGAAGGTTTCTCTTGTCATCCTGCTCCATACCTATTATTGATATATTCGCCCGCTTTTCGGCCTTGGCCTGAATTAAAAACCAATCACAAACCAAATGAAAAAGACGATTACTTCCGCCTTGTTGGCATTGTTCGCCATGACGGTGACGGCACAGGACACTGGAACATTGAAAGGCGTGGTGAAGGACAAGGCATCAGGCGAGACGATTATCGGGGCCAACGTGGTGTGGGAGGCCGACAAGTCGCGGGGTGCTGCCACCGACTTCGATGGCAATTTCCAACTGGTACTTCCAGCAGGCAAGCAGAATGTGGTGGTGACCTCTATAGGCTATGCGGCCAAGACGGTCGCGGTGAGCATCAACAGCGGGGCGAGCACAGAACTGACCGTGCAGATGGAGATGGAGTCTGAGCAGTTGGACATGGTCATCGTCTCTGCCGGGAAATTCGAACAGCGGGTGGAGGATCTTACGGTCTCGGTGTCTGTCATAAGGCCCGAAATGGTGGAGAACCGTGGAACCACCAGCGCGGCAGATGCCATTGAGCAGACTCCGGGCCTCACCATCATGGACTCTGAGCCGCAGATGCGCGGTGGCAGCGGTTACAGTTTCGGTGCCGGGGCACGTGTCATGCTGCTTGTGGACGACCTGCCCATCATGTCGGGCGATGCCGGACGCCCCAGTTGGGGATTCATTCCGGTTGAGAACTTGGAGCAGATCGAGGTGATCAAGGGTGCATCATCAGTGCTGTATGGTTCAGCGGCCCTCAACGGGATCATCAACATCCGCACAGCCTATCCCAAAGACAAGCCGAAGACCAAGGTGAACCTGATGAGCGGTTTCTACAGCCAGCCCGATGCACCGGAGGCACGTTGGGATATCGGAGACAACCTGCCCATCTATGCAAGTCTCAACTTCTTCCACAGCCGCAAGGCCGGACAGTGGGACATCGTGCTCGGTGGCAACTTCTTCATGGACAACGGCTACATCGGGCCGATGAAGGGCGACACTATCATCGATGGCAGGGAGCAGACCGTGAGCATCCGCACGGATGCCGATGGCAATGTGACGGACACGGTCTATACCCGACCCATGCGCGAGTATCAGAACCGCTTCCGTGTGAATGGTAATTTCCGCAGAAGGGGCAAGAAACATTCGGGACTGGCCTATGGCATCAACTTCAATGTGATGTACTCGCGCAGCGCGGGCACACTGCTTTGGCAGAACAGCCGTGAGGGCGTCTACCTTCCTTTTGACGGTTCCATCACCAACACCATTCAGACCACCTACAACATCGACCCTTTCATCAACTATGCGGGGCCTAAAGGTTCCAAGCACACGTTGCGCACGCGCCTGTTCCATCAGAACAACGACAACGACAACAATCAGGGCAACCTGAACTATGTGGGCTTCGGTGAATATCAGTATGCCAAGCGCTTTGCCGTGATCAAGGACTTCACCACCACGGCAGGTGCCATGTTCCAATACACCCACAGCGAGGCCGAGCTCTATGCCGGTAACGAGGACTCTTCGGGAGTGAACACCGCAGTCAATGCAGCTGGCTACCTGCAATTGGACAAGAAGTTCTGGAACCGCCTCAACGTGAATGGAGGTGTGCGTGTGGAGTATTTCCGTGTCAACCAGCGCGGAAGCGAAGTGGTGCCGGTATTCCGTCTGGGGCTGAGTTCCATGCTGTGGAAAGAAGGTTACCTCCGCGCATCCTTCGGGCAGGGTTTCCGCTTCCCGACCATTGCCGAGCGTTACATTTTCACCTCGGTGGGCGGACTTCCCATCGTGCCCAACGTGGACATTCAGGCAGAGCGCAGCTGGGCTGCAGAGATCGGTCTGATGCAGGGAATCAAGATCGGCAAGTTCATGGGCTATCTGGACGTGGCAGGCTTCTATCAGGAGTATGACAACTTCGTTGAATTCACAGCTGGGAAATTCGGAGCTGTCGTGGCCCCATTCTATGGTCTGGCGTTCAAGAGCATCAACACGGGGAGGGCCCGTGTGGCAGGTCTGGATGCATCCATCATGGGCAACGGGCAGTTCACCAAATGGTTCGGGATGAACATCCTGTTGGGCTACACATACGCCCGGCCAGAGTCTCTTCAGCCCGACTATGTATATGGACAGGACAACGATGGCAACGACCTGACCCTGATCAGCACCAGTTCCATCCTGCCTCCGGGACCATCACAGAGCGGCTATGATCAGGCGACCTACGAGGCCGCCTTGGAGGAGTTCAAGAAATTCCCGATTCTCAAATACCGTTTTGAGCATCTGATCAATGCCGACCTCGAATTCGTGTTCCGGATTAAAGATAAGTGGAACGTGTCCATCGGGGGCACCTATCGCTACTATAGCTATATGCAGAACGTGGACAAGATCTTCTATCAGGTCGATCCGCTGTTCGGATGGGGAGCGGTCGAGTTCCGCAACAACCATAACACTGGCGACCACGTGTTCGATGTGCGTGCAGCAGTGGATCTGACCAAGCAGGTGAAACTCGGATTTGTGATGAACAACGTGGCGAACAGAGTGTATGCCCTGCGTCCGCTCAAGGTCAATCCTCCAAGATCAACACAACTACAGCTGACCATTCAGTTCTGAGTTAGCCAAATTGATTTCAAAGGCCGATGTCCCAGCAGGGATATCGGCCTTTTCTTTTGGAACATCAGAAGTACGGGTTGTAAAAGGTGCCTGACAGACAGGGTTTTGACAACTGACAACCCTCATGATTCCGTGACCAAACTTTCCCAACTTTGCGGCCCTAATCAAAGCAAGAACAGACATGGCAGTAGTAGAAAAATTGGAGGAGAAGAGAGAGCACAGCTTCTTTGACGATGTGCTCAAGTACTTCGACAATGCAGCGAAATTTCTGGATCACGACCCACAGCTTCTAGAGCAGATCAAGTATTGCAACAGCGTCTATCGCATGCGTTTCCCCGTGAAGTGTGATGGTGAAATTGAGGTGATAGAGGCCTACCGTGTGGAACACAGCCATCATAAACTCCCAACGAAAGGGGGCATCCGGTTCAGCATCCATGTGAATCAGGACGAGGTGATGGCCTTGGCCGCGTTGATGACCTACAAGTGCGCCATTGTCGATGTGCCTTTCGGAGGCGCAAAGGGCGGCATCAAGGTGAGTCCACGCACCTGCACCCCCGAAAAGCTGGAAAAGATCACCCGCAGATACACAACCGAGCTGATCAAGAAGAACTTCATAGGCCCAGGCATCGATGTTCCAGCGCCTGACTATGGCAGTGGGCCACAGGAGATGGCGTGGGTGGCCGACACCTACAGCACCTTCTATCCCAACGAGCTGAATGCAGTGGCCTGTGTGACCGGAAAGCCGGTGGCGCAGGGCGGCATCGCAGGACGCACAGAGGCCACTGGTCTCGGTGTGTTCTATGGTGTGCGCCAGGCATGCTCCTACAAGGAGGACATGGACAAACTGGGCATGACCACCGGCATTGAAGGCAAGACGGTGGCAGTGCAGGGGATGGGCAATGTGGGCTACTGGGCCGCGAAGTTCTTTCACGATGCAGGTGCCAAGGTGGTGGCCATCAGCGAGTGGGATGGCTCCATTTACAACACGGATGGCATAGACCCTGAGGCACTGCTTGCCTATAAGAAGGAGAAGAATGCGGTCGTTGGATTCCCCGGATCCACCCACATCGGTGGCCCCGGAGCAGCATTGGAAGTGGAATGCGACATTCTGATCCCTGCAGCGTTGGAGAATCAGATCAATGGCGACAATGCGGCCAATGTGAAGGCCAAGCTGATCGGTGAGGCGGCCAATGGCCCCATCACACCGGCCGGTGAGCAGATCCTTCTGGGCAATGGCATCATGATCATCCCCGACATCTTCCTGAATGCAGGGGGCGTGACTGTCTCCTATTTCGAGTGGCTCAAGAACCTTTCGCACGTGCGTTTCGGACGGATGGAGAAGCGCTACAGTGCCAACATGAACCATAATATCGTGCAGGCCATTCAGGAGGCGAGCGGCAAGACCATCACTGCGGCCCAGATCGCCATGATCGAGCGCGGACCGGACGAGCGCGACCTCGTCTATTCAGGTCTCGAGGAGACGATGATCAATGCCTACACTGCCATCCGCAACCGTATGATGAACACGGAGGGCATCAACGATCTGCGCACAGCTGCTTTTGCCGAGGCCATCAGCAAAGTGGCAGTGAGCTACGAAAATCTGGGCATTTTCCCATAGACTGCTGCCCTGTCCTTTTGAGAACGCCAGCGGAGATATCTTCGTTGGCGTTCTTTTTTTCGTTGATGCCAGATCATGTTCCCCACCTATTTCCAACTCGGCCTTACCCACATCACCGACCTCAGCGGGTATGACCATATCCTGTTCCTCATTGCCCTCTGCGCGGCCTACCGCTACAGCGACTGGAAGCGGATACTGATTCTGGTAACGGCCTTCACGGTGGGCCATTCGCTTACGTTGGCCCTGGCGGTGATGCACATCATCCCGGTGAACGGTGCATGGGTGGAGTTCCTCATCCCGCTCACCATTCTCATCACCGCGATCAAGAACATCGGCCTTGCGAATCTGAAAGGCCAACGCGAGGCATCAACTGTGCTCACCTTTATGTTGGCAGCAGGCTTCGGGCTGATACATGGCATGGGCTTCAGCAGCTTTCTGCGCTCCATGCTGGGCGATGAACTGCTGCTGCCGCTCTTTGCCTTCAATGTGGGTCTTGAGGTGGGGCAGCTCATCATCGTTGCGGTCATCTTCGGGGTGCAATGGGCGGTGATGTGTTTGTCGGGAATTGCACTGAAGTGGTGGAACATCGTGCTTTCCCTGTTGGCCGCAGGGGTTTCGGTACTTTTGATGGCAGAGCGGGTGCCCTTCTGAGCCGATCAGTGGATGACCACCCTGCTGATGGAAAAACCGACCTTCGTCCCCACGCGCAGCAAATAGACACCTGGGCTCAGTTCGGTGGCCAGATTCAAGTACTCGCGGCCATCGGTGAACGAATCATGAAGTAGCACCTTGCCCGAGAGGTCGGTCAGCGCATAGCCCGACATGCCCGCACCAGACTCAGACCTGATTATGATTCGGCCATCGCTGGGATTAGGGATGATAGAAATGTGCTGTGCGGCATCAGACCTGTCGATACCGACATTGAAGTAACCCTCTGCGACCGGGGACATCGAGGCACAGGGGAGGTTGTTGTCCTGCTCCACACGGTAGAGCACAGGGCCGTTCTGAACTACGGTAAAGTCTGAGAATGTGAATCCGGAAACAGTGGCGATGGGTTCCCACTGCTGCCCGGCCAGCTTACGCATCACTCTGAATCCGGGACTTGTGCCTGGCAGAGCGGGGATTGTGACAGGTGTCCATGAGAGCATGGCCACACTGCCTTGCACTTCTGCAGTGAGTCCCATCGTAGATACGGTGGTAGTTTGGGGATAAAGGGCCGCACCGTTGCAGCCGGAGCGCGTCCTGATCCGGTAATGATTCTGGCCTCCGACAGAAGGTGCAGCTACAGGGTTGTCTGCTGTGTGCGAGAAACTGCCCGCATTGATGTCGGTGAGTGTCCCTATCTCCTGAAACGGCCCTGTAGGAGACGAGGAGTGATAAATCGAATAGGCTGCGAAGGAAGCGGGCGTGAATGTGTCCTCTACCGGTGCCCATTCGATGTTCACCTCCCCGTTTTCAGTGATGGCAACGCAGCGGGGAGTGGGGCTTTCGACCACGGGGTCGGGCAAGACTGTCACAGCCACCGTGACCAGATTGTTTCCGGGCACCGGACAGAAATTGTCACGGTATCTGAATTGAAAATGATACGTGCTTCCCTCAGGCAGACAGGCATCATCGCCCATCACATGTGCGCAGTCGGTCTGCCAGTTGAATACGGTGGAGACAGCCCCCTCGGCCATCTCACCGGGCATGATGCCTGACAGCGTTGCGCAGGGCAGGTGGCCACAGCCGGAATCAGGGTCTGTGTAGTAGGCCCCGAACTGCGTACCTGATGCGGTGAAGCCCACCATCTGCGGCAAGCTGCCGATCATGTCTGTGTCAACCCCTTCAAGCACAAAGTTCACGAGGTCGCCTGCATTTACGGTCACCTCGAAGCCCGAGGCGGTTTCAGGGGCGCTCCATTGAGGTGTGGCGATTGCTGGAATCTCATTCTGTTCAGTACACGGCAACACCGTTAGGAGCATGTCGGAAGAGTTGCGCGAGATGAGTTGCCCGCAGCGGTAGGCCTCAGCGGTGGTCACAACTACCCAACGGCCTTGCAATCCGCCCGGCAGGTCGTAGTCCATCTGCCCGGTGGCGGGGTTCAGGGAGACAAGCGGATAGGAAGGGTCGAGGTTCGGGCCGGGCAGCGGCTGTGCGCCTGTGTAGCCGGAATAGGGTACAATCCCGTTCTCATGAAGGGCATCAGTAAGTGAGAACAGCAGGGAATCAGCATTCGGGTCAACGAATCCAGCGTTGTATCGGATGTCCTGACCAGCGCAGAACAGTATGGACGGAGCCTCGGCAGACCGTGGGCTGGAATCAAAGCAGGGATAGACATTCTCTCCGTTGTATGGATACATGACCGCCTCCAGCGTCATGGTGTAATTGGGCGCTGAGGTGATGCTCATGCTTTCCGTTCGGCAGCACCAACTCGCTATGAAACGCCATCCCTGAGCAGGTGGAACCCCGTTCAGCACAACCGGGGCGGAGGCGAAGATGAACTCCTCTGTTGTGCGGTCTCCTATGCCTGCGGTCGCGCAGTTGAATCCGCAGCCCGGAGGCGTGATGTCTGTCTGGGATATCATATCCACTGGAATTAGAGTGATGGACGGATGGCCTTCCACTTGCAGATTCAAGGTCGATGGAATCATAGTGTTCTGCGAACAGTCCCTGTACAGCTTCAAGTAGAACCTCAGTTTTCCTGCGTCCTCCCCTTCGGTGATACAATCCCAATAGATCTCTCCCCCGATGATGTGGGTGGCGGATGCCATGCTGAGACCCGTGGCTGAAATAGTGAGGAGAACAAGCGTTCGGAAAATGAATCTCATTGCTGCCGTCATGATTGTCTATTTGAGGTGCTAAGATAGACGGAGCATCTTTGGAATGCGCACTGACAGAGATACCCAGTGGCAGACCGTATTTTTGGCAGTCCGCATTCACCGGAAACGGTGATGGCCCATAATAATTGCCACCAATGACCAGACTGCTTCTTTCCTCCTTCTTCCTCACGCTCGCCTTCACCACCACCGCCCAGGACTTCAGCAAGTTCCGCCAGTTGCAGCAGGATTTGCCTACGCCCAATGTCTATCGCACCGCCAGCGGGGCACCGGGCCACGAATACTACCAGCAGAAGGCCGACTATGTGATGGACATCGAGCTGGACGATGAGCAGCAGCGCATCTACGGATCATCCACCATCACCTACACCAACAACTCGCCCGATGCGCTCAACTATCTGTGGTTGCAGATGGATCAGAACATGCGCGCCAAGAACAGCGACACGCAGAAGACCGCCACCCAAAAGATGGATGACAAGATGAGTCCCAACGACCTCAAACGGTTGGAATGGGACTTTGACGGGGGTTTCAAAGTGGAGTATGTGAAAGACGCGGCCGGCAACAGCCTGAAGGCGACCGTGGTGAACACCATGATGCGCGTGGACCTGCCCACCGCATTGAAGCCCGGAGGCAAGGTGAGCGTGAAGGTGAAGTGGTGGTACAACATCAACGACAGGATGAAAATCGGGGGCCGTTCGGGCTACGAGTATTTTCCGGAGGACAAGAATTACCTCTACACCATCGCCCAGTTCTTTCCACGCATGTGCGTTTACAACGAGGTGCAAGGCTGGCAGCACAAGCAGTTTCTCGGCAAGGGCGAGTTTGCCCTACCGTTTGGCAACTACACCGTGAACCTCACCGTGCCTGCCGACCACGTGGTGGCCGCCACGGGCGAATGTCAGAACCTCAGTCAGGTGCTGAATTCCACGCAGCTATCGCGCTACAACGAGGCCAAGAACGCCACTGCGAAGCCCGTCATCATCATCAAACAAGATGAAGCGTCCAGGAACGAAAGCAGCCGCTCCACCGCCAAGAAGACATGGGTCTATAAGGCTCAGAATGTGCGCGATTTCGGGTTTGCCTCCAGCAGAAAATTCATCTGGGATGCAATGGCGGTGAACATCGGTGGCAAGAAGGTGATGGCCATAAGCTATTACCCGAAAGAGGGCAATCCGCTGTGGGAACAGTACAGCACCCGCGCAGTGAAACACACGTTGGAGGTCTATTCCAAATACACCATCGACTATCCTTATCCCGTGGCCATTTCGGTGCATGCCGATCAGATAGGCATGGAATACCCCATGATCTGCTTCAACTTCGGACGGCCCGAGAAGGACGGCACCTACACCGAGCGCATCAAGTATGGTATGATAGGCGTGATCATTCACGAAGTGGGCCACAACTTCTTCCCCATGATCATCAATTCGGACGAGCGCCAATGGACGTGGATGGACGAGGGACTGAACTCCTTTGTGGAGTTCCTTGCCGAGAAGGAGTGGGACAAGGATTTCCCTTCGAGGCGCGGCCCGGCACCCAATATCGTTGACTACATGAAGGGCGACCCGAAGGGATTGGAGCCCATCATGACCAACAGCGAGAGCATCATCCAGTTTGGCAACAACGCCTATGGCAAGCCTGCCACTGCACTCAACATTCTGCGCGAGACCGTAATGGGCCGCGAGCTGTTCGACTTCGCCTTCAAGGAATATGCGCGCAGATGGGCGTTCAAGCATCCCACGCCAGCCGATTTTTTCCGCACCATGGAGGACGCCAGCGGTGTGGACCTCGATTGGTTCTGGCGCGGATGGTTCTACACCACCGACTTTGTGGATCAAGGCATTGATGACGTGAAGTGGTTCCGAGCAGACACCAAGAACCCCGACACCGAGAATGCTCTGAAGAAACAGGAGGACGCCTCCAAGCCTGCCTACATCACCGACCAGCGCAACAAGGACGCTTTCAAGAGCGTGGTGGAACGGGATTCTTCCATGCGCGATTTCTACACCGAACAGGACCGCTATGGTGTCAGTATCCTCGACAAGGAGGAATATCAGTACTACATCAACAATCTGGCAGAGAATGAGCGCAAACTCCTCGACCCGAAACGCAACTACTACCAGATAGACCTGAGCTCGCCTGGCGAACTGGTGATGCCCGTGATACTGCAACTGGAGTTTGCTGATGGCACCAAGGAGGAGCACCGCATACCTGCCGAAATATGGCGCATGAACGATAAGAGCGTGAGCAAGGTCTTCGTCTCCGACAAGGAACTGGTGCGCGTCATCCTCCACCCGCACCTCGAAACAGCGGATGTGGACCGCGCCAACAACCACTGGCCTCCGGAGCAGCAGCCAACGCGCTTCGAGCTCTTCAAAGACCGCCAGCGCGGGGCCGAAGAGAACCCCATGCAACGCGACAGGAGGGCACGGGGGGTGAAGTGATACATGGCCTATAGTCGTCTGATTTCCACGTCCAAATGCACCATTTCCACTTCGGTACACACCGGTTTTCCGCACAGCGCATCATTCCCAGCTCGCGACAGACCACATTTCAGCGCAGCGCATCATTTCTACTTCAGAACGGAGCATTTCTGCCTCGTAATGGAGCATTTCCATTTTGCGATAGACCACATTTCCGTGAAGCGGTCTGTTCCTACCTCGAAATGGTGCATTTCTACTTCCCATCACTGCACGGGAAGTTCCTGGCAATGCGCTGGGAGTTCGTAGCGGTGCGCTAACAGGTTGCAACGGTGTGCCAGACATCTGTAATGATACGCTTGCACTTCCTATCGGTCCTGCAGGAGTTGCAGATGGTGCGATGGCGGGTGATTATGGGTCAGAACAACGGCAACTGGCCGTTATCTCCAGGCGACCATTTCCGTTCGGGCTTCGGGGCGGGAGGCGATGTGCTTGGGCCGCTGTCTGACGATGGGCCTCCTTCGTCCTCATCGTCATCTGCGGCTTCGGGACCATCATCTTCCGAAGACTCCATCCCCTCGTCCCCTGTCTCTTGTCCCTCGTCCCTTACCACCACGGGCGGCTCATAAGGAATAGGTTCCAGCAGGTCGATGGTGTTCACCGTCTCAGTGGTCAGGCGATTGCCTTTGGCCTTCATACCCTTCACGGCAATGAACTCCTCCAAGCGGAACTCTTCTGCCCGGCCCGTCTCTTCGGCCGCGCGCTTGCGGTAATTGACCTGAATGACCGGCAGCCAGTCTGACGAAACGAGTTCCAACCGGAAATCATCGCCCTCGGGGATGAACAACACTTTCTTGTCGCTCTTCTCCAGCAGGAATC
>JAIPBJ010000067.1 GCA_021739625.1 Flavobacteriales bacterium | reverse complement strand
CCTGCTGCCGGCCCTCAACGCGCAGGGCCTGACGCAGGCCCATGTGGACCAGGTGGAGCAGTATGTCGAAGATTTCGATCTTGTTTGGGATGCGCAGGACAAGGCCATAGAGAACCGCGATACGGCCGTGCAGGCACGCATAGCGGCAGGCAACGCGCTCTACAAGGAGATGGTGGAACTGGCCGACCTGGGCAAACGGATATGGCTCAATGTGGACGGCAGCAAATACAACGAATATGTGCTCTATCCCAATCAGGGTGCGGGCCCGGGCGAGCAGGAGCCTCCGGCACAGCAGGTGGTGGAGAGCGATGTGGCCCCGATGGCGGTGGTGAGCCTCTCGGTGACCGAGATCGATGGCACCGAGGCGATCAAGGTGTTCAACGATGGGCCTACGAAGCTGACGGTCTATTTCGCGGCCATGCCCACCGACATGCCCAGCATACTGCCCCCGGCCATCGCAGTCAATGTGGATGCGGGCATGGAATGGAACGGCACGGTGGCCGGCCTTGGCCATGACCCCATGGCGCGCACCTACCTCAACGTGTATAACGAGACCCCGATGCTGGGCCACGTGCAGGTGACGGTGGCGGGGTAGTTGCGGACCTGAGTTCGGGATAAAGTGCCTTTGAAAAGCACCGTCCCTCCGGGACTCCAGCTCTTGTGAGACCGTTGTACTACTACCATACATGCGCCCCTCCGGGGCTTTTTCCAGTTCCGTAGGAACGCATGTATGGTAGCAGAAAGTGCCTCCTGAATATCAAAAGTCCCATAGGGACGCAGCTCTGCACGCTTTCTTATCCCGAACTCAGGTTGCGGGACCCATCGGGCCGGTCTATTTCAGCATCCCATCGGCAGGGCGGGCTATTCCGACCTATCGACACCGCCTTTGGCGCCCACCTTGGCCATGGCCATCCAGTTGAATGTGCAGGGCTGTGCCTTCTCGGTCTGAACTTTGAATCCTTGTGCAGTGGTCTCGGTAACGCTCAGTGTCACGCCCAACTGATTGGGGGTGACGGTCACGATCGGAATGACCCCTGCGGTGTTCCTGGCCACAAATCCAGCATCGAAAGCCACCCAGATCTCGTTGCTGTTCAGTGTCCCGTTGCCAAAATCGCTGATGGTCTGTAAGGCCCGGTCGATCTGCGTCTGCTGCTCCTTGATGGCTTCTACAAGGTATGGGCTCAGGGCGGCATAATTCACATAAAGGCCATCCTTGCCCTGATCCTCAACCACACCGGGCATTATCCCTTGGGCCTCCTGAGCAATGATTCCGGCAGTCAACACAGGTCTGTCGCCTTTTGCGAGTTCCTCAGCGTTCTTCTTGAATTCGTAGGTATAGCCACTGATGGAGAGGATCTTGGACAACGCCCCGGTGACCCTTACAATGTTCTGCTTCTTATTTATGTCTGATGCTGCGACCCACGAACCGCCCGTATTCACGTAGGCGTAAAGCCCCATTCCATCCTCGTCAAACACTTTGAGGAGCTGGTCGTCACCGGGGCTCCAGATGTTCGCATTGTTGCCGTTGCCCTGAAACCCACCGCTTTCACTGTAGTTGGATTCGATGATCACACCTGCCTGACTGAAAGCGAAGCCACTTGCCCCAAGAAACATCCCGGTTCCGCTGAAATCGTAGGCCACATTGGTATTGCCTGTCCAGACCCGGCCGGCAAATCGGGCCGAATTGCTCACGTCTGCGGGGTCCATATAATAGGCTCCATTGTCAAAGTCATCATACCTGCGGGCAGCGAGACCGCTGTTCTGCCACCAGCCGGAGTATGCGCCACCGGCAGAGAAGTAGATGTATGTTCCACTGGTCTTCAGTGTAGGGTAAACGCTGGCCCCATAGCCCGGCAGGTCGCCCGTGAGGCCAAGGGTTCCGTTGCTGGGACTGGTATTGACGATGTTGCCGGTGGCATTGATGGTGCCAGCGACCCCAAGCGTGGCCCCCAGATCGGAAGATGTGTTTATCTGGAAGTGTCTGCTTCCGACAAGATAATAGGTGGACCAGCCATAGTTCTCGTAGTAGATGCCCCCGTTGCCTGAACCGTCATACATGATGTTCGGGTTGCTGGTGGCCTGCCCGAAAAGGAGTCCATAATAGCCGTTCTTGGCCTGCAACAGACCCAGACTGCCGTAGGAGGTGGGTGAAGAATTGTGACCTCCGTAGGCGCCTACATAAAGGTTGTTCTCTACCCGCACGTGGTTGTCGCCCTTGCCCACGGACATGATCTCGGTGGCATTGGTCCCGCCATAGACTGGCGAGTTGTTGTAGAAACGTGTGCCGCCATAGCCTGAAGAGCCTCCGATCTTCACCCCAGTGTGCCAGCCGATGATGAGCCGCGTGTAGTCGCCAAGGACGTTCTCCTGAGGGGCCACATAGATGCCATATTCGTCCAAGGGCTGGTTGCCCCAACCTATGCCACTGGTCGGGTCGCCCGCTCCGAAGGTGGCGCCCGCCCCTGCGTTCTGATACGACACGGCATTGGTGCCGAAGCGCAGCCGGCCGTTGATGTTCACCTTGTCGAAGGGGAGCATTGTGCCAATGCCCACGTTGTTGGCCATAACGACCATGCCGTCTGTCGGCAGCACGGTGCTCTGGTCGCCATTGTAGCCGGTGCCGATGAATATCTTGCCTGTGGCGTGCGTGTGCCAGATTCGCATTTCGGCCACTCCGTTGTCCCAGACCCTTATGCCGCTCTTCCAAGTAGCGTTGTTGCCGAAGACGAGGTTGGCATCATAGGTCGAGTTTCCGATCCGGAGGCCAGAAGCACCTTGAACGTCCAATCGGTGCGAAGGGGCCGCACCGATGCCCATCCCGGTGCTATTGAGCCACACCCGTTGTGTATTGTCGGTGTAGAGAGAGACTGCGGTATTGGTAGCATTAACCGAACCGTCAGCACGCATTGCCCAGTTTCCACTACCATTCAAAATGCCGATGCCGCTTGCATCTCCATAAAAATACCCCCAACTGTTTCCATCATTCCTGTACAGATGAAATCCACCGCTGCTGTTGTTGTCAGAAAAGACATTTTCGTAGGTGCTTGCCGTATGTCTGTAGTTACTTACATAAACAGTCGGGGATTGGAAATAGTTGGCGGCATAGCCGTACCCTGAAATGTTGAAGTTTGCAGTTTGTGTCGATGAATTTTGGTTTTGAATGTAACTCGTACCCACTGAAGGATTGGTGCTGCTGTTCAGATCACTTGTACTCCATGTCAATGTCGGAGCATTGTCCTGATAAACAGAATAGGTTCCTCCTAAATCCATATTGGCCGAATAGTAGCCTCCGTTGGTTATTTTACTGAGCACTACGTGTCCGTATGACCATGTGCTTCCTGTTTCGCCCAGCACAATTGCGTATTGGCCACCGATCACAGCCAGCCTTACTTTCTTATTGGATGTTCCAATGGTCTGGCAACTGTAATTATACCATGCAGAACTCCAGTTATGTCCACCCAGAATGTAGGTGGTGGCAGCTGTTGAGCCGTATTCATATACATCCACTTCCATGTGCAGCATACCATAATTGGCGGTGGTTCCAGGCAGTTTAATGATCACTGCCCCGGTGCTTGCTCCACCTACTGACCAAGTGGCTCTGGGTCTTGCTATTAAAGGGCCTTGCACGAAGTTGCCCCCTATCTGCATAGTGCCGGTTGTGGCTTCTATTGCAGCTACCGGGGTGGCTCCATCCACTCCCCAGGTCCATCCACGGCCTACCTGGTTATTCATGTTTGTTTTTATACTGTAATCGGTAACAGGTCCGTAGTGATTTTCTGCGGCATTGCCCATGTGAATCTTATAACTATTGCTTTCCCAAAACCTGATTCCATATCCATCACCAGGGGTAACATCATGGTAATAAGCATACACATCTCTCCATCGCAGAGTAGATGAACCTAAATCTCTTGTGTTGGATGAGTAGGGTTCCACATTGCCATCAACTGTTGCTTTTGTGTTAAAATAAAAAGAAGGTCTGTCTGTCTGAATATGCGCCCAGCTGGCATTCTGAGGGCCCAGATCCATGTATCCTGTCGAAGTGGTCACACGCAAGGCATTGCCACCGCCCTGAGTGAGGGATGTGTTGGAATTGCTGACCTGAAATGCCTGTGCCCGGCCTGTCGCACCGATCCAGAACGTGCCCGCCTGGGCCGAACTGAACTGATTCTGGATATAATCTCCACTTCCTGAGGCAGGGGCATAGTAACTCCCGTGCTGTCCGTCAAGCAGATCGGCATCCATGCCCGATCCAGCACCATCGTTGGTGTCGTCCCACAGGGTCTTCCAACCGGTCCAGCCCGCGTTGTTGTACAGTCCCAATCGGTACCTCAGCGAATTGCCCCCGTAGGTGGCATTGTATGGGGCATACAATTGCAGGGATCCCCCATCGTCAGGATAGGTGCCCACGTGAAGCACAGACCCAAAGCTGGGCCAGCCGTTCGCTGCCTGCACAAATGAGGCGGCAACGGCCTGAGGAAAGTCGCGTGGATTAGTTGCTGCACTCCATGAATAGGTTGGTTTGGCCTCAATCTCAGTATGATTATGGCTGTCGTCCACCACCTGAGGGTTCGGATACGTGCCACTCAGGTCGCCCCCTGCCGCACCCGATGGCGCGAAGGAGGTTGGTGCACCGGTGATGTCCGTCCATGGCACAGTGGGCCCATTGCGGAGCTTTGACCATAACGTGCCTGTCCAATAATGGTAGCCCACACCGGTGGTCACGTTGGTGTTATAGACCAGAAGGCCCTCGGCAGGCGAGGTAACCGGGGCCGCAGCGGCAAGGTTGGCGATGCTTACGCGCGGCACAAGGACTCCTTGGCTAGTGGAACGCACATCCAAGATGGCCGAGGCATCACGCGTGGTGCCCACATAGTCGATGAGCACACCGTCCTGTGCAGAAGCTGTAATGGCGGCAAGTCCGAGACACAGGACAAGGGTTGCGAATTGGAGGGACTTGGCCATGAAGGATCTGATATTGAAGTTCAGCGCGCGAAAGTAGCCTACGAATAATACTTAGCTCACAAACACTTCGGATTATCAGACCAACATTATGAGATAATTAAGTTTCCCGTGATGCCGGAATGAAGAACGCCCGGGAAAGATCCCAGGCGTTCTTCAATCAATATGCTCTTATGTGAACTACTCTGGCAGGTTCTTCCTGTCCTGATGCGAGGCAGGAAGTTCAGAGGCCGGGGCTTCGGCAGGCACAGGGTCGGCAGGGGTGGGCCGCACGTCAATGACCTTGGGGGCGCCTTCTTTCGATTCGTTGGCATCGGGAAGGAGGCCTTGACGTGCAGGGCCGTCTGCCGGAACAAATGGGTTTTCGGTGATCGCGGGCTTTTCACTTTCCTTGTTCACTGTTTCCATGTAGTTCTTCTTGCCAATTTCGACAGTACGCTCCTGTTCTGCTTTCTGACGCGCGTGCTCGTCCTGACCTATGCGTTTCTGCTCTTCCCAGTATGCCTTGATGGGCGCTTTGCGCGACTCGTCCACTCTCAGCTGGCCCATCAGTTCGGCTGGGATGGCCTTTCCGACCGTTTCAGTTGCTTCAGCCGTGCTCACCTTGGCCATGGCCATCCAGTTGAATGTGCAGGGCTGTGCTCTGTCTGTCTGCACCTTGAATCCTTTTGCCGTGGTCTCGGTAACGCTGAGCATCACACCCATCTGATTGGGAGTAATGGTCACTATAGGAGCAACACCTGTGGTGTTCTTGGCCACGAAATCGGCATCGAATGCCACCCATGTCTCATTGCTGTTCAATGCCTCGTTGCCAAAATCGCTGATGGTGACCTTTTGGCCTGTCATTCCGATGGCATCCTTGATCTCCTTGATCTCTTGGCGGTTGTGTTTGACGCCCACGATGCCCATTGTGGCCATGGCGTATATGTCAATTCCGCTGAATGCCTGATCCTGAATGTAATCGGGCGACTCGTCCAGGATCACACCGAGGTGCATGTTGGGACGGTATTTCGGTTCATTGCCCTTCTCCAACTCATCGGTTTCTTCTTTGACCTTATAGAATGACGGCTTGATTCTATCAATATCATCCATCACAAAGGACGACAGCGTTTCATCCACAGGCGTGATGTCCCGTTTGAGTTTGCGCTGCGACATGTTCACGTGACTCATAGCATAGGAGTAGTACCAATACTGACCACTGGTGCCAATAAAGCCCCAGTTTCCAGTGAGCGGGTGATACTGGTGGCCGTCACTTGTGCTTTCGGTCTGTATCCGTCCGCTGGTCCAGCCCCCTACGTTGTAGGCCCCTACCCCATGGTACAGATAGGCCAGACGGTTGCCACTGTTTAGGTCCATGTAATAGCCGGAGTTGTTCTCGTCATACCAGACAGCATTGTTGATATAGGAATTGCCACGGAAGTAGTTCCAGTTGTTTCCTGTGTATGGGAACCAGGAATCGTTGGTCTGCGTGTGCAGATAATTATAGTCGCCATAGTACATCCGCGATGTGCTGTTGGGATCCATGTAGTAGCCCGTGTTGTCGCGGTCGTAGATGAAGGGGATGTAGGATGTGGAGGCATAGAACGGCTGATAGGCCTCTGTGACCCCCGGTGTTGTCCTCACTGCCCAACCACCTGAACTGTGCAGCAGCCCGAAGCCGCTGCCATCAGAATAGGAGTAGCCCTGTATGGCGCCCTGATGGCCGTTCCTGAATACGATGCCCGTGTTGGTACCCGCAGCCCCACCGATGTTCCAGTAGTTGCCTCCGGTGGCATACCAGTGGTTGCCGTAGGATTGGTGATAGAGTCCTGAGTTGGCAGAGTAGTTCCTGAACCATCCGTAGGTATAGTCGTTATCCGTGATCTCGGTAGAGGTCCTTGATGTGCTGTTCGGGTCGAGATAATAACCGGTGTTGTCGGTGTCGTAGATGAAGGGGATGTAGGAGGTGTTGCCTGTCCAGATGCCGCTGCCAAGGGCCACCTTGGTCACCCCGTTCTCCATCACCAGAAGCTGGTGCGAAAGCCCTGGCTTCGACTGTCCGCCAACGTTGGTGTGGGTCCAAGCAAGACCATAGAGGTTGCCCGGGGTCGATCCATTTGCTGGCAGCCTGTAGCTGTTGCTCATGGCAAATACGTTCTGATAGACCGTGGAGGAATAGACACCCATCAGACCCTGCCCATAGTTGTTCACCGCATAGATGTCGGCCACGTTGTTGATGTGGTTCCAGTTCATGTTGAGGGTGGTGGTGGCAGTGTGGTTGCCAAGGTTGTCGCCATAAGAGCCCACGTTTGCGGTGGTTATCATCTCCACCCATGGCTGCCAGTTGGGCCAGGCGGTACGGAGGTGGAACCGGTTGGTATTGGTGGTACCCACCATCTGCCAACCATAGGCGTTATTCTCACCGGCAGTGTAGTGGAACGTCTGAAGGCCCACGTAGTGACTTGTGGTGCCTGGACCATTGGCGGGGCTGCTCCACGAGTCGAAGAATCCACTTCCCCATGTGGCCACCGTGTTCAAGTCTGTGGTGCCCCAGCCCATGGCTCCCGTCCAGTAGTTGACATCTGTAGTATAATCCCACCGAGGGGTGGTGTATTTGCCTGTATTTCCCATTCCGGCCTTGGCGCGGCCTGTCCAGTACTGGGTGTTCGATGTGGCGCTCGGGTCCAGATAGTAGGCCGAGTTGTCAAGGTCGTAGGTGATGGGAGTGTACAGTGCGTAATTGACCCTTACGTTATTGTCACCGTCTCCCATGGACATGATCTGTGTGGCCATGTTGCTGCTATTATAGATCCTTGTGCCCCCATATCCGCTATTGGCCCCGATGCGCACGCCTGTGTAGAATCCAATATGCAGTGGCTGTGTCCATGCCCCAGCCGGCTTGTAAATGCCATAGTTCGGGTCGCCATCGGTGTGGAAGTTGATGCCGATCTTCCCGTTGGCAGATACGTTCTCACCAAAATAGATCTGGTAGCCGTAGGCCAATTTGATGTCACCGTTCACTTCGAGCTTCCTGCCCGGCCCGGTGGTGCCGATGCCCACGTTGCCGGCCTCGGTGATGGTGGCCGCAAATGCATTGGCACCAACATGGAAGTCAAGGCCTGAACCACTGGCAAGCATGCGCGCATTGCTGCCGTCCTGAAGGGGCGACATCCAGATGTAATCGGTGTTGTCGTTGTTCTGGATCTGCAGCGCAGATGTCCATGAACCGGGATAGGACCCGAAGTTGATCTGTGCATCCCCGTCCTCCAATATGGTAAGGGTACGGGTGGCGCTGCTGGTTCCATTCGTTCCCAGTATCTGGCCTCCGCCTGCCACATGAAGCTTGGCCCCAGGGCCGGTGGTGCCCACTCCTATGTTGGCGGTACCATCGCTGTAGAGGTAGGCCGCGCCATTGGTACCCAGGCGCAGACCGCCATTGCTTGCAGCCTGCTGGCCCGATATGCCTACGGTGTTGGCCATGTTGATATCCGCTATCCATGCATCGTCCCCCACTTCCAGCACATTCCCACTTCCATGGTTCACATAGTAGGTGGATGATTGGGTGGTACCGTTCACGTTGAGCCTGTAGGTTCCCGGTGCGATGCCGATGCCCACATCGGTCCCATTATCGCGCGTGGCACCGATGCTCAGCCCGGTGGTAGAGGTCCAGCGCGCCAGATAGTCGGCCGTGCCAGTGCCCGTGAGGGGTGTGGTGTTGCCACTCATAAGCCTTGTCCAACCGGTACCGTTCCAATAGTAATAACCGGGGGTCACATCGCCCACCGTGGCTGTGTTATAGATGAGCAGCGATGCGGCAGGGGCTGCAACGGGGGCCGCGCTTCCGGTTCCAGTGGTCAGGGCCACGCGCGGCACCATCACTCCCTGAGTGGCGGAGCGCACGTCCAAGATGGCCGAGGCATCGCGCGTGGTGCCCACATAGTCGATGAGCACACCGTCCTGTGCAGAAGCTGTGTTGGCGGCAAGTCCGAGACACAGGACAATGGTTGCTAACTGTAGGGGTTTGGCCATGAAAGGTCTTATTTGAACGTTCAGCTTGCGAAAATAGGCTACGTACATCACGTAATCGAGACTCGGACAGATATATTCAGACCAAACTTCCCCGATTATTAACTTTCCGCAACAATCAATGCAAGCATCGACACTCGGAAAGTTGAAATGTTGAGATAGACCTAAAGTATTCCCATCACCTCGCGCAGGGTACTCACGTTCAAGTGGTCGCCATCGGGGCCGCCATCGGGGCTGAAATAAATACTGCGCCAACCGGCCTGCACGGCCCCCATCACATCGGCCTCAAAGTGGTCACCGATCATAACAGCATTCGTGGGCAGCGCATGGGTCACCTGCTCTGCGAAGCGGAAGATCCCGGCATCGGGCTTCTTCACTCCTGCACGCTCAGAAGTGATTACTTCACCGAAAAAATCCCTGATACCGCTGCTTTCGAGCTTGATATGCTGCACCTCCTCGAATCCATTGGTGATGATGTGCAGGGCGTAGCGACAGTTCAGGTAGTCGAGCAGTTCCAAAGCACCGTCCACCAATGCGGTCTTTCTTGGGCTGATGTCCACATAAGCCACGCCCATGGCATCGGCCAGTTCCATGTCAGCATGACCTAACTGACAGAGTGAGTCGAAGAACCGTCCCCTGCGCAGCTCAGACTGTGTCACCTGGGCCTTCCTGTACCGTTCCCAATATTGTTCATTCACCCCTTGATACAGGCTGTGGAACACTTCGAATTCCGCTCCGGTCAGATGCCCGATGCGGAACCGTACGAACAGCTCGCGGATGGCCTCACGCGAATTGGTGTCGAAATCCCAGAGCGTGCGGTCGAGGTCGAAGAAGACGTGCTCAATGCTGTGTCTCATTGCACAGGGTCAGAACATGATGACCACCGATGAGATGAGTACCGACCACACCATCACCGAGGCGATGAGATAGGTGAGCACCTTCCTGCGGTCGTGAAAGAATTTGGTGGCCAGAAAGGTGCCCAATGGAATGGAGAGCAAAGCGGGAGTGATGGCAGCAAGCCCAATGAGACCATAATCGCGCTTCACACGCACGATCATGCGGTTCTTCCAGGTGAATGAACGCTTCTTGGGGGGAATGCCATCAGCGTGGAAATGGCTGCTCATTTTGGCAAACATGAACATAATGCCGTTGCTTAGAAAATAGAAGAAGAGCACCCCTACAATGCCACCGAACATGGTGAGACCGAGGGTCTGCAGATAGCCGAACCCGATATTGAGGGCGGTGATGGGCGCAGTGAGGAATTTGGTGCCGCTGAGCATCAGCACAAGCAGTATCTGAAGAACCTTTTCCATCACGCCCCCGTCAAATGCCTGTCTATCTGTCCTTGATGGTTCACTCCTTGATGCCGAAGGCAAGGTCTCCCGCATCGCCCAGACCGGGAACGATGTAGCTGTGGGCGGTCAATTCCTCGTCAACTGCCCCGAGCCACAAGGTGCAATTTCCGGGCAGATGCTTTTCGAGATATGCGATGCCCTGCCGGCTGGCAATGGCTGCCACGATATGAACATGGGCCGGGTCTCCTTTGCGCAGCAGAGCCCTGTAGGCCAGCACCATGGACATGCCCGTGGCCAGCATCGGGTCGCTCAGGATCACAGTGCGTCCTTCGATGTTCGGACTGCTGAGATATTCCACGCGCACATCGAACGAGCCGTCCTCGCGGTGATCCGTGCGATAGGCCGAGATGAATGCATTGTCGGCATCATCGAAGTAGTTGAGCAGGCCCTGATGCAATGGGAGTCCCGCGCGCAGAATGGTGGCCAGCACTGGGCGGTCTTTCAAACGGAAGGTATCGGCCTCGCCCAACGGAGTCGTGACAGTGGTCGCCTCCCAGTTGAGATGCCGGCTCAGCTCATAAGCGGACACCTCCCCGATCCGCTCCAGATTCCTGCGGAAACGCATCCGATCGCCCTGGATGTTCACATCGCGCAGTTCGGCCACGAAGCGGTCGATAATGGTGCCATTGCCGGCAAGTATGTGCGTCATCTGATAATTGTAGATCTATGTTTCAAATGGTGCTGACGGACGGTAAAGATACGAGGTTCACGTAGCCGACTCACTTGGCCGTTCCCACTTTCAAGGTGTGGACGAACACATCGCGCCAACCGGCCCAATGCTGATGGTCGCTGACGGTCTCATTGTGCCACAGGGAGATGAAATGGCCGCCCACCGCGCGTATGCTTTCAGCGAACAGATCCACTTCGGCCATGGCCTTTGCCGGGGTCAGTCCAAGATATTGGCGCAGGGTCGCATCCATGCAGGCGAAGGGGTGGATGCGCAGGGCAGTGGATTCCTCCTTGCCCAGGTCATAGAAAAGGAATGAATCGGATGTACCGGCCCGAAAACCCGTCCGCGTGGCGTATCCCATGGAATGGTCATCGGTGATGCCCGCATTGGCCAAAGTCCGATAAGTGTCAGGGAAGCGCATCAAAAGGAAATGCTGTCGGCTCCCCGTTACCCTTTCCTGAAGAATGTTCTCCAACCTCGATTTCTCCATGGCCACACGTTGCGGTTCGGAATTGGAACGGAAACCCGGATGAATGCCCACCTCGGCCCACTCGGCCGTTTCAGTGATAAGCTGGCGAAGGGCGGCACAGGTGTGCGGCAGGTTGCGGTCGTGATGGTCGGGGTCGGCCAGCAGGAAGAAGAATCTGGCATCGGCACCATACTGCCCGTGCGCTGCTCTCAGGAACGAATAGGTGTCGTAGGGGTCTGGCGACAGACCGACCAGTGTGGCGATGCGCCCCATCACATGCTCCCCCTTGCCGATTGACCTCAGCATGGCACCGGCCGTGCGCACCGGCCCCTTGTGCCGATAGGCGAACGCATTGTCCACGTCTATGGTCGATGTGAAGCGGTAGCCGGGACGGGTGATCGACAATTTCGGAAAGTGTGCTGACAGGACATCGCGCAGCATCAGCACCCAGTGGTCAACTACAGGAATTTTCAAGAAACCACTCCGAAACGCGAGGCTCAGAACGGGATCATAGCGACCGTGTCGGTCGGTGGCATGGGGCAGATATTCCTCATAGCGTGATGTGAGGTAAAAGGCTGCGGCAAAAGGGTCGAACGCCAGTTCACCTTTTCCATTTTCATGAGGAAAGACCATGATATGGCCATTTTCATCTACGGTCACTTCGGGATCGATGGGGCGGATTCCCAGCTCAAATAGCAGCCCATGGGCATGAAAATGCGGAGCACCGGACAGGGCCTCACCGCCATAGCTGAGTTTTGGCCCGTCCTCCTGCAAAAAGACGGTCAGGTCGTCCGTGAAAGTGGGGTCCAGCCCCAGCCTTTCGCCCAACATCAGCCCGAAGATGTGGCGTACCCTTGGGGCGGTCTTCTCTGTGTGAACGAGGATACGTCTGCTCATTTGAGCATTCCGTTGTCGGCAAAGCTGTAATAGTCCTGTTCACCGATGATGATATGATCGAGCACCCCGATGTCGATGCTCTGTCCTGCGAGCCGCATCTTTCGGGTAAGGGAGATGTCCTCATCGCTGGGCTTCAGGTTTCCAGACGGATGATTGTGACACAGTATGATGCCGGTCGCCAGATGTTGCAATGCAGGTCGGAACACCAGTTTGGGATCGGCCACGGTGCCGCTCACCCCGCCCCTGCTCACATGCTCGATGCCCAGCAAACGGTTGGAACGGTCGAGCATGATGATCCAGAACTCCTCGTGACGGAGATCGCCCAGATGCGGATAGATCAGTTCGAATGCCGCCTGACTGGTGATGATCTTCGGTCGCTTGAGCGGCTCGGTGTCCTTGCGTCTGCGACCTAGCTCCAGCGCGGCAATGATGGAAATGGCCTTGGCCTCTCCTATTCCTTTGAAGGTGGTGAGGTCTTTCACATTGAGCTTTCCAAGTCGGCCGAGATCATTGCCCAACGATCCGAGGATGCGCTTGCTGAGGTCCACTGCGCTCTCCTCGCTGTTGCCCGAGCTGATGAGGATGGCGATGAGCTCGGCATCGCTTAGCGCGGCCCGGCCTTTGAGCAGCAGCTTCTCGCGCGGGCGATCGTCCTCGGCCCATGAGCGGATGCTCCCCACTGTGCGGTATTCCTCCATGGCCGCAATTTCGGAAAGATGCGGTTATCACCGCATGGAACGTGCGCGACTTGGCACAGTGGGCCTGCTGCGTAGTTTTGCCGCCCATCAATCCACAGAAAATGAAGTATCTCCTTCCACTTGCTGCGGGTCTCATCGTCCTTTCGGGCTGCGATTCAACGAAACGGATGGAGGCCCGTGGCTTTGCGCAGGGTTCCACCTACAGCATCATCTATTATAATGATGGAACAGACCTTCAGTATCAGATAGACAGTATTCTGGTGGCCTACGACCGTGTGCTGAGCACCTATCAGCCCAACTCATACATCAGCCGATGGAATGCCGGAAACTTGGGTGACATGGAGCAGCCGGTGTGGTTCACCGAGGTGGTGCAACAGTCCATATCGGTATCTGCTGCCACTGACGGGGCCTTTGACATCACCGTGAAACCGCTCATGGACTTCTGGTTCGGCCGCAACTGGGAATCGGCAACGGTCGATTCTTCGGTAGTGGACAGCATCATGGCCTTCATCGGAACGGATGGCATCAAGCAGCGGACCGAGGGACTGTTCACCAAAGAGGATCCACGCGTGCAGCTCGATGTGAACGCCATTGCGCAGGGACATTCGGTGGATGTGGTGGCAGACTATCTATCAACAAAAGGCGTGGCATCATTCCTTGTGGAAATTGGCGGTGAGGTGTTTGCCCGTGGCACCAAACCTGACGGAAAGCAATGGGCCGTGGGCATTGACAGACCCATTGAAGGGGGCGACCCTGCCCGCGAGCTGGCACTGAGCGTGAGCCTGCGCGACCGTGGTCTGGCCACCTCGGGCAATTATCGCAAGTTCATTGAGGTGAACGGGGAGAAACTGGGCCACTCGCTCAATCCGCACACGGGCCATCCTGCCACCACCGATGTGCTCAGTGCCACCATCATAGCCCCAGATGCGGCCACTGCCGATGCATTCGCCACTGCGTGTATGGTGATGGGCATGGAGCGCAGCAAGCAGCTCATTGGTGAACACCCTGAACTGGAGGGCGTGCTCATCTTCTCCGATCATGGCGAAATGCTCACGTGGGTCTCCAGCGGGCTTCCTGACCTGATAGCGGACTGAGCCATGGGACGTAGGGACTATCTGCTGCTGTTCGTGATCCTGCTGGTGAATGTGCTGGTGAAACTGCCCGGTCTGGGCCATAGCAGCTTCGACCTTGATGAGGCGGTGCATCTCTGGAATGCCCAGAAACCATTGTCTGACATTATTGCTCACGCTGCCGATGACCCGAATCCTCCGCTCTACAATATCCTGATATCGTTCTGGATAAAGGCATTCGGGGTGGATGAGGCTCCCGCCCGATGGTTCAGTCTCCTGTTCTCTGCACTGGGGGCTGGGGCGATGTTCGTGTTCCTCAAGCGGAATTTCAACGTGCGGTTGGCGCTCATGGCCGTGACGCTGTTCACGCTGTCGGCCGTGCAGCTCAAGTTTGCGCACAACGCAAGGCCCTATTCCATGATGGTGTTCTTCATGGTGTGCTCCTACGGGTTGATGCTCGAATCTCTCCGCAGACCATCGGCATGGAACCTTGCAGGTTATGCCATGGCGACCGCGCTGATGCTCTATGCCCATCCCACCTCGGTGTTCAACCTGCCGGCACAGGGTCTTTTTCTCTTGATCCATTTGCGACAGCATCGTGCCACTGTGATCAAGGCCGGTGCATCGTTGGCACTTGCCGCAGCCACTTATCTGGTCTGGCATGTGAACATCTCTTTTTTCAAATCAGGCACAGGCACTTGGCTTGCTCCCCCCGATCTGGACGATGTCCTGCTGGCCATCAGTCAGTTGAATGTGGGTGATCAGCTGTTCTGGCTGCAATGCGCCATTGCCGTCACCGCTGTGCTGTTGCTGGTTCGTTTCCGCGAAAAGGAAATGACCATGCCCATAGTGCTGGGCCTGCTGTGGACGGTGCTTCCATTTGTCGGGAATTTCGCGTTCTCACATGTGTCGGACCCGATCTTTCAGGCCAAGTATGTGCTTTCGGCACAGGTGGGAATGACAGTGCTGATGGCGGCCTGCATCAGTGTCATCCGCTGGCCGTTCGTGCAAGGTGCGGTGCTGTCGACACTTGCGGTGACCATGTTCCATCTCATGGACTGGAAGGTGACGAGCGGAGAGGACTGGCGGGCCGCCACCGACATCGTGAAGGCCGATGAGGGGCCGCGCACCGCCACATTCGTCAGTCCATGGTTCCAGTTCCAGACGTTCGCCTATCACTATGACCGCAACATCTACCGCGACCCCGACACCACCCAGTCGGCCCTGGTGGCAAGGCGTGTGTTCACTGCTTGGCACGACATAGTGCCTGAGGGTTCGGACCGGCCATTGTATGCAAGGGTGCATTTCGTGGAATCGCAAAGTGGGGTCGAAAATCAACAGCAACGGCTCGACAGCCTGCGCGCAAATGCGCATCTGGTGGCCGAGCATCACTTGGAAGGCATCAACATCTACACCTTCGACCTGCGCATTCCCCCGCCACAGCTGCATCTTGATTTTGAGGAAGAACATGATGGCCTGCAGGTGCTGGAGGGCGACAAGGAGTTCTCATCGGTGATCCTTGTTCCGCTGGATCTGACCTTCGGCAGCGATACCACGCTGGTCATCACGGCCAAGGTGAGGTCGGGTGGCGGCCTCGATCAGGTGTTCCTTGTGGCCTCGTTCATCAACGATGGGGATTATGTTGTGCATGTTCAGGCCGGGGCCGACCCCGGGCAGCTCGGCTCGACCGAGTGGCAGACCATCAGCACCGAGATGCGCTATGAGTGGGCCAAGCATGGCGCATCGGGCCTCAAGACTTTCGTGTGGAACCCTTCGCGAAGAAGGGTCGAGGTGGATGACCTGGAGGTGAGTCTGCCTACACCTTGAACGAAAGCTGGATGACGGCCGTGCGCGGCTGCTCCATCTTCAACGGGCGCAGCGAATACTCGTTGTTCAGGAAATTGTTGACGATGAAGGCCGCCTTGAGCCATTCGGCCACCTGAAAGCTGATTCGGGCGTCCATGACATAGCTGCCTGCACGAGAGGCATCGGGGTCGAGGGCCCACTTGTTATTGGGGAGTTCAAGGTCGCCACGGTCGGCAATGATCCCAGTGTTGAACAGGCCGCTGGCATCGAGGTCGTAGAGCACCTTGTCGATGTTCTCCATGTAGCTGTAATAGCGGAAACTGTATCCCAATGCCCACTTGCGATAGGTGAGTTCCACGTCCATCTTGCCCAAGTGGCGGAAACGGTATTTGAGGATCTTGGTCGAATCTATGGATGTTCCATAATGGGTGAAGGCCTGCTCGATGATCAGGGTGTCGCCCTCACCGATGAAGGTGCGCCTGTTGACGTGGAACACCTCGTCAGGGGTGAGGCTTTCGGGCACGGTGTAGGTGTAGCCGAGCACAAGGGTCATGCTGATGTCCTTGGTGATCTTGCCACCGCCCATGATGGAGGCCTCGATGCCCCGCACGCGGTTGTCGCCCGTGTTGAGGAACTTGAAGCCCGGCAGGTTGGTCTCGGTGCCGTAGTTGCCCATCACGATGTCCACGCTGTTGTAGAATTCCTGCCAGAAACCGACCAGGTCGGCATAGCCATAGAACTTGCCGACCTTGAATCCTTGTTTCACACCCCCTTCCAGATTCCAGCTGGTCTCAGGCTGCAGGTCGGGGTTGGGATAGACCCCCAGGCCACCGCTGTTGGTGAGGATGTATTTCTCACCGATGGTCGGGAAGCGGTATCCCTGACCGAACGAAGTGCGGAAATAGGTGGCCTTCCCCACTTTGAACGAGAGACCGGTACGCACCACTGGCCTCACCACGAATTCCAGATTGTTTATCTGAAAATATTCGCCCCGCACGCCCAACGAGATGTTGAGTGCACTCCAGAACCGCTTGTCCAACTGGATGTAGGCCGATACGTTCTTGGCATTGTTGTTCCCGCTGGGGTTTCCTCCCACATAGACATCCGATGCAGCATCGGTGTAGTAGCCGGCCACACCGAGGATCACATTCAGCTCCTTCATCTTGCTGAAGGTGCGCTGAAGCTGATAGTCGCTCATATAGACCGTGCTGCGGCTCGACTGGTTGTTGCTGTTGTCGTTGTTGGTGTAGAGAATGCGGTTGCGGAAGGAGTGCTGCACTCCACGGGTGGTGACATAGGTGACGAAGGGACCGACATAGAAGGTGGTGATCTCTGTGAGGGTCATGGTGCCGGGATAGGACCTGAAAC
>JAIPBJ010000066.1 GCA_021739625.1 Flavobacteriales bacterium | reverse complement strand
GCATTACGGGCCTATATGAATGAAATGGGCCACTATAAACTGAATATGAGCAGATTGCAATACGGATAGGCAGTTCTAAAATTCACATCCTATTTGCGGAAACTTCCCGTTTCAACGGGGAGTTGCGCCACAGTCACCGTTGTTTGGGGAAATATATCCCAATAATCCTCAGAATAAGAAGGGGAATGGATTGTCAGTTCGTTGTGTAATGGATTGATTGCTTCCTCTGGCCTACCATCTATTCCATCGCGCTCACATCAAAAACTGATGAAGCCAATTCTGCATAGCAAATCAACATTTGCGGTTGCCATAATAGCTGTCTGTTCCAGTCTTTGCGCTCAGGGCCAAGACACCGTGGTTACGCTGAAGGGTGAAACACTACCAGTAAAGGTCATCGAGGTAGATTACAGTAAGAATCTGGTCAAATTCAAAAAGAACGCTCATCTTAATGGCCCTTTGTACTCTGAGTACCTTGATAATCTGTTTGCAATCAAGTTATCAAACGGAACTCCTTTCTACAATGACCCTTGGGAAAATCCTTACCCTGATTATCGTTCGGTTGTACCAATATCAATGAAAAGGCTGGAGCGGTATAGCGATGCAGAACGAGCGGTGGACAGACAGCTTTCCTTGGAAGTATTTGCACATACTCGGTCGTTAGATCACGGCCAGCATAGTGATTCGGAACAACGATTCAAAGAGATTTTCGACAAGGTTCTCGATGCAACGAAACAGTATTGTAGTACGAGGAAATTCAGTATTGCTGATGATTTTGTTTGGGAGTACGTGTACTTGGAATGTACTCCAACAACAGGTTCTAAATGCTCCATACATTCGCAGTCGGAGCATCTTTCAGGTCACCTCAACAATGCCCTTTCACTGGGCAATGGAAAATTCCTTTTCTCTGAATTCTTTTTCGACAACCTAAGTGATGATATAATTGCAGGAATTATTGGTCATGAGATCGGACACGCTTTGGCACAACACTCCTTGGAGAAACACAGAAAGCTTGAGAATCTTGAAAAGATATCGCACTGGGCAGCCGTGGGTCTAAGTGTCGGTCATGGTTATGATTACCACGGTACCAGAAATAATCTGAAATTCTTCGGAGAGAACTTTCTGTTTAATCCATACAGCCAAAAGCACGAGAAGGAGGCAGATAGAATAGGCGCGGTTCTGATGACGCTTGCTGGTTATGATGTGAAGGAGATAATAAAGTACTGGAGAACTGGTGAGAAAGCCACACAAACTCAGTTTTGGACTACTCACCCAGGCGGAATAGAACGGGCAAATGCCATTGAATCCTTCGTCAACTCTACAGAATTTCAATTAAATACCTTGAAACGATGAGAATTAAACTGATAAGTTCAGTTCTGATGCTGGCTTTCACAGCCAGCGTGTCAATCGGGCAGAATCATGGTGCGGACACCCTGTTCTTTGCATCTGGCGATGTGGTTGTCGCCTTTGTAAAGGAAATAACCCCGACAGACGTTAAATACGTGGATGCAAGCAATCCTGATGGCCCGTTGTTCGTGTTGCCCAAAACCAAACTCTCATCAATCACATATTCAAATGGCTCTAAGGAGCAATATGCTATTCCCCAGCAAGTTGCAAGCGTGAATCATAGTCAATCATACGACTCGTATCAAGGCAGGTCGTTTGAAGACCCTGAAGCCAGAGAGTTCACGTTTGCCGATAGAAAGAACAGTAGCACTCCTGTTGTCTATTACGGAATAGATTTCACCATGTCAAAGTTCATCGGCTCGTCAGGATTCAATGATCCTGCTCACATCGTGGATGTGTATTTGGACAACATCAATCAGAAAATAATTATCGAACGGGAGAGATACGACTTCGGGATTCTTCTTGGGAGAAGGTTTTACGATATAGACCTTGATATGCTGTCGGGCAGAAACCGTTCTATCAACCCTTATGAGGTGGTCACCAATTCAAATCACACAATCAGCAGCGACCAGATCGGCCAACTGGTTGCAAGCTATAATCCTCAGGCACAAGAAGGTGTCGGACTTGTCATAGTGATGGAATCTTTGGACAAGCTAAGAGAGGAGGGTGTGATGCATTTCACCTTCTTTGACATCAAGTCAAAGAAGGTTCTCCATATCCGAAAAGAAACAGGCAAAGCATCTGGTTTCGGAATACGGAATTACTGGATGAATCCTGTTCGCGAGGCTTTGGAAAAGCTAAAGCGGTCTTATTAGCGATAGCAGAGCATTACCTCACTCAGTTGAGAACATCTCTACTTCCACGATTTCCACGAGAAACGAAAAAAGACGCAAAAGCTGGAGATGCCGATTATCAGCGAGGATGATTGCAGGGGGATGATTTGGTGGACCTCCTCTGAAAACGCTCAGATAGAAGCAAATGGTGTTACGGTCGGGCTTTCTAACCTATTCGAAGAGATTTATCCTGAGAATTGGCAGAATGAAAAAGGAAAGGGCGCATCGGTGCGATGTGTAATGGATTAGAACGAGAGAGGACTTGCATTACCATTTTGAAGACTTCGGGCTAATTGATGAGTAAGTATCGGCCCGAACCAATAGCGAAACGTGCTTGACGACTTTTCATGTGTCACCGTGCATTTCTGCTTCGGAAATGGGCAATCAGTATCGGGGCCAATTTCATCCAATAAAACATACCATACATCGTGACATTGAGAATTGTATGGTGAATTATCTCGATAAACAAACACTGCTTGTGTGGATGAAATCCTCTTGACGAACGCACATGGATTTGGGCGGGTTGAACTGTGATTCAACCTCTTGTAGTACCCTCTTTTCTGCCATTGGAAATCAGAAGAGTTTTTCGTGGCGTCTTCATCGTGTAATCCTTTTTTCCGCCAAAATTTCGCAATATCAAAATTGCCTCCAAAGTCTACTTTTTCAATCTCCGTTGTCAGCGAGTCAAGTAGTTCGAGCAGTTCTGGGCTTATACTATCGTTTGAAGGTGTCATTGTATTGTAAGTTGAAAGGATTGATTAGAATTCAGAGGGCAATATTACAGGACTTAACTCACACGTTTACAAAAAGTTATGAAGAACAGACTTGTTCATAACGTGTTACACACACCGCCCGATTGAGATTCCTCCCCAGCTCGTCCTATTGATGAGCGGTCTGCTCCCTCGTTTGTCCTATTTGTGAGCGGCCTGTCCTGAGCTGTCGAAGGGTCCCGCTCACAACAACGGCCCCAGCAGCCCCCTATGCGCGATGGGCAATGCAGGCATGGCACTGCCCCTCACTTCACCCGCTCCACCACCCAGCCCAGTCCGTTCAGCAGCATCTCGCAGGTCCATTCCCGCCCGTTCTTCTTCGTCATCTGCTTCAGTGTGGTAATGGGCGATCGCTTATGCTTCCAGTCCTGCGGCTCCAGAAGGATGATCTCCCCCACCTTCATGCTGAACACCACACCCCTGAACCACGAGGTGCGGTTGTCCGGTCTTCTGGGCAGTTGATCCGCCTCTTCCTTCGTCAGTCGTTTCATGGCCTGTCCATTTGATCCATCGGGGGGGTCCGGTTGCCCATTCCCACAGCACCAACAACGCCATGGTCACAGGATTATTGCCTCTCCATGGGACATTTCAGACCGAGCCGATTGCCATATCCCCCAACCCGTTGACCATAAGAACCTAGCGGAAGACCCTAAGAACCTTTGCAATGGCCCTAAGGACTCTTGCAATTACCAATAGAATGGAAGGAGCCACCCTTTATACCGAATCCCTTCCCGATACGACCATCCCAGACCGACCAACGACCAAGTGCCTTACTGTTTTCGTGTGAACAACTGGAGTAACGCACTCCTTTCACACCTTCCCCCGCATCGCCCTTCCTGTAAGCGATGCCTCACACTTCACCAGTTCCTCGGGCGTGCCTTCAAAGACCACGTTGCCTCCTCCCTTCCCGCCCTCAGGGCCGAGGTCGATCACGTGGTCGGCACATTTGATGATGTCGGGGTGGTGCTCCACGAGGATGATGCTGTGGCCCTGATCGAGCAGGGCGTTGAACGCCCCCAGCAGGCGGTGGATGTCGTGGAAATGGAGGCCCGTGGTCGGCTCATCGAAGATGAACAGGGTGGGCTTGTTGGTGACGCTGCCAGCCTTGCCGAGGAAGGACGCCAGCTTGATCCGCTGCGCCTCCCCGCCCGAGAGCGTGCTGCTGCTCTGGCCCAGTTGCACATAGCCGAGACCCACGTCCTGCAAGGGTTTTACTTTGGCGGCTATGCGCGGCATGTGGGCGGTGAAGAACTCCATCGCCTCGTCCACGGTCATGCACAGGATGTCGTTGATGTCCCTGTCCTCATACCTGATCTCCAGCACCTCCTCCTTGAAACGCTTGCCGTCACACGACTCGCACTTCATGATGATGTCGGCCATGAACTGCATCTCGATCTTCACCGTCCCCTCGCCCTCGCACACCTCGCAGCGTCCTCCTGCTACGTTGAACGAGAAATGGCGCGGCTGATAGCCCCGCAGCTTCGACATCTTATGGTCTGCGAACAGATTCCGGATGTCATCATACGCTTTGATGTAGGTTACAGGATTGCTGCGCGTACTGCGTCCGATCGGATTCTGATCCACGAATTCCACATCGGTGATGCGATCAAGATTCCCCTCGATGCGGTCATGCTGCCCCATGCGCAGGCCGAAGCCGCCATAATGTCTCTTCAGCGCTGGGTAAAGTATCTCCTGCATCAGTGTGGTCTTGCCAGAACCGCTCACGCCCGTGATCACCGTCATGCATTTGAGCGGAAACCCCACCGTGATGTTCTTGAGGTCGTGCTGCCTTGCACCCACCACCTTGATCTCGCCCCGAGCTGGCCTTCTTTTCTTCGGGACGGGAATCTCCAACTTGCCTGTCAGGTACTTGGCCGTGAGGCTTTTTCCAGAGGTGACAAGTTCTTGCTGCGTGCCACGGAACACCACCTCACCACCATGCACGCCCGCCTCTGGGCCTATGTCAACGATGAGGTCCGCAGCACGCATGATGTCCTCGTCATGCTCCACCACAATGACCGTGTTGCCGAGGTCGCGCAGCTTTTTCAGGATACCGATGAGCCGCTCCGTATCTCGCGGATGCAGGCCGATGCTCGGCTCATCGAGGATGTACATGCTGCCCACCAGAGAACTGCCCAGAGAACCGGCCAAGTGAATGCGCTGGCTTTCACCTCCCGACAGCGTGTTCGACTCGCGGTTGAGCATCAGGTAGCCAAGGCCCACGTCCTGCAAATAGCTGATGCGGGTGTTGATCTCTCGCAGCAACCGCTTGGCGATTTCGCGTTCGGTGTCAGTCAGTTCCAGTTCTCCAAAGAAACCTGCCAGTTCGGAGATGGGCATTAGCACCAGGTCTGAGATGCTCTTGCCACCCACTTTCACATAGTTCGCATCATTGCGCAGCTTGGTGCCACGACAGTCGGGACAAGTGGTCTTTCCACGGTAGCGCGACAGCATGACACGATACTGGATCTTGTAGCTGTTCTCCTCCAACATCTTGAAAAAATCAAGGATTCCTTCAAAATTCTCGTCACCGTTCCAAAGGAGTTGCAACTGCTCCTCTGTCAGCTCATGCACAGCACGGTGGATGGGGAAACCGTTCATGAGCGAAACCCGCACCAGATTTGAGCGGTACTTGCCCATGGTCTCTCCTTGCCAGCAGGCAACCGCACCTTCATAAACGCTCATGCCCTTGTTCGGGATCACGAGGTCGGGGTCGATGCCGATCACGCTGCCGAAACCCTCGCATTTCTTGCACGCCCCATAAGGGTTGTTGAAGCTGAAGAGATTGACTGAAGGCTCCTCGAAAGTGAGGCCGTCTGCCGCAAACTCAGTAGAAAAATTGATGATTGATGATTGATGATTGATGATTCCGACTGGAACCTGAGCATCACCACCACCATTTTCCATTTTCCATTTTCCATTTTTCCCTTCGGGAAATTCCAACTTCACGAAGCAGCTTCCCCTGCCTTCCCCCAGCCCAACCCTCACCGCCTCATTCGTGCGGTTCACCATTTCTTCAGTGGTGTCAATCGCAAAGCGGTCGATGAGGACCGAGAGGTCGTTCTGCTTCTCAATGAGTGCATCTGCTTCGTCCAAACGGACAACCTTCCCATTGAGCATCACCCGCGTGTAGCCCTGATGTTTCAGAATCTCGATGCGCTGCTCCAGTGCGGACTTCGGCATGTTTCCATACGGTGCGAACACCATCGCCCGCGTACCTTCGGGATGCGACAGTATCTGCTGTGCGATGCTCTCCGGGGTGTGGCGATTCACCACTTGGCCCGAAACGGGCGAGAAAGTCTGTCCGATGCGGGCGAAGAGCAGCTTGAGGTAATCATAGATCTCGGTGGTGGTGCCCACGGTGCTGCGCGGATTGCTGCTGCGCACCTTCTGACTGATGGCTATGGCGGGCGCAATGCCCATGATGCTATCCACCTCCGGCTTGTCTATCTTGCCGAGGAACTGACGTGCATAAGCGCTCAGACTCTCTATGTACCTGCGCTGCCCTTCGGCATACAGCGTGTCAAATGCAAGGGTCGATTTTCCTGACCCCGACAGTCCTGTGATGACAATGAGTTTCCGGTGCGGCAGCTCAAGGTCGATGTTCTTGAGGTTGTGCAGCCGCGCACCGCGAATGGTTATGTTACGTTTGGACAAGGATGAACTACGCTTGATGAACTGTCAAAATGGAATAAGGAAAACGGAAGCCATCATCCCTGCCGATAAATTCACAGGACATTGGTTCGGGGAGGGCAAAGTTATGCCTGCATCGACCTCACAGCCCTATGCAAGATGGGGCGTATTCACAGATCGCCTGTCCAAAATCATGACCGAGGTCGGCATCGGACACGGTCATCAGCTTCCGAACATATTGGAAGCTACCCGGTGAGCGTTGGCCATAAGCGTGAACGAAATGCCTTTGGCTGGGAGGTATCTGAAAGATGAGGCATCGCCTACCCACACGTTGCGCGTGCCATAGAGCCGTCCTTCAGGTGATGTATGGCAAAGCCCTTCGGAAGTTGACATCGGCAGTACACCTGCATAATGGATACTTGCCCCCATGCCGGGGTTCACCTTTCTGAGAGGAACTTGACCCATCGCTCGGAAAAAACGGATGAAAGCATCCTCCTTTCTCTCTGCTTCCCGCATTTCGTCTGCCCCTACACGGTAATCGGCATGCAGCACATCGCCAGTCGGACTGTTGGCATCCGCTTCCAACCAGAGCCTGCGGCCATGGCCACCGGACTCCGAATGGTGGATACCGGCAATAGATATGCCCGACAGCAGGTATTGCATCACGGCCCGCGCATCGCTGAAGTTGAGCGGTGTCTCCTTCACCAGTCTGAACAACAGCAGCGACCTGTAGGTGTAGAGCGAGGCCATGCTGACATTGGTGTTAAGCCCGTCCGGATCATGGAACACCGATAGTTGGCCCATACCTGACCTACGCTTTGGCATGGCCTCGCCAAGGGACCGCCAGTCGAGCATGGGCAGATATGTGTAGGGATTGCAAAGAATGGGCAGTTCACCAATCTGTGGCAATGAGCGCATCACGATGCGGGCGGTGCCCAACACTCCGGGGCACAGCACGAGTCTTCTGGCCTTGAAGACCTCGTTCTCGCCATTGTCCAGGCGCCTTGTATGCACCATCACCACATCATCGCTTTCTTGGAATGAGACAACGATGCGTCCAAAAACTTTGCAGACGCCCGGTCGCTCCTTCAACGCGTCCATGGTCATCCAAGGCCGATAGACCGATCTGCGGTTGTCGTGCCAGAAGTCCATGTCTTCGTAGGCGAAGGCCTCGCGTCCATCTCGGTGTCGGGTAAGAATGGCCAACGCAGGGCGGCCCATATGGATTCCTCTGCTGTTCCATTTCTTTTTGGAATCGGTATAGCGTTGAAGGAAACGCTGCATTCTCGGCTCGATTTCCAAAGGCGGCTGCAGGCCTTGAATTCCGCTCACCGTGTAGGGAGATGCATCGTCCATTGCAGCAGCAATGCCGATGCGGTCCGCCACGGTCTGATAGGCCGCAAGGAAATCAGCGCGCTGAAATCCCATCCTGCTGAACTCCGCTTCAGAGAACATATAGCATCCCGCGCCCCACGCATTGCCCAGCCCACCGTATGCTAGACTTTCCATAGGCATAAAACTGTCAGAGACCGACCGCAACCATCGGTCAACACCTTCGGTAAGATACAGTCGCGCAGGGGTGAGCTGCGCTCCCACCTTCAGGTTTCCCCACGGAATGCCTTCAAACGCATCGCCCAGAAAAAGTCTGCGCTGGTCGGCCATGGAATGACGCAAGGTCTCAAAATCGAGATCTGGGAATGAAGCACGGCCCTCCTTGTCCTTAACACCGGCATCCAGCAGAAGCACATTGGCCCCGGCCTCCACCAATGTCTGGCAGGCATGCACGCCTGCGAGTCCGGCACCCACCACGACCACTCCGTATGTCCGCTCCTCAGATTCCATCACACAACCCGGAGGATCTTTGTGAGCAACACGCCTGCAAAGGCTGCTGCCACCGCACGGACAGACCGGATACCGATGGTCAGCACATGGAATCTGGACCTGTCGCATGGCAGAAAGTGATGGACGAATGACGGCTCAGTTTCCAATATGCACATCATGATGAAAATTCTTTTCCTCAATACAGAGGAAGGAGATGTGACCGCCAACCCTGCATCGATACAGCGAAGGAGTGAAGGACTGCGCAACATCCTTTCCCACAGCTTCTGTTCAGCATCTGGGAGAGTGGCCTGTTGGGTCTTTATTGCCCTGAAAAAATCAAACGCTGCATCAGGTGGACAATCATGCCCTATCAGGTAGCGTGCAAGACTGTCGGCCTCGCAACGCTCACGATCTGAAAGTTGCTCGCCACTTCCCGTCATCGTTCTACCATGCCCTTTCTAAGTGTGGAAAGCTGCTCGGCAATGAGACCGAGGAAGAAGAACAGCAGCGAGGAAACGAGAAGGAGCATCGCGCCCACGCTGACTCCGTTTCCACGAAGCAGTATCGGCAGCCCCCAGACCACTCCGAACAATAACAGGAAAAGCGAAATGGGCATGAACACCCTCATTGGATTGAAAAGAATGACAATGTTCAGAATCTCACGGATGGTATCAATGGCCGTCATGGTAGTGATGGTGCTGACCCCGCCCCTGCGAGGATGAACTGTGATGGGCTTCTCCATCACTCGATGGCGATGACTGACAAAGACCATGGCAATGATATCGCTGAACGCCATGTGGTCGGGACACAGGGGCAGATATTTCTTGGCAAGTTCCGCATCATAGATCTTCATCCCCGAATTGATGTCGTTGATATGAATGGGCAACAGCAAGCGTGCGAACCAACGGATGAGGGTCTTTCCTACACCCCTATACAGGCTTGCCTCCTTCTGCCCTATGCGGCTACCGACCACCATGTCGGCATCATGTGCTTTCAGAAAAGCATAGAGCATCTCCACATCCGCCAGATCGTGCTGCCCATCGGCATCGATCGTGATCACGTAGGGCGTTCTGGACATGCGGATCCCTGATTTTATCGCACCCCCATAACCGCGGTTGAGTTTGTGGTGAACAACTGTGAGATTCTGGTGTTGTTGTAAATTATTCAATACCTCTGCCGTGGCATCCCCTGAACCGTCATTGACCACAATGAGCGATGCACCGTGGGTCTCGCAAAAGGCCACTACAGGAGGCAACACATCGGGCAGAGCGCTGGCCTCGTTGAAGGCCGGGATGATGATTGTGAGGTCATTCATTTGCACGTTTCAAATTAAATCATCTAAATTCACTTCCGGAACAGGCGAAGTTGAACGATGCATAAAGATTGTGGGGCCATTGGTCGGGTAAACGTATGGGTAAATGCCAACCATCGCACCATTGGTCGAAAATGCAACATGATGAGATAGGATAACCCTTTTTCGGGGCGTAATGCGAATGCTATTATTCCACACATTTGCACGCCTTTTGAAGGAGGGTCCATAAATTCAAGATTCGTTCGTCCATTGTTTCAGAAGGTGATGATGGCGTTGCGGTCGAGTGAATCAGAAATTACCTACTTTTAGGTCAGATGAACAGTACAATGCAAGTGATAGCAGATACACAGTTAAAAAAGTCGCTGAAAAAATACTTCGGCTTCAACTCCTTCAAGGGGGATCAGGAAGAGATCATTCAGAGCGTACTTGACGGGCGCGACACTTTCGTCATCATGCCTACGGGCGGTGGCAAGTCGCTGTGCTATCAGTTGCCAGCACTGCTCATGGAGGGCACTGCGGTGGTAGTGTCGCCACTCATCGCCCTGATGAAGAATCAGGTTGACAGCATCCGGAGTTTCGGAACCACGGACGGCATTGCGCATTTCCTCAACTCCTCACTCAGCAAGAGCGAGAGCGAGCGTGTGCGGGCAGACATCACCAGCGGTGTGACCAAGTTGCTGTTCGTTGCACCTGAATCGCTCAACAAGGAAGAGAACATCGAGTTCTTCAAATCGGTGAACATTTCATTTGTGGCCATTGATGAGGCCCACTGCATCTCGGAGTGGGGTCATGATTTCCGTCCTGATTACCGCAAGTTGCGCCCCATGATCGAGGCTATCGGCAAGGTGCCGGTGATCGCCCTCACTGCCACTGCCACACCCAAGGTGCAGCAGGACATTCAGAAGAATCTGGGCATGGTGGATGCCAATGTGTTCAAGTCCTCATTCAATCGCCCCAACCTGTATTATGAGGTACGCCCCAAGTCGAAGGATGTGGTGCGAGACATGATCAAGTTCATCAAGGGTCAGCACAGCAAGTCGGGCATCATCTATTGCCTGAGTCGCAAGAAGGTGGAAGAAGTGGCCGAGACGCTGAACGTGAACGGCATCAAAGCGCTTCCCTATCATGCCGGACTTGATGCGTCCACCCGGGCAAGGCATCAGGATGAATTCCTGATGGACGATGCCAGTGTGATAGTGGCAACCATCGCCTTCGGCATGGGCATAGACAAGCCCGATGTGCGCTTCGTGATCCACCACGACATCCCAAAAAGTCTGGAAGGCTACTATCAGGAGACCGGTCGTGCCGGCCGTGACGGTGGCGAAGGCCAGTGCATTGCGTTCTACAACTATGATGACATCATCAAGTTGGAGAAATTCATGCAGGGAAAACCCATTTCCGAGCAGGAGATAGGCAAACAGTTGCTGCAAGAAGTCGTTGCCTTCTCTGAGGCGTCCGTATGCCGTAGAAAGTTCCTGCTGCACTACTTCGGTGAGACATTTGATGACTCGGGCTGCAAGGACGAGTGCGACAACTGCCGATATCCGAAGAAAAAGGAAGAGGCCAAAGAGGAGATGACGATGCTTCTGGAGACCATTGTTGCCATCAAGGAGAAATTCAAGATGAAACACGTGGTCAACATTCTGCTCGGCATCAGCGGCAACACCATCACCTCCTATAAGCATGACACCCTTGAACAGTTCGGGGCGGGTGCCGACAGAAATCAGAAGTACTGGGAATCCATGGTGCGCCAAGCACTCATATCCGGTTTCCTAAGCAAGGACATTGAAAATTACGGCCTGCTCAAAATGACCAAGGCCGGTCAAGCATTCATCAAAAAACCCGTTTCTTTTCTCATGACCCTCGATCACGATTTCGATGCTGACCCCAACGAGGAGGAGTCTTCTTCTTCGGCACCGATGAAAGGTGGCGGCAGTGGATTTGACGATGTTCTCCTGACGATGCTCAAGGAGCTTCGCAAGGAGATGTCGCGCGAAGAAGGCCTGCCCCCGTTCGTCATATTCCAAGATCCCTCATTGGAAGACATGGCCTTGCGCTATCCCATCACGCTCGATGAGCTTAAGGACATTACCGGTGTGGGAGTTGGCAAGGCCAAGCGGTTCGGTGAACCTTTCATCGAACTCATCAAGGACTATGTTGAAGAGAACGAGATTGAACGCGAGCAGGATCTGGTAGTGCGCACCGTTGCCAAGAAGTCGAGCAATAAGGTCCATATCATTCAAAGCATAGACCGCAAGCTCGACCTTGAGGACATTGCCGAGGCCAAAGGGATGGAGATTGATGAACTGCTCACCGAGATTGAGCACATCATGGCATCAGGGACCAAGATCAACCTCAATTACTACATCGACAAGATCATCGATGAGGACAAGCAGGAGGAGGTCTATGAGTATTTCCGGGAGGCAAAGTCCGACAGCATCAAGGATGCACTCAAGGAACTTGGTGAGAACGATTACTCTGAGGAAGAGGTGCGGCTGATGCGCATCAAGTTCATCTCAGAATTCGGCCACTGATCATAGACGATGTGCGCGGAACGGGAAATGTCATAAGACCGTTTCTGGCGGGTCTGTCGCTCTATAGCCTGTTCGGGCTGTCTGTGTATTTCGTGATGGGCAAGGCCGAAGGGCATCTGTGGCTCAACAGTTTTTCCCATCCTTGGGGAGACACCTTCTTCCGCTATTTCACGGAGACGGCCAATGGTTCGGTTCCCGTGATAGCCATCCTTATCCTGATTCTCGTCCGCTATTCGTGGGCCTTGGCCTTGGGCGTTTCTGCGGCCAGCATGGGCATCATCGTGCAATGGCTCAAACGAGGTGTCTTCGACATTCCACGCCCTGCGGGCTTCTTCGGTTCCGGTGTGCTCCGCAGCATCGAAGGGTTGGAGCGCGCTTCGCAGTTCAGCTTCCCATCCGGTCACTCCGCCACGGCATTCTGCCTGTTCCTTATGTTCGCACTTCTTGTTCGCAAACGGTGGGCCACATGTCTATTCCTCATCTGGGCCATTTTGGCCGCGTTCTCGCGGGTATATATCTCCCAGCACTTCATTGAGGACACGATTGCCGGAGCATGGATCGGTGTGGGCACCACACTTGCTGCCTACTATTTCATAGTGAGCTATGCCGACCGCAATCCCCAAAGCAAGTTGAACCGGAGGCTCTGGCCATGAAACTCGACCTGCGAAACATAGACCGGATCTCGCTGCTCATTGCGGTTCTTGCAGCGTTCGCATTCATCCCGTTGCTCGGTTCTGTGAATCTGTTCGACTGGGACGAGGTGAATTTTGCCGAAGCCGCCCGCGAAATGCTGGTGACCGATGACTACAGTTTCGTTCAGATCAACTTCCAACCTTTCTGGGAAAAACCGCCCCTGTTCATTTGGATGCAGGCCGTGTGCATGAAGGTCTTCGGGGTCAATGCCTTCGCAGCAAGACTTCCCAACGCCATTGCCGGCATCACCACGTTGGTGCTGCTGTTCCGCATCGGGAGCCGCATCATCAATCCCCGATTCGGGCTGCTGTGGACATTGACCTTCGCAGGATCGATGCTTCCCGGATTCTATTTCCGATCGGGCATCATCGACCCGTGGTTCAATCTCTTCATTTACCTTGGTGTACATCAGTTGGCACTTGGCTCTCACAGTTTTCCTATGGAAAGGAAACGGATACTACTGTCAGGGCTGTTCATCGGACTGGCGGTGCTCACCAAAGGACCGGTAGGACTGCTGCTGCCATTGATCGCCATTGTCATATATGGTCTTTGGCATTGGAAAAAAGTGAAGGTGCGCTGGACAGACCCTCTTCTATTTCTCTTCTTGGTACTTCTTGTGGGATTTTCATGGTTCTTCGCAGAACTGCTGCGCGGCCATGGTCATGTAGTGCAGGACTTCATTGCCTACAACATCCGATTGGCCACCGAGGGAGAGGCCGGCCACGTTCAGCCTTTCTGGTATCATTCGGTAGTCCTGCTCATCGGCTGCTTCCCCATATCTCTGTTCTTTCTTGCCGGAATAAGGCACAGCACCTCAGATTCGCCCGCACTGCCGTATCACCGCTGGATGCTGATCCTTTTCTGGGTGGTCCTCATCGTATTCAGCATCGTGAAGACCAAGATCGTCCATTACAGCTCGCTCACCTATTTTCCGCTCACTTTCCTTGCCGCATGGCACATCTATCGTTTGCAGAAGGGCCGCTGGCAGTTCACTCGGGCTCACCTCATCGCATTTCTGACCCTGACTGTCCTGTTGGGAACGGCATTCACGTTGGGAGGAATGCTGAATGTGCTGAAGCCATATCTGCTTCCGCTTTTGGAAAAAGACATTTTCGCACACACGATGTTCGCCAAGCAAGTGCCTGAGCGACCGTGGGAACCCCTTATCGGACTGTTCTTTCTTGCTGGTGGTCTTTTCTCACTTTGGATGTTGCGCAAGGGCAGATCCGACACCGGGATCCCACTACTGTTCGGCACCACATTTATCACTGTTTGGTTGATAGGCGTGGTCATTGCCCCCAAAATAGAGCAGTACACACAGCGCGACCTTGTGGAATTCTATCGCGGAAAAAGCACAGAAAGATGCTACCTGCGCCCATTGCATTTCCATTCGTATGCTCACCTCTTCTATGGAGAGGCCAGACCCGACCTCGGACCGCAGTCTCGCGAGGTGAACTGGCTGGCGTTGGAAAGTGTGGACAGGCCCGTCTATTTCATTGCCCGCAACAAGGACATCGGCCAAGTACACCGTTGGTTCCCGCACATTCAAGTGACGGAGGAACGCGGGCCTTTCGTAATCATGGAGAGGACGGACCCGGGCTACCCGTTCCGGAAGAACTAAGACGCAGCAGAGATTACCACACTGCTGTTGTTGCCCCCGAAACCGAACGAATTGGAGAGCACGTGCAGCAGCTCTGCCTCCATGGGTTCGGTGACCGGAAGCCAGTCATTCTCCAACATGGGTTCGCTATGGTTGAGGTTGGGAAGCAATCGCTGATGCTGAAGGGCAAGCACACAGAACACGGCCTCAATGGCACCCGATGCGGCCAAAGTATGGCCGGTGTAGGCCTTGGTGCTGCTGATGGGCGGTTTTGCTGCACCGAACAATCGGTCGATGGCGATGCTCTCGCTCTGGTCGTTGTTCGGAGTGCCCGTGCCATGGGCGTTGATATAACTGATGTCGGACGGGGCCAGTTCCGCCTTCTCCAACGCCAGCTTCATACTGCGATAGGCCCCGTCACCATCGGGCGATGAGGCGGTCTGGTGATAGGCATCGTTGGTGTTGGCCCAACCGGAAACTGTTGCGAGGATCTTTGCCCCACGTGTTTCGGCAACTTCCATCGGTTCAAGCACCAGATAGGCCGCTCCTTCACCCAGATTGAGACCTGCGCGGTCGGCAGACATCGGGCGGCACCATTCCGGGTCCAGGATCATCAGGCTGTTGAAGCCATTGGCCGTGAGGCGGCACAGACCGTCCGTTCCGCCCACAATAACACGGTCGATCATTCCCTGCCGCAGCATCCTTGCACCCATCGCAATGGCATTGACGCCAGATGAACAGGCCGTGCTGATGGTGTTCAAAGGCCCACCGATACCGAAATGAAGTGCCACCTGCCGGGTGGTTGTGCCGCCATCGTGGGTAATGATCCGCTCCACACTGTCCATGTTGCCATTCATCAGAAAATCACCGAGAAAGGACTCGCTCCGGTCCATGCCGCTGACGCTGGTTGCCGAAACAAGACCCACATCGGAAAGATTGCTGAGACCTGCACTCACGATCGCCTCACCAATGGCCACGGCACTGAGCAGCGAGGTGCGCGAAACCGATTCGCCCTGCCAGCCCAACATCCCGCGGAGCTGTGCATCGGTCAGTGCAATCTCTCCGAAAAGATGGGTCTGCGTGAGGGCGGAATCAAGCACTATGGCCTTGCCTATGCCCGTCCGCTTCGCAATCAGTGAGGAGAAATTTTCCATAGCACCGTTGCCAATGGCCGAGATGACTCCGATTCCTGTGACTGCTATTTTCATTTCCATTTCCCGTTGTCAACCCTGACAGTGGCCGAAGACTCTGTCAGCGGTTTATGACCGCTTTGGCAAATCGCTGACAGGGCAAAAAAGCCGCTGTCAGGATTTCCGTGGCTAACGCATTTCATAGCGCTTTTTCAATTCATCCGAAGTGATCTCTGAATCGCTGTTCAGAAAAACGAAGAACCCGTCATGGTGCTCACCGTCCGTCTCCACCCAGCCGAGCAGCACAGCTTTGGCCGCGCCTTGTTGCAACAGTGGAAGAGCGGTCTGTAACAACTGCTCTGGACTGAAATCCTCCATCACCAGAAAACTGTTCTCACCGTAGAATCTATGGCGTATGCATACCTCTCCCATCCCGATGTTGGGCAGCGTGTAAACGAACAGTGCGGGACTCGGAATTCCGCCTTCGAGCGTGGACCGGAACTGCCCGTCAGTCATCAGACTACTACTGCGGTTGGCGAAAAGCAATGCTACTTCATCATCCGTGAACCGCTCCAATTCTGACCGCACCAGCACCATCTCGCTTCCAAGAAATGCCATGCGCGACATCTCATCCATTTTGAAGAACTTCGGGTAGCTGAGACCCAGATGCCGATACAGCCCGACCAGAAAAGGCTCATCGCCCATGTGCTGATAGAACAGTTCACCATTGATGAATACTTCACCTTCGCGGATGTGGCAGTATGTCAATTTCGGGTTCAAGGTTTCAGGTTCAAGGTTTCGTGCTGGCCTACGAATTGCCCTCATTGGGGGTCAATGGCCTGAAAACTGCTGCCGCGTTCCCGCCTCCGAATCCTGACGCGGTTTTCAAAAACACGCCTTCGGGAAATGGCCGCTGTTCAGTGATGACGTTCATTGGCCGCGTAACTCCGTGCTCTGAATAGCCGAGCGATGGCAACAGTTTGCCCTGTTTCATGGACTCAAGACCGATCAGGGTCTCAATCACTCCTGCCGCACCCAACGTGTGACCAATGTAGCCTTTGAGGCTGTTCATAGGAACTGAAGAAAGCCCGGCCCGCTCCAGTGCAATGGACTCCATCTCATCGTTGAAACTGGTGCCAGTGCCATGGGCATTGACGTAGGCAACATCAGCGGCATCCACCCCGGACTCTTTCAAAGTCCTGCTGATACTGCGATAAAGCCCCTCGCCAGTGCGGGATGGCCCGCTGATGTGATTGGCATCATTGGTCACAGCACCTCCAAGGTACTCCATGCAGGTGCCTTTGAACAGGTCTTTGGAAGAACTGAGCACAAGACCTGCGGCAGCCTCACCAAGATTTATGCCTGTGCGCTGCGCATCGTAGGGACGGCACGGCCCATCGGCCATCGCTTTGAGCGATGAGAAGCCGGCCAAGGTGAACTGCGAGACAATGTCGCCCCCAAGCACCATCACGTGGCGCACCTCGCCCGAACGGATCATCCTGGCAGCGGTCACGATGCCCTCCACCCCACTGATGCAGGCATTGGACAGCACCAGCGGCATACGAGAAAGAC
>JAIPBJ010000065.1 GCA_021739625.1 Flavobacteriales bacterium | reverse complement strand
AATTGTTCTACAACACGGGCATCAGCACCTATATATGGATAGTGACCAACCACAAAAGCAAGCAACGCAAGGGCAAGGTGCAATTGATCAATGCCACGGGGGCGAATTCGGAATCGGCCCATCTATTCTACGACAAGATGGACCGCAGCCTTGGCAGCAAGCGCAAGAAGATTGCAGAGAATGGCAACACGCGCGGCATCGGGTTCATCACCCAATTGTATGGCAATTTTGAGGAGAACAACTATTGCAAGATCTACCCCAACGATTTCTTTGCCTATCACCGCATAACGGTGGAACAACCGTTGATGGAAAACGGCAAAATCGTAAAAACCAAAGGGAAACCGAAACCCGACCCATCATTGCGCGATTACGAGAACATCCCGTTTCTGGTGCCCGCGCCTGTTGCTGTAGAGACGCACGGCCCTGTAGAGACGCACGGCCGTGCGTCTCTACAGGATGGCAACGGTTCGATGGTAAAGACGCACGGCCGTGCGTCTCTACGCCCCCAGACCATTGCCGATTATTTCGATGCCGAGGTGCGCCCGCACCTGCCCAATGCGTGGATAGACGAAACCAAGACCAAGGTGGGCTACGAGATCAATTTCACCAAATATTTCTACCAGTTCAAACCCCTGCGCCCCTTGGCCGACATCAAGGCCGAGATTCTGACGTTGGAGGAAAGGAGTTTGGAGGGGGAGAGAATGGTGTTGGAATAAATCATAGCCCGTATGCCATGACTGCAAAACGGATATTGCCCCAACAGGAGAAATTCTATGAGTTCTTGAAAGCCAAGCAGAAGGCGAATAAGACCTTTACGCTTCAAGAACTTGCTGATGCGACTGGATATAAGCTTAAAGGCACCATAAATGCTAAAATAAGCAGGCACGAATGGGATTTCGCTTTTGAGAAGGCGAATGAGACGGAATATCGTGCAAAGGATATTTCTTCATTGACGTTTGAGCAGTTCTTCCAGCTGTTGAGCACCAAGAAGACGGCTTTGCCTGTTGAGGGGACAGGAACACTCGGTCACCGAGACATCCTTCTGAATCAGGCAAAGGACAATTTCATACTTTCCCTTGAACTGTATAACAGGCCTTCGTTGGAGAACAGGTTTCAGGCTTTCACTCTTATACACTGTGCGGCTTGGGAGCACCTGTTAAAGGCAGCAATGATAAAGAAGAGTGGTACCGATTCTATTTTCAGTTCAAAGTCAGCAGGACGAACAAAGGGACTGGACGAATGCGCCAAGGAAATTTTGGGCGTAAGCAACAAGGTCTATCTTAACCTTTCTAAGATCATCGACTTACGTAACACATCAGCACATCTTATCCTTCCAGAATTGGGTGGGGCATATTCTCCAATTTTTCAAGCATCGGTTATCAATTTCACCAAATTTTGGAATGATGACGTAGGTTATCAGCTTTTGCCCTCGTCAAGCATCGGGCTTATGTCCCTTACTACAGGACATCCCAAGTCTTCGACTGTAGGTCTTCAAAGCAAGTACGGGAAAGAACTTGCAGATGAAATTAAGCCAGTTATTGAATCGATTTTAGCAGACATTGAGATCCAAGCAGATAATGAGTTCGCAATCGTTGTAAACCATAAACTTCGATTTGCTAAGGCTGGAGAGGAAGATTTTACATTGGCCGAGCTTATCAAAGGAAAAGAGAGTGTCAATGTTATCAAGGAATTCAGCGACCACTCTGATGAACTCCTTTCAGGTAACGTAATCGAGCAGGTTAATGATAGGCTAAATACGGAAATGAGTCTTGCCGACCGCGTTCAACTATTCAGGTATTCTGGTAAAGAGCAGGAAAAGATGAACACGAATGACTGGCTGGCCATCTGCCACGACCAACAATGGATACCAAGCAAAGGGAGCAGATACTGCAGACCTCATGGCCCTTTGAACAGAGCCACATATACCATAGAATGTGTTCATTGGATTATTAGTAAATTCAAGGCGGATTCAGACTACCTTCTCAGAGTAAAGGGAAGTTACATGGAGGTTTTAAGGAGAAAAAAGGCAGCAAAGCTGAAATCGAGAAAAACGAGAAAATGAATTTCTACGACACATATCAATCCTCCAGCATTGATTGCAGACCCGAGATTCCTGAATCGTGGGGACGTTTTAGATTGGCGTACAATGGAAACTTCTTCAAGGGTAAAGGCATCCCGAAGGCTGACCTTACTAGTGAGGGGCTTCCTGCATTCATCTATGGTGACATCTATACGAAGTACGATACTCAGATTAAAACTGCTGAACGCTACATCCCTAAGCAGCTTGCTGAATATTCGGTTTCTGTAGAAGCAGGTGATATTCTATTTGCGGCTTCAGGTGAGACTGCTGAGGAAATCGGTAAAGCTGTCTGCTATACTGGGATTGAAACAGCATATGCGGGTGGTGATGTAATCATCTACAGGCAACAGCGGTTCGATAGTGTGTTTCTCTCGTATCTGTTTAATTCATACCATCTAAATGTACAGAAGGCAAAACTTGCCAAAGGCGAGATAGTCGTGCACATCTATCCAGGACAGCTAAGAGACATACCTTTTACTGCACCGATAGACAGGAAAGAACAATCCACCATAGCCGCCTACCTCGACCGCAAGACAGCCGAGATAGATGCCCTGATAGCCGACAAGAAACGCCTGTTGGAACTGTATGCCGAGGAAAAGACCGCCATCATCAATCAGGCAGTTACCAAGGGCATAGACCGTGATGCCACAATGAAATCATCGGGCATTGAATGGCTGGGCGATGTGCCTGAACATTGGGAGGTGAAAAGAATACGTCACATTGCCAAAGTGTTCGGTCGAATTGGTTTTAGAGGCTACAAGACCTCCGATCTTGTTCCAATAGGGCAAGGTGCCATAACTATCAGTCCTTCAAACATGAAGGAATATCACATGGACTTTGAGAATTGCACTTATTTGTCGTGGGAGAAGTATGAGGAATCACCAGAGATCATGATTGATAATGGTGATATTCTATTTGTGAAAACGGGGTCTACATATGGGAAAGTATCATTTGTAGCTGATTTGCCAGAGAAGGCAACTATAAATCCTCAGATTATAGTTTTTAAGGAAGTCAGTTGCGACTCCAATTTTCTTTGGTACGTACTGAAGTCTTTAAGTATCCGGCATCAGGTAGAAACCACTGTTGTTGGAGGTACCATTCCAACAATCGGACAGGGAAAAATCATGAATTATTTCCTGCCCATGCCAGTAAGTTTAGTGGAACAGCGAAATGTTGTAGAACATATTCAAGTGGCCTGCAAAAAGGTTGATTCCAAAATCTCTAAGACCCAAAAACTGATAGCCCTATTGACAGAATACCGCACCGCGTTGATCAGCGAGGTGGTGACAGGCAAGGTGCGCGTAGCGTAATGGTCTGATATATCAAATGGAGGATGTACCTTTGTGCCAACCGTACCCGCGCTGCATCCCGTAAGATCTGCACGCGGGTCTTCTTTTTTACGGCAACAGGCATGATGGCTGTCGGAGAGGTTTTTTGTGTACCTATGTTCTGAAAGACCAGACTGTAACCATGGCCAAGGCACCCCAGACCATACAGCAACAGATCGCATTGCTCAAAGGCCGCAACATGGCCTTCAGGGATGAGGCATCGGCCCCGCATTTTCTGGCCAATATCAGCTACTATCGGCTCAAAGGCTACTGGTGGGAGATGCAGGACGACAAGGTGAATCACCACTTCAAGGATGGCAGCTTTTTCGAGGATGTGGTAGACCTCTACAACTTCGACCGCCATTTCCGCCTCATCGTGTTCAATGCGATAGAGCGCATAGAGATTGCTTTGCGCACCAAGATGATCTACCATTTGTCGCTCACCTACGGGGCCGAATGGTATCTGGACTCATCACTGTTCCCGAACAAGAGATACTTCAGCGACTTTCAGTCCAAGATACATAGGGAGCTCACCGACAGCAGCGAGGAGTTCATCGTCAAGCACTACCAGAACCATCCCACCGAGAACCCTGAGAGTTGGAAGGCCCTTGAGGTGCTCACGCTCGGAGCATTGTCAAAGCTGTTTAAGAACCTTGAGCACCAATTGCCCGAGAAAAATGCCATTGCGGCAGCATTCGGACTCTACAACCAGAAATACCTTGGCAGTTGGCTCATTGCCATCACGCTCATCCGCAACATAATTGCCCATCATGGACGCTTGTGGAACAGGGTCATCATCAACAAGTACGATTGGCCTGCCACCACACCTCGTCCATTGTTGGGCCATGTTCCGGACAATTATCAGAGACGCAAGATCTTTCCGATCCTCTCTGCCATAATGTATCTGACCGATAGCATAAGTCCTGGACATCATTTGCGTTCAGAACTGTTGGAACTGTTCAAACAGTTTCCCAAAGTGGAATTGTACAGAATGGGATTCCCAAAAGGATGGGAAAACGAACCCACTTGGAAACTCACCTAATGAACATCACCACCGAACACACATTCGAGACCGCCCTTGTGGACACCCTTGTAACACAGGGCGGCTACACTGAGGGCAATGCTGCCGACTACAGCAAAGACCTGGGCATGTTCAAATATGATGTGCTGGCTTTCTTGCAGACCACACAGCCTAAGCGCTGGGAGAAGGTGGCGGCAATCCACGGCAGTGATGTGGACAACCGCGTCATCCAGCGCCTATACAAAGAATTGGACCTGCGCGGCAGCCTCGATGTGCTGCGCAATGGGTTCACGGATTATGGTGTGCGGTTTCAGATGGCTTATTTCAAACCAGCATCGGGTCTTAACCCTGAGGCTATGGAACTCTATGGACTGAACAGCCTGAAAGCCTATAGGCAGGTGTATTACAGCAAGGACAATAAGAATTCGGTGGATGTGGTGCTGGCCTTGAACGGCCTGCCGCTTGCCACCTTGGAACTGAAGAACCAGTTCACTGGGCAGGATGTGGGCAATGCATTGAAGCAATATGCTAACACCCGCGACAACCGCGAACTGCTGTTTGCTTTCAAGAAACGCACGCTGGTGCATTTCGCGGTGGATCAGGACGAGGTGTTCATGGCCACGAAGCTGGATGGCGGTCGCACCTACTGGCTGCCCTTCAACAAGGGCAATGGCGTTGGCAAGGGCAACCCTGTGAACCCTGATGGTTACCGAACGGCCTACCTGTGGGAATACATCTTGCAACGCGAAAGCTGGTTGGAGATATTGCAGCGGTTCGTACATCTGCAAACGGAGGAATACGATATGGATGGGCGCATCTATAAGAAAGAAACACTCATCTTTCCGCGCTATCATCAGCTGGATGCCGTGCGCAAGGTTGGCGGCCATGTGCTTGAACATGGGGCTGGAAAGAATTATCTGATACAGCACTCGGCAGGTAGCGGCAAGAGCAACAGCATTGCATGGTTGGCCTATCGCCTGTCGAACCTGCACGATGCAGCAGACCAACGGGTGTTCGATTCGGTGATTGTGGTGACCGACCGCCAAGTGCTCGATAGGCAATTGCAGGACACCATCTATCAGTTTGAGCACAAGCAGGGCGTGGTGCAGAAGATTGACAAGGACAGCAGCCAGTTGGCTGCTGCCTTGGGCTATGGTACCAACATCATCATCACCACTTTGCAAAAGTTCCCCTTTGTCATCGACAAGGTGGGCGATATGCCAGAGCGGAAATATGCTGTCATCATTGACGAGGCGCACAGCTCGCAGGGCGGTGAGGCCAGCAAGAAGATGAAAGAGGTGCTATCGGTGAAGACCTTGGAACTTGCCGCCACCGAAGAGGCTGACGGGGATGATGCCTATAGTGCCGATGATATGATTCGCGAAGAAGTGGAGCGTTCGGCTGCCGCACGCGGTAAGCAAAACAACATCTCGTTCTTTGCTTTTACCGCCACTCCGAAATATAAGACCTTGAAAGTATTCGGGCAGGAGAAGGAGGGAGAAAAACCCAAAGCTTTTCACCTCTATTCCATGCGTCAGGCCATTGAGGAAGGTTTCATTCACGATGTGCTGAAAAGCTATGTGACCTACGAGCTCTATTTTAAATTGACCAAGGCCATAGAGGACGACCCGAAACTGAAAAAGAAGAAGGCGGCCAAGGCCATTGGCAAGTTTGTGAGCATCCACCCGCACAACCTCGCCCAGAAGACTGAGGTCATCATTGAGCATTTCAGAGGCATTGTTGCTAAGAAGATAGGCGGTAGGGCCAAGGCTATGCTGGTGTGCGGTTCGCGCCTCCATGCTAAACGCTATTTCGAGGAGTTTACCCGCTACATCAAGATAAAAGGCTACGAGAAAGAGATTAAGATACTGGTAGCGTTCTCAGGCAAAGTGAAGGACGACAACTTCCCCGAAGGCGTGTCTGAACCCGAAATGACGGGATTCGGTGAGAAGGAACTGGCCACGGTGTTTGAAAAGGAGGAATATAAAATCCTCATCGTGGCGGATAAGTACCAGACGGGTTTTGACCAGCCCTTGCTGCATACCATGTATGTGGACAAGAAACTGTCGGGCGTGAAGGCGGTGCAGACCCTTTCGCGGCTCAACCGCACTTGTGCAGGCAAGGAGGACACCTTCGTACTCGACTTTGCCAACGACCGCCAAACGATTCTCGATTCGTTCCAACCGTATTATGAGTTCACAACCACAACGGAAGAAACGGACATCAACCACCTCTATGATTTGAAAGAACGATTGGACAGTTTTCAAATCTATTGGCAAACAGAAGTGGAAGCCCTTGCGAATGTCTATTTCGACCGACAGTTCAGGGCTGACAGTGCCAAGGGGCAAAAGCACCTTTACGCCTACACTGACACTGCTGTGGAACGCTACAGAGCCCTTGCCGAGGAGGATAAACAGGATGAATTCAAAAAGGGGTTGCGCTCATGGACGAACCTTTATTCGTTCTTATCGCAGATTATGCCGTTCATAGACTCCGACATGGAGAAGTTCTACGCCTACGCCAAACTGTTGCAGACAAGACTTCCCAAACGCGACCTGTCGGAAGCGATAGAGCTTGATGATGAAGTGGCTTTGGAATACTATCGCTTACAAAAGATAAAGGAAGGCTCAATAGACCTTGTCAAGAATGAGGAAGGTGAGCTGAGTGGCACCTTGGAGGCAGGTCTTAAACGCTCCAAGGAGGAAGAGGCATTGCTTTCTGAGATTGTATCTATACTCAACGACCGTTTTGGAACTGAGTTTGAAGAGGCTGACAAGCTCTTCTTCGACCAGATAGAGGCCGAACTCGAAAAAGACGAAACTTTGAGATTACAGGCTAGAGTCAATAAACAGGACACCTTCAAATATGCCTTTGACGACCTGTTTATCACCAAACTGATTGAGCGCATGGACCAAAATCAAGGCATCTTTGAAAAGATTCTTGAAGACAAGGCCTTTGGTGACCTCGTGAAGGAACTGATGATGAAGCGGGTGTATAGGAAGTTGAATGAGTGAGCATTAACTGAGAGTAAGATGAAGAGTAAATTCAAAATCATTGCTGGTAAATGGATTAGATTTGACTATACCCGTTTTGACAATAAACTGTCGTCTTTTATGGCGATTAGATTAGATGCCATTTCTAAGTTTGGCACTCGCGTTTCTGAAGCGGGTCAGTACAGTATTGAGTTTCACTACAATTCTTTTTACCATGCTGAAACATATGGCATGGATGAAATGGAAATGTTTAAGAGTGACTTAGCGCTATTGGAATTGTTGATTTTGAAGTGATACCTGCCTGCCCGCACGAGGCTGCCCAAAGTTGACCTCCGAGATGTAATAGATGATATTGAATACATCGTAGATAGACTCCGCCCATGCGGAATCCCCTGTGGACTACGGACCATGGACTATGGACTGTGTGCAAAGCTGCATTCGGCCCGTTCCGCATCAATAGGAATAGAAAGGCCCTGCCATCTGCTGGCAGGGCCTTTCGGTATCGGAGCAACAGGGCCGCTTCTCAGTTCCTCACCACGCGCGCCACTTTCACCCCTTCGGCATCCATCAGGCGCAGGATGTAGGTGCCTGCGGGCAAGGAATGCATGTCAACGGTGTTCTGGTCGGGCAGGAGCGAGGTTGTCAGCACCACGCGGCCCATGGCATCTATCAGTTCGATGGCAGTGGCCCCGGTAAGGCCGTTGATGCGCACAGCGGCACTTGTCGGATTGGGGAACAGGCTCACGGTTGCGATGCTGCCTGTCTCGGCCGGTTATGGCGATTGGCGGTCGATCATCCGCATAGCAGTGTCCTGCCCTGCATTCACCGTGCCCCCGAGGAACGACCGGGAGAGACCCGCCTGCTGCTGATCTGTTGAATGCAACCTGTTGCAGGCGCGAGGGTTTTTCAACCCGTTGACCGGTTCTGTTCTCCTGTTCTTTTGCCGTGAACTTCCGTGCTTCCGTGGCCAATGCATGTCCTATCGTGCCGATTATCGGGAACCGTCCGTTCCATACCACTCTCCACCGCCCACAAAAAAGTCTTATCTTTACTTCGTCCGGGTGCGACACCGGACCGTGCTCAAAGGCGTGCAGGTCTTAGACCTCGCGCCTTTGACCGTTATAGGGGTTGCCCCGTCATTGCGAACGGAGCGAAACAATCCCGGCTCACTTTGTGTGCCTTTGTGGTAAATCCCTTCGTGCGCCTTGGTGGTCAAGCCCCCTTTGCGACCTTTGCGTGTCTTTCCCTTTGCCCCTCTGCGTGAACCGAAGCGCAGCGAGCTCTTTGCTCAGCAAAAACTTTGCCCGCTCTCCTTTGTGTGCCTTCGTGATAGATACCCCCTCATTCATTTTACACAGACCCCAGTCGCCATGAAACACGTCCACCTCCTTTTGCTGCTGTGCGCCACGATGGGCGCAACCGCCCAAACGCCCTACTTCCCGCCCACGGTCGGCAACACTTGGGAGACCATCACGCCCGCAGAACTGGGCTGGTGCCCCGAAAAGGTGGACACCCTGCTCGACTATCTCGAACAGAAGAACACAAAGGCATTCATCCTGCTCAAGGACGGCCGCATAGTGATAGAGCAGTATTTCGGCACCTTCACTCAGGACAGCGCATGGTACTGGGCATCGGCCGGAAAGACCTTGACCGCCTTCATGGTGGGCATTGCGCAGCAGGAAGGCCATCTGTCCATTGCCGACACCACCTCTGATTATCTCGGCACAGGCTGGACCAGTTGCCTGCCAGAGGAGGAGGAGAAGATCACCATCCGCCATCAGCTCACCATGACCAGCGGCCTTGACGATGGCGTGGCCGACCACTATTGCACACTCGCCACGTGCCTCCTTTGCATTGCCGAACCGGGGACGCGCTGGGCCTACCACAACGGGCCATACACACTGCTCGATGGGGTGATAGAGAACGCCACCGGTCAGACCCTCAACGATTACACCACCCAGAAACTGAAGACCCCAACGGGCATGACGGGCCTCTATGTGCAATCGGGCTACAATAACGTGTTCGTCAGCAGACCGCGCAGCATGGCGCGTTTCGGCCTGCTGATGCTGAACAATGGCAACTGGAACGGCAACCAGTTGATGACCGATGCCACGTATTTCAACGCAATGGTGAACACCTCACAATCGCTCAACGAATCGTATGGCTACCTGTGGTGGCTCAACGGCAAGGCCACGGCCATGGTGCCCGGGCTTCAGCTCCAACTGCCCGGCCCACTCAACCCCAACGCACCGGATGACATGTATGCCGCCTTGGGCAAGAACGGCCAGATCATCAACGTGGTGCCCAGCCTCGACCTGGTGTATATCCGCATGGGCAACGCACCGGGCGTGGGCGAAGTGCCCATCCTGTTCAACGATACGGTATGGCAGTATGTCAACGACCTGATGTGCAGCTCCGTTGGGCTTAACGGCCCCATGCCGATAGACGGGGTACACATCTATCCCAATCCGTCCAATGGGCTGTTCACCATTTCAACACCCGCCATGGTGGAAGTGATGGACGTGTTCGGTCGCACGGTGACCGCTGCCATGCAAACCTCCACCATCGACCTCCGTGACCATCGCGATGGGGTATATCTGGTAAGGATCGCTCTCCATGGGAATGTGACGGTGAGAAGGGTGGTGAAAGGGGAGTAGGCTCCTCATTCGATGGACGGTTATTGATGTCCCGCATCCTTATACCTTTGCGCTGTCCCGTGCTATCGGGGGGTGATTGTTCCGCCCGTTGCGTTCAACCTGAATGTGAAAACCGAGTACAAGGCGTACATAAAAAAACTAAACCGATGAATACTCAGAATCTGAAACTCTCAATCTTGGCCTGTGTGGTCGGCCTATCTTCTATTGTGTCCTGCACCACAAATGAGGACGGTACCAATGTTACTCAGTCTCAAGTTGAGACCAATGTTCAAAGTGGTACTTGGCGCATTACAAAATTTATCGACTCTGGTACAGATGAGACCAATCACTTTACGGGCTACAACTTCACTTTTAATGATTCAGGTGTGTTGAGCGCAGGCAATGGGACAAATAGCTATGATGGCTCTTGGAGCATAAGCGATAGCAACAGTAATGATGACAGTCAAGATGATCTGGACTTTAACATCAATTTCAACTTGACCAATGATTTTGAAGACTTGGTTGATGATTGGAATTTTGTTTCGCAATCAGCTACCAGGATCGAGCTCACCGATGTGAGTGGTGGAAATGGTGGAACCGATCTGCTGACATTCGAGAAGAATTAAAGCGGCACCCACAGGCGCGAGGGTCTTTTCCCTCATGTCTTTTATACGGTGGCGTCCCAGCCACTGTTGAGCTCGCGCGAACGCCTTTCGCTGTTGCTTCGTAATATGCGAACGGCCTGTCCTGAGTCTGTCTGAGGGTCCCTCTTCGCCCTGTGTGTCCCGCACATGCGGGATTGTCTGAACCGAAGCGCAGCGTAACCTTTTGCGTGAACCCCTCTGCGTGCCTTTGTGGTAAAACCGAAGCGCAGCGTGACCTTTTGCGAGGCATGGATTTCTTTTTTCCGTGAACTTCCGTGTTTCCGTGGCCAAGTCATGTCTTTTCCATTTTGCGTTCACTGCGAAAGAACGCTGTGTCCTTTGCGTGCAATCCTTTTCGTGAACCGAAGCGCAGCAATCCTCTTTACCCTCGTGCCGCCCCTTGCCACCTCTCCACCTGTGAATCACACAACCTTTTGCCGGAGTTGTGTAATAGGCCCGCAGCCCTATTGCGGAACCTTTGCACGGTGAAAATTCTTTCACACATAAAAACAATTGAGATGAAGACATTGACAAGGAGATTACCTGCAATGACTGCCATGTTCGCGGTCATGCTCACCATGGTGATTGGCGGCTGTGACGAGGAAGAGGATGTTCCCGAGCAGAAGATCACCTCCTACGGCCTCGTGGCCAAAGACTTGACAGGCGTGGCAGGCACTGTGACATTCACAGAGCTGAGCAGCACCGTCACCATCATCGACATTGAGGTCACTGGCAGCAGTGCTTCAAGTCACCCGGCCAACATCCATCTGAGTTCTGAAGTGTCGGGCGGGTCTGTTTCGATCACGCTCACCCCGGTGGTCAATGGCTACAGTTCCACAACTGTCACCAAGCTTGACAACAATACCAACATCAGCTACGATGAGCTCATACTCTTCGATGGTCACTTGAGCGTGCGTCAGAGCAGCAGCGACCTCACCACTGTCATTGCGGTGGCCGACATCGGTGGCAATGCACTGACCGCCAACAGTCAATCATACACCCTCAACGCAGTGGGTGCTTCGGGTGTCAGCGGTTCGGCACTGTTCCAAAGGAGGAACAACGGCAACTCGCTGGTGACCGTTTCGCTGACAGGTACCAACGAAGGCAGTGTACACCCCGCAGTGATCAGGGTGGGCAGTGTCGAGTCTGTGGGCGGTGGCCCTGTGTCAATGACCCTCAACCCTGTCAACGGTGCATCGGGCAAGAGCTACACCGATCTCCGTGCGCTTGACTCCGGTGAGGCCATTAGCTACGTCCAATTCTTGGCATACGGTGGTTACATGACCATTCAGGAATCCACGCTGTTGATGGAGGTCACCCTCTGTCAGGGCAACATCGGTTCCAACTGAGCATACCGGCCGTGAGGTCGATCTGAGGCGCGCACCCCTGTTCATGGAATGTGGGTGCGTTCTTCATTTATAGAGTTAGATGGCCGCAGGTGGGAGGTCGTTAGGAAGGTACGGGTCTCTGAAGAATTACTCCTGATTGTGACCCGCACGGTCTGCTGAAATGTGTGATCGGAAGATAATGATGTTACAACATTGAATCGGGACATTGATCTACCTTTGTGCCACAACAAAACGCAACAACCCATGAAACTTTTCACATCCTTCCGCCTCGGGACACTTGAACTCCAAAACCGCATGGTGATGGCCCCGATGACCCGCAGCCGCGCCATCGGCAACGTTCCCAACGACCTCATGGCCGAATACTACGGTCAGCGCGCCAACGCAGGTCTTATTATCACAGAGGGAACGGCTCCGACCGCCAATGGTCTGGGCTATGCCCGCATTCCCGGCATCTACTCAGATGCGCAGGTAGAGGGATGGAAAAAGGTGACCAAGACCGTGCATGACAAGGGAGGCAGGATCTTCATCCAGCTGATGCACACCGGCCGCGTATCCCATGTGTTGAACATGGAGGAAGGAACCCGTGTGCTGAGCGCATCGGCCATAGCATTGGACGGCAACATGTACACCGACCAAGAGGGCAACCAGCCATATCCCATCCCGGCCGAAATGACATTGGAGGATATCCGCACCGAGCAGCAGGGATATGTGAAAGCAGCCAAGAATGCTATCGCGGCCGGATTTGACGGGGTGGAACTGCATGGTGCCAACGGCTATCTCATTGACCAGTTTCTCAACCCGGCATCCAACCAGCGCACCGACAGCTATGGTGGATCGTTGGCGAACCGCAATCGCTTTGCATTGGAGGTGGCGCAGCAGGTGGCACAGGCCATCGGTGCATACCGCTTGGGCATCCGCATTTCACCCAACGGTGTGTTCAATGGCATGACCATCTTCCCTAAGGCACTGGAGCAGTATGCGTTTTTGGCGAAGGAGCTGGCCGCCATAGGTCTTGCCTATATCCACGTGGTGGATCATAGTTCCATGGGCGCTCCCGCAGTGGGCGATAATGTGAAGGACACCATCAGAGCTGCATTCGGAGGAACCATTATTGTGAGCGGTGGTCTTACAGCAGTAGCTGCCGAAAAGGCTTTGCAGGATGGCAAAGGCGAGTTGGCCGCTTTCGGAAGGCCCTACATCTCCAATCCCGATCTGGTGAACAGGTTGAAGAACGGTCTCACACTTCAAGACCCCGACTTCAGCACCTTCTACACACCAGGAGAAAAGGGATATACCGACTATCCTGCGGCCTGAGCACAGCGGAAAATATGATAGGGAAAGACGCTCCGCAAAGGGGCGTTTTTCGTTCCTTGCAGGCCCAATTGCACCATGCCATGAGCGAAGTACTGAATGCGGCCGAGGCCAGACTGAGAACCTTGTCCGCCCGCCCTTCCAACGAGGAGCTGTTGGAACTGTATGCACTCTATAAGCAGGCACTTCTGGGCAATAATCTGCAGCCCAAGCCGGGCATGTTCGATGTGAAGGGGCAGTTCAAATGGAAGGCTTGGAAAGACAAGGCAGGCATGGCGCAGGATGTGGCCACGGCCAAGTATGTCGCTCTGGTGGACAGCCTCTTGGAAAAACACGGATAGCAATGCCCGCGTTGGCTGGCTGTCAACGTTCCATAAGACCCTAACGTGAAGAGCATCATCTCCTATTTTGTGCGTTATCCCTTTGCGGGCAATGTGCTGATGGTGGCGATCCTCGTGTTCGGAACATTCGGCTATCTCAGTCTCCGTAGCACGTTCTTCCCCGATTCTGAGAGCAGGAACATTATCATCAATGCCGTGTATCCCGGAGCCTCGCCCGAAGAGGTGGAGGACGGCATCATCTACAAGATAGAGGAGGAACTGAAGGGCCTCACTGGGGTTTACAAGGTTTCGAGCACCGCCCAGGAGAATCAGGGCCGTGTGGTGGTGGAGATCAAATGGGGGCAGGACATCGACCTCATCCTTCAGGACGTGAAGAATGCCGTGGAGGCCATCCCTTCATTCCCCGAAGGGATGGAGGAGCTCAATGTGTTCAAGCTGGAGGAGATGAACTTCGCCATCAGCTTCTCGCTCAATGGCGATGTGCCACTGAGCACCCTCAAGGCCAAGGCCAGAATGGTCGAGAACGACCTTCGGGCCATGCCCGGCCTTTCCAAGGTTGAGCTCTATGGCTTTCCGGAGGAAGAGATCGCTGTGCTGTTGGACGAGGAGCGCATGCAGTCCTTCGGCATCACATTCGAGGAAGTGGCGCGTGCCGTTGCCTCAGGGAATGTGGAGGTGACGGGCGGAACAATCCGCACCAACACCGAAGACCTGCTTGTGCGTGCCCGTCACAAGAATCTCTATGCCGATGATTTGCGCGACCTCCCGATCCGGTCGCGGCCACAGGGCGGAATGATCTTCCTGAGCGATGTGGCCGACATCGAGGACCGTTGGAGCGAGCGCCCCGACCGCAGATACCTCGACAAGGACCCCTCGGTGGTCGTGGTGGTCAACAACACCAACGATGAGGACATCCTGCACATCACCGGCACGGTGAAGCAGTATGTGGCCGATTTCAACACCCGCAACGAGGCGGTGAAGGCCGATATCGTGTTCGATGGCTCGGTGATGCTGCAGCAGCGCATCGACATCCTCACCAAGAACGGGCTGGCCGGTTTCATTCTGGTGCTGGTATCACTGGCCCTGTTCCTGCGCATCAGAATGTCCTTCTGGGTCGCCCTAAGCATCCCGGTCTCGTTCCTTGGCATGTTCCTGATGTCGTCCTATTTCGGCATGACCATCAATGTGATGTCCCTGTTCGGGATGATACTGGTGATAGGGATTCTTGTGGACGATGGCATCGTGATAGCCGAGAACATCTACCAGCACTATGAACGCGGGAAACCACCTCTGTTGGCCGCTGTTGACGGGACACTGGAGGTGCTGCCCTCCGTGTTCGCGGCCGTGATGACCACAGTGGTGGCCTTTGGCACCTTCTTTTTCCTTGATGGGAAGTTGGGCGATTTTGCGCCCGACCTCGCCTTTGTGGTCATTGCCACGTTGTTGGTGTCACTGATGGAGGCGGCATTCATCCTGCCGGGTCACATAGCCCACAGTGCCGACCTTCATCCCGACCGCATTCCCGGCCCCATCGACCGTGTGCTGCTGGCCATTTCGACCTTCATGGGCCGCATCATGGAATTCCTAAAGAGGAGGATCTATGGCCCTTTCCTCATTTTCAGTCTCAACAACCGCCTGTTCGCACTTGCCATTCCCATAGCGCTATTCATGGTCAGCATGGGGGCCATCAAGGGTGGGGTCGTCAAGACCACCTTCTTCCCATTCATAGAAAGGGATGAAGTGACGGTGAATCTGGACTTTCCGGTAGGCACCAACGAGCGCATCACCAAACAGTGGCTCGATCACATAGAGGATGCCGCCTGGGCGGTCAGTGCCGATTACAGGGGCAGGAGGGAGGACAGCCTCGACATCGTGCTCAAGGTGGAGCAGGCCATAGGCCCCATGTCGCATCAGGGCCGCGTGTCCATTATTCTGCTCGATGGGGAGACCCGCAGCATAGAGATCCTTGAAGTGAACAAGGCATTCCGTAAGGCCATCGGCCGAATACCTGATGCAGAGAATCTCATCTATGGTATCAGGACCCCTTTTGGAAAACCCATTTCGGTCTCCTTGCTGGGCAACGATCTGCTGGAATTGGATGCTGCCAAGGTGGAGCTCATAGCCGAACTGGAGAAGAATCCCGAGCTTACAGAGGTGGTGAGCAGCGACCAGAAAGGCAACCGCGAAGTGCGCCTCACACTCAACGACAAGGGCCGGCAGATGGGCCTGACCACGGGAGACGTGATGCGGCAGGTGAGGCAGGGATTCTTCGGGCTCGAGGTGCAGCGCCTTCAGCGTGGGGTGGACGAAGTGCGCGTGTGGGTGCGCTATGCGGATACCGACAGAGGGTCCGTGGGCAGCATGGAGAACATGCGCATCCGCACCCCTGACGGGCGCGCGATTCCCCTGTCGCAGGTGGCAGATTATGAGGTGGAGCGCGGCATCAAGAGCATTCAGCACCTCTATGGGAAGCGCGAGATCAGGATTGAATCGGACATTGCCCATTCGGGCGTGTCGGCCTCGGCCATTCTCGATGATGTGGAGAACCGTATGCTGCCGGCCATTCTGAAACGTCATCCATCGGTGAGCGTGTCCTTTGAAGGGCAACGTGCAGAGAGCGGCAAGACCCAGATCAGCGGCAAGAAGGTGCTGCCCATCGTGCTGGCGCTCATGGTCATCATCATCACATACACTTTCCGTTCGCTCGGTCAGGCACTCATCGTCTTTGCCATGATACCGCTCGGACTCATCGGGGTCATCTGGGGCCATTGGGCCCACAATGCCATCATCAGCCTGCTCTCGGCCTTCGGCATCATTGCGCTCATCGGCATCATGGTCAACGACTCACTGGTGCTTGTCAGTGCGTTCAATGGACTGCTGCGCGAAGGCCGCCCATTTGGCAATGCGCTGTATGAATCGTGCCTATCGCGGTTCAGGCCCATCATTCTCACCTCATTCACCACGATTGCCGGATTGGGCCCGCTCATTCTCGAACGTTCCATGCAGGCCCAGTTCCTTGTGCCCATGGCCGTGAGTGTGGCCTACGGCATGTTCATCGCCACGCTGGTCACCCTTGTCACGCTGCCAGTGGTGCTCTCGCTCTACAACGACTTGAAGATCTATGCGACATGGCTTTGGGAAGGCCGAAAGCCCAGCCCCGAAGCTGTGGAGCCCGCTGTGCAGGAGTTGAAGCACGACCTGCCAGAGTGATCAGGGAAATGGAAAATTGAAAAATGGGAAGTTATTTGAGCGTAGGGACGAAGGGCAAAGGTCGAGGGACGAGGGACGGAATAGTCTCACCTGTTCTCCGTACCCGATTTTCAATATCCAAGGTTCAATTTTCAATTTTCAATCTTCTTTTCCCCCTTCTCCTTTTCTCCTTTTCCTCCGCAGCACAGACCACCAGGCCCCTGTCGCTCGCTGATGCGCTGACCATCGCCCTTGACCGCAATCATGGCATCCTCATGGCCAAGAACACTACGGCCATGGCGCAGAACAGGGCCACAGTGGGCAATGCTGGCCTGCTTCCGACCATTGGCATCAGCAGCGGTGGTCAGTGGAGCCATAGCATCTCGCAATTGGATATCCTTACTCCGGGCGCTCCCACTGACCCTTCGGGTGAGGCCACTGCCTTCAATGCAGCGCTCAATTTCAGCTATGTGCTGTTCGATGGTCTGGGCAGCATCCGCAATTACCGGAAGCTGAAGATCCAAGGCAGCATCAGCGAGGTGCAGGAGCGCATGGTGATCGAGAACACGTTGATCGCTGTTGCAGCTTCGTATTTTGAGGCGCTGATGGCCGCACAGGCACACAGCATTGCCGAGGAGAATCTGAAGGTGACGTTGAGCAGATTGGAACGCCAAACGACCGCGCACGGCCTCGGTCTTGGAAACCGGATCCTGCT
>JAIPBJ010000064.1 GCA_021739625.1 Flavobacteriales bacterium | reverse complement strand
GGGCCTCCTGCGCAGTCATCTTCCTGGCCAGTTCGCGCTGTGCCAATTCCTGAGCATAGACAGCAAGGAATACAGGGCTCAGACTGTCATTCACCGCCAACAGCGGCAAGCGATGGAACACCGTATCGCGGATGGCCTTCTCCTGCCCGATGCCCGACCAGTAGCGCACTGTCTGCTCCGCGCTTTGATGCAGCGCACGGTAGTTCTGCTCCAGTTCGCGGAAACTGATGATCAGGCTTCGGATGTTCTGATGGTCGAGGTTGCTGATTTCGCCTTCGGTGCGCTGCATCTCTGCGGCCGTGGTCAACTGTTTCAGTTCGGCAAGGATGAAATCCATCTCTGCCAATGCCGCCTTGGCAAACAGCCAGTGGTAATAGGCACTCCGCACTTGAAAGGTCACATCGTGCATGGCCAGTTCGCCCTGCTTGGCGGCCTGCGCTGCTCCGGCATCGGCCCAGCGCTTATGCGCTCCCGCTGTCCAGGGTTTGCCAAGATCCTGATGCACATTGGCGTTGTAGTCGGCCTTCTCGTAGTTGATCTGGCCATACTGCACCGCCATCGTCAGGTCGGGAAGCGTATAACTCATCTTACGCTCCTGCTGCCAATGCTGCTGTTGCAGTCCTGCGGAAATGACCTCCACGCGGTTGGTGCGCGCACTCTGCACCAGTTCATCCAATCCCAGCGATTCCTGCGCCTGAGTTGGTATGCTGAAGCCGAAGAACAGGAGCAGCAATGCCACCACCGCACCTCCTTTGAGACGGATGTACCTGCGCTTTTCCACCAGAAAATAAATGGCGGGCAGCACCACAAGCGTGAGCAGCGTGGATGTGACCAGCCCACCTATGACCACCGTGGCGAGCGGGCGTTGCACCTCCGCGCCATTCGTAGTGGAAATGGCCATGGGCAGGAAGCCCAACGAGGCCACCAAGGCCGTGGTGAGCACTGGGCGTAGCCTTGCCCGCGCACCTTCCTCGATCAGTCCTTTCAGGTCGAGGCCATCGCGGCCACGCAGGCGGATGAACTCATTCACCAGCACAAGGCCGTTGAGTACCGCCACACCGAACAGCGCGATGAAACCGATGCCTGCCGAAATGCTGAACGGCAGCCCGCGCAGCTCCAAGGCCAGAATGCCGCCCACTGCGGCCAGTGGCACCGCTGCGAAAATGACCAACGCCTCGCGCATCGAATCGAAGGCCAGATAGAGCAGGAAAAGGATGAGCAGCAGCGCTACAGGCACGGCTATCATCAGGCGGGCGGTGGCGTGTTGCAGGTTTTCGAACTGCCCTCCATAGGTGATGGAATAGCCTGGGGGAAGGTCAAGCTCGGCATTCAAACGCTGCTCAATCTCACCCACCAAAGAGGCCACATCTCGGTCGCGCACGTTGACCCCGATGGATATCCTGCGCTTGGCATCCTCCCGCGAAATCATCATCGGTCCTTCGGATGGCACCATCTCAGCCACTTGCGACAGTGGAATGTGCGCACCTTCGGACGAGTGGACGAACACGCGGTTCAGATTCAAACGTTCGCGGTAGGCAGGGGCAAGGCGCAGCACGAGGTCGAACCTGCGCTCGTTCTCATACACCGAACCCGAAACCTCACCCGCGTATGCCGCACGGATAGCAGTGTTCAGGTCCTCCACATTGATGCCGAACATGGCCATCTGCTGGCGATTCATACGGACGGTGAGCTGGCGCAGGCCTGCGGTCTGTTCCACCTTCACATCGCCCGCGCCTTGCACCTCCCGGATGATGGTGGCGGCATGGTCAGCCAGATGTTTCAGCTCCACCACATCTTCCCCGAATATCTTGATAGCGATGTCCGTCTTGGCCCCCGTCATCAGCTCGTTGAAACGCAGTTGGATGGGTTGCGTGAACTCGAACGACACGTTGGGAACATCGGCCAAGGCATCCTTCATCTTGGCGATAAGCTCCTCGCGGCTGTTGGCCGAGGTCCATTCCTCGCGCTCCTTGAGCAGGATCATGATGTCAGCATCCTCGATGGCCATTGGGTCGGTGGGCACTTCGGCCGTGCCGATCTTGCTCACCACGTGGTTCACCTCTGGGAAATTGGCCTTCAGCGTCTGCTCGATGGCCGTGCTGGTAACGATGCTCTGGCTGAGTGAGCTTCCGGGCGGGATGCTCATCTGCATGGCCAGATCGCCTTCCTCCAGGGTGGGCACAAACTCGGCCCCCATTCGCATGAAGATGAAAATGGAAAATAGAAATACGACCACAGTAGCTGAAACGATTGCAATAGGGAGTTTCAAAGCCATGCGCAACGATGGCAGATAGAAGGCGGTGATGCGTGTCATCATGCGGTCTGCGAAATTCTCCTTGTCGCTGATGGTGCGTTTGAGCAGAATGGACGACATCACCGGAACGTAGGTCAATGACAGGATGAGCGAGCCGAGAATGGCGAAACTGACGGTCTGCGCCATCGGAAGGAAGGTCTTTCCCTCCACGCCTTCCAACGTGAACACGGGGACGAACACCACCAGAATGATAAGCACCCCGAAGGCTGCCGAGCGGTAGATCTGGCCTGCGGCCGTGCCTATCGCCTTGTCCATCTGTTCGCGACTCAGTTGCATGCCTTTGTAGTGCTTGTGCAGATAGTGCAACACGCCTTCCACGATGATCACTGCCCCGTCCACCACGATGCCGAAGTCGATGGCACCGAGGCTCATCAGGTTGGCCGACACTCCGAAAATGCGCATCATGATGATGGCGAACAGCATGGCCAGTGGAATGACCGAGGCCACCACGAACCCTGCGCGCAGGTTGCCCAACATCAGCACCAGAACGAAGATGACGATGAGGCCGCCCTCAATGAGGTTCTTGGTCACCGTGCCGATGGTCTTGCCCACCAGCACCGAACGGTCGAGGTAAGGGTAAATCTCCACGCCTTCGGGCAGTGCCTTCCGCACCTGTTTCATGCGCTCCTTCACATTGGTGATGGCCTGCGATGAATTGCCGCCTTTGAGCATCAGCGTAATGCCGCCTACCACTTCGCCCTTGCCATCCATGGTCATGGCCCCGTAGCGTTTCGGGCTTCCAAAACCAACGGTGGCCACATCCATCACCCGCACAGGAAGCCCGTTCTGCACTTCGATGATGATGTTGCGGATGTCATCGAAATTCTCGGCACGGCCCTCTGTTCTGATGTAAAAGGCATTCTCTCCCTGCTCGATGTAGCTGCCCCCGCTGTTGGCATTGTTCCGCTGCAGGGCGGCCAGCACATCGTTGAGTGTGATGTCGCGGGAGAGCATCAGTTCTGGGTTGACGGCAACTTCATACTGCTTCACCAGACCTCCGAAGCTGCTCACCTCGATGATGCCGGGGATGCCGGTAAGCTGCCGTTTGACTATCCAGTCCTGAATGGTGCGCAGTTCCATGATGTCAAACTGCTGCTCGTAGCCGGGCTTCACCGTAAGGACATACTGGTATATCTCGCCAAGGCCGGTGGTAATGGGCATCATCTCGGGCGAACCGAGTTCTGCGGGGATGTCGGCCGATACAAGGGTGATCTGCTCGCCCACGAACTGGCGGGCACGCATCAGGTCCACGTCCTCATCGAACACCACTGTGACCACGGAAAGACCGTAGCGTGATATGCTGCGGATCTCCGTCACATTGGGAATGTTGGCCATCACGGCCTCGATGGGGAACGTGACATACTGTTCCACCTCCTGCGCAGCAAGGGTAGGCGATACGGTGACTATCTGCACCTGATTGTTGGTGATGTCGGGAACGGCATCCACGGCAAGGCCGCTGAGTGCATAGAGTCCCGCACCGGTAAGCGCGATGACCCCGACAAACACCATGAGCTTATTCGCTAAGGAATAGCCGATGACTTTTTCAAACATTTCAATTGGGGATTAGGGGTTATTGCCTGATGGCCACCAGAACGGACTGGCGGCATTGGCGCTCATGTGGAGCGCAACGGTTCAGGCAACTGGCGGGGGACGGACACCCCACGTAATGACATGGCCGAGCTGGACAAGCCGAAAGTCGTCAACGGCCAGCGGAGACAGATTCACAACATCATCCGTTCGAATGATGTGGACATAGAGGGCCACCAGTGGAACAAGGGCAATGAATGCGAGGACTGCGAACGCTGAGGCCACTACTCGGGTAACGAAAGTATGGGCAAGTTGCTCACGGTCATGGAGCAGCAATTGGATCCAGCCCATAACACCGTCAGCATCGGCATGGATCTCGGTATGTTCCACTGCCGGAAGTTCGCTCACGTGGGCATGTGGAAGCACACTGTGCATCACAATGATAGCACCTGCCACGTACATCAGACCGTGTTTGAACCACTTTGCAATCATGGCGCAAAGGTAAGCCAGCCTTTACGGATACATCGATAACGGCCAAAGGCCGGTGGCCACTATTTGTTCCCAAAATCCAATTTTGGATGCCAACAAATATGCACGTAACCGTTGTCCTGCCTGCAATTACGTGGCATGACAGGGAATTCTGAAGTGCATGTTAAAGAATCAGAAATCCGACTTTTGGGTGCATGGACGGGTCAGGATTTCGCTTGCGCCCATTGCCACAAGTCTCAAAAGCAAGCCCCACCGAGGGCCTAATTTTGCTGTCCATCCGCCTCAGCACACCGTTCCATTGTTCCAGACCATCAACTTCTTGTTTCTGTTCCTCGCGCTGGTTGCCGAAGTGGTGGGCACCATAGGTGGGTTCGGCTCATCGGTGTTCTTTGTGCCTTTCGCCAATTTCTTCTTCGATTTTCATGCGGTGCTGGGCATCACGGCCATCTTCCATCTGGCCAGCAACATCAGTAAGATCGCGCTGTTCCGCCACGGAATTGACAGGACATTGCTGGTCAACCTAGGCATTCCTTCCGTCATCTTCGTCATCATCGGTGGGCTTCTCAGTCGGCTTCTTGCCACCACTTGGCTGGAGCTGAGCTTGGCCATCTTCCTCATCGCGCTAGCGCTGCTTTTTCTCATCAACAGCGAACTGGTGATTCCGCCCAAGCGGTTACAGAGCATCATTGGAGGCGGTTTTTCGGGCTTCGCTGCGGGACTGTTGGGTACAGGTGGGGCCATCCGTGGGCTGACGATGGCGGCCTTCAATCTGGAGAAGAGCGTGTTCATTGCCACTTCTGCGGCCATCGATCTGGGCATCGACCTGAGCAGGACGGTGGTCTATGTGGCCAACGGCTATGTGCTGCGCGAACATCTGATCTATCTTCCATTCTTGTTCGTCATCGGGTTCGGTGGCACCTATCTGGGCCGCTATCTGTTGGGGTTCATGCCGCAACGGGTGTTCAAGACCATTTCGCTGGTGCTGATATTGCTGATCGGGATTGTCACTTTTGCAAAGTCAATGATCGATTTCAGTCAGGCAGCAGGATAAACCCCTGATGAACAGACTACTTTTGTCCATGCATGCCTCGCTGATGAAAAAAGTAATCAAGGTAGTTTCTGCACTGATAATACTGCCTTTGCTCTACGTGGGAGGCAACCTGCTGTACAGCACCATCAATGATTTCAGTCCTGAGGAACGCGAGGATGTGGCCACCGGGAACCCGCAGACGGCACTGCCCGATTCGGTGATCACGCTCATCACTTGGAACCTCGGTTATGCAGGCCTTGGTGAGGAGAGTGACTTTTTCTACGATGGAGGCTCCACAGTACGCATGTCCAGAGCAACAACAGCAAAGAACCTGAATGGCATCCTGAGCACTTTGATGGGACTCGACACGGTTGACATCCTTCTTCTTCAGGAGGTTGACACCCTTGCCAAGCGGTCATGGTGGATTAACGAGCACAGGCGCATAAGTGAGGCCCTGCCGGATCACAGCGCAGCATTCGCCCTCAACTACAATGTGGATTTCGTGCCTGTGCCTTGGCTGGAGCCCATGGGCCGGGTCAAGGGAGGGCTTTCGTCCTTCAACCGCCTCGCTACCGAAGCTGCCGCCCGCTATCAGTATCCGTCCTCGTTCGGTTGGCCCGACCGCATCTATTTCCTCGACCGTTGCTTCTTGGAGCAGCGTATCGCGCTGAAAGACGGCAGGGAACTGGTCATCATCAACACCCACAGCTCGGCATTTGACGATGGTTCGCTCAAAGCGGCCGAGATGGCCTATCTGAAACAGCACCTGCTGAAGGAGCAGGAACTCGGGAATCTGGTGATTGCCGGTGGCGACTGGAACCAAGGCGCGCCCGGAACAGGATTTTCGGAGGTGGTCGCTGAGTTCCTACCCGGATGGAAATGGGCATTCGACACCACCTACGGCACCAACCGCGACCTGAAGGCAGCATATATTCCGGACACTACGGAGACCTTTGTCATCGATTTCTTCCTCATCAGTCCCGGGATCGGAATAGAGGAGGTACGGGTGCTCGACAAAGGCTTTGTCCATTCAGACCATCAGCCGGTATATCTCCGGGTAAGGCCCTATACCATGACAGGAAATGATATTGGCAAATAGAGGATGGAAGCATCCGAAATGCAATCTGTTGCGATAACTTCACAGTTCTCCAAAAATTCTACTTTTGCTCGGTGTCAGGCACTGGCTCGTCTGAGCTGAAAACCCTAAAAATCACGATAATGGCGGATATGAGACCTATACTATTGGAGGCCACCAAGGAGACCCCCCATGTTCACTTTGATGCGGCCGCCAATACTTTCAAGATAGAGGGCCGGTCATTCCCTCTCAACGCCAAGGGCTTCTATCTGCCGCTCCTCGAATGGTTGGACAGCTATGCCGAGCAGCCCAATTCCAAGACCGATTTCATTTTCCGCCTCGAGTATTTCAACACCCCTTCTTCCAAATCCATCTCAGACATCCTCAAGAAACTGAAGTCCATCAAGGACGCTGGCAATGATGTCTCTGTGCAATGGTTCTATGAGGAGGACGATATCGACATCCTCGACCTGGGCCACGTGTTCGCCCGCACAGTGGGCATGGACTTTGAGTTCAAGGAGTTCACCGACTGAACGGATCCCGTTCAAAGCAAGCAAAGGCCACCCTCATCAGGTGGCCTTTTCGTTTTCAGCGATCGGGCCAGTTGGAATGAGCCTTCACAATGCGCTGAAACTCTTTCGACCCTTCGCGCAGCGTGCGTTTCTGAGTGGCAAAGTCAACGTGATAAAGCCCGAACCGTTGGCCATAGCCGAGGTCCCACTCAAAGTTGTCGGTGAGCGACCAATAGTGGAACCCGCGCACATCATACCCATCCTCGATGGCCTTTGACACCGCATAGATGTACCTGCGGATGAAATCGCCTCTGCGATCGTCCTTCGCATCGGCAATGCCATTCTCGGTGATGATGATGGGCCTGCCAAGCACCGATATTTCCTGAATAGCGCGATAAAGGCCTTCGGGATAGATGGTGTAGGTCATGTCGGTCGGGGTCTCACCCGGATACATGCGGGTCTTGAGGGCCTCGTCCAGATCGGGCGAGAAGGCCATCCCGTTGTGACTGTAATAGTTGAGTCCAACGAAATCAAGTGTTGACGGAGCATCGGCAATGGCCTCGGCCTCATCCACCAATGTGGGGAAATGGAATCGGTAGTGGCCATCACGGAAGGTGGTGATGAAAGAGCCATTGAATCCATTGTTGACTGTGCGGGCAAGAAGCCTGTCGAGAAGACTCCATTCGTTGACAGGATCGATCTGGTGCATGTTCTTCACAATGCCGATCTGTGCACGTTCTCCTCCGGGCAGCGATTTCAAGTGCTGATATACCGCCACGTGGGCCTTGAAAAGGTTCTTGAGCACGATAGCGGCCAATTGGGGATCCTGTTTGCCCGGAGGGAAATTGCCATCGAAATAGGCCGCGATGACGAACACTGCCGGCTCGTTGATGGTACACCAAAAGGTGACGCGGTCCTTCAACGCGTTGAACACCGCATCAGAGAAATGGACAAAATGTCCGATGTTCTCCACCTTCTCAAATGCACCTTTCTCTTCAAACCAGAGCGGATGCTCAAAGTGATGCAGCGTGACCATTGGGCTGATTCCAACAGCAGCAAGACTGTCGCACACGTCTACATAATGCTGGAGTGCCACTGAATCGATAACGCCCTCCTGCGGCATGATCTTGCTCCACGAGACGGAGAACCGATAGGAGGATACACCCAGCTCCTGCATCAGGCGGATATCCTCGGGATAACGCTCCCAATGCTCGCAGGCAGCTCCGGTCTCTTCATTGTTGAGAATGTGCGGGCGGCCATCGGGATAGCTGCCCTGTTCCCAAGCAGCCCAGTTGTTGCCAGTGTGACCGCCCTCCACTTGATGGGCAGCAGAGGCCACGCCCCAGATGAATCCTTCAGGGAAGCTCAGGTCGTCCAGGTCTATGCTCGCCCAGTCCCATTTCAGCACAGGCTCCGAATAGTTGAGATAGGCCGTGGGCAACAGATAGGCCAACAGCAGAATAGCAACTGTGATTGCGATTGCTCTCATTTGGTCGGATTAGGTTGACCAAAGATATGCGCCCACTGAAGTTGAGCTGGGCCTCAGTTCTCTACCTTCAGGTGGATGGTCATCGCGTGGCCCTGGTGCTCGTTATGGCTTTCCTCCACTTGCACCGATTGCAGAATGGCCTTGTCACCGCTGATGCTGATGACCCGCAACCGGTTCGGCTCGTCATAGCCCTCGGTGTGTGCGGTCAGAATGCGCTCCTTGGCATCATAGGCCCATTTGCCCTTGCTGGCCACGCCCTTGTCCACCGAGCTGAAAGTGCCATCTGCGTTGAACATGCTGCCATCGCCCGCAAGGATGTCCGAAGCCGGGTAACGCTCACCTTGGATCTCATATACAGATGTGACCCATTTCTTCCCGAAGAAACCTGCCAGATCTGTCTGGACGGTCTGTGCCCGGGACGAAATGGTAAAGGATGAAATGAGGATGAATGCAAGGAAAAGTCTCATGTGGAGGTCTATTTGAATTAGCAGACGGTGAAGTTAGGGAAGGGATGCCAAACACATTCTCGCGTTTGCCATCCGATCCGAGTACTTATCTTTGACGTTAGTATTGATTAAAGGGAGTACCTGAATGATAAAGGGTTTCGGTGACAAGGAGACAGCGCGCATCTGGGCTGGCGAGCGTTCACGGAAACTTCCCAATGAGATTCAGGACATCGCCAGAAGGAAACTCAGAATGCTGAACAACTCTCAGAACATCAATGACCTGAGAGTGCCTCCTGCCAATCGGCTGGAGAAATTGAGTGGAAATCTGGCGAGGTATCATAGCATCAGGATAAACATGCAGTGGAGAATCATTTTCATCTGGCATGATGGACACGCCAATGAGGTACAGATAGTCGATTATCATTGAACAACGCCATGACAAGATTGACCAACATACACCCCGGTGAGGTGCTGAATGAGGAATTTTTGAAGCCCTTGGGCATTTCGGCCTACAGGTTGTCGAAGGAGACCTTTATGCCGCAGACCCGCGTCAGTGAGATTCTGAAGGGAAAGCGCAGGATCACTGCGGACACAGCATTGCGCCTATCCCGTTATTTCGGGAATTCGGCCAGATTCTGGCTTGGGCTTCAGGACGATTTCGATCTGGAGGAGGAGACCGACCGCAATCGCAATGAACTGGAGGGCATCACTGCTATTGTTCAGAACGCTGCCTGAAAACGACCAACGAGTCCGCCACCTTCCTGTCGTTCGCCAATCGGGGCAGCTTGAACTGCCCGCCCAGCTTGCCTTCCGAACGCGCATAGCTTATGAACGCGTCCGGTTCCAGTTCGATGACCACAGCCGGTCTGAGCACTCTTCCGGTGATAAGATCGCGATAATAGATGTTCTGTTCCTGCATGGCCAGGTCGATTCGGTGCGCGAATGCTGCCAGATCATCGGGCCTGCGTGAAAAGCTGATGAGCCATTCGTGATAGGGCAGTCCGCCTTCTGGAGGTTGGACCCTGGGTGGGACATGGAAGTCGGCCACCGCCACTTCCAGCCCATCAGACGCCTTCTTCAGCGCAAACTCCACCTCCTTGGCAATGACATGTTCTCCGAAGGCCGAAGTGTAGTGAGCCACCCGCCCGGACACAATGACACGATAAGGGTCTTTCGACACGAATTGCACGGTGTCGCCTATGCTGTAGCCCCAAAGGCCCGCGTTGCTGCTGACGATGAGGGCATAGTTTTTCCCCAGCTCCACCTCCCCGATGGTGAGGCGCGTGGGCTTTTCGTTGAAGTTTTCCTCCACGGGGATGAATTCGTAGAAGATGCCTGCGTCCAGCAGCAGCAGCATTCCCGGGTCGCCCTGCCGGTCCTGATAGGCGAAGAATCCCTCTGAGGCGGGGAACAGTTCGATGCTATCGACCCTGCGGCCCATGCTGGCCTCCATCTTGGCGCGATACGGTTCATAGTTCACACCGCCATAGACGAACAGCGAGAAGTCGGGGAAGACATCCTTCACTGGCTTTCCTGTCCGCGCGTTGATGCGGTCGAAATACATCTGCACCCAGCTCGGTATGCCACTGATAAGCGTCATGCGCACGGGCAGTGTCTCCTCGACAATGGTATCGAGCTTGATCTCCCAGTCATCGATGCAGTTGGTGGCATGGCTCGGCATCTGATTGGTGCGCAGATAGCCTGGCACAAAGTGGTTGCTGATGCCTGAGAGCCGTCCCACGCGGATGCCGTTCTTCAATTCCAGCTCTGGACTTCCGCTCAGGAAAATGAGTTTTCCATCAAGGAATGCCGCATTTCCCGTCCCGTGCACGTAGTTGAGCAGGGCATTCTTCGCCCCGTTGATATGGTTGGGAATACTTTCGCGTGTGATAGGGATGTATTTGACCCCCGAAGTGGTGCCGCTCGTCTTGGCAAAATAGAGCGGCAGGCCCGGCCAGAGCACATTGCGCTCGCCTTTCACCACACGGTCCATGTAGGGTCTCAGCCCCTCGTATTCGCTGATGGGCACCTGTTTCGCAAAGTCCAGATGATCTCTGATGGTGCCGAATCCATGGTCGCGGCCAAAGGCAGTGTCCTTGGCGGCCTGAAGGATCGACCTCAGGACCTTCTGCTGGGTCTCTACTGGGCGCGTGCTCCACCTGCGGGTCTGCGCATCAATAATGGCGGCCAATGGACGGCTGAGGATGGAGCGGAGACCCATGGGTCATATATTGGAGAGAATCCTTGCCCATTCCTTCTTGGTGATGAAGGGAACGGCCATCACCTCAAGACCAGCGCACATTTCTTGAACGAAGACCTTCCTGCCATCCTCTCCGAGCATTGTGAGCATCAGCGTGAGAAACTCCTCACTGTCCACCACATAGACATTCATCCCCTTACCGAATTCCTCTTGTATCCGTTTGTCGAACGGTGCTATTGCAGGCGCATTCTTCCATTTCACAAAGGCCATGAGCTCACTCACGTTGTCAAGCCGTGCGTTGCGAATGGAAGATTCGAGGAGTTCCATGGACAGGTCTCTGTCTTTCACTTCGATTGCAAGCACAGTGCGATTCGACTTAGTGCAGGTCACGTCTGCGGGTCTTCTTCCTGCGGTGTCAGATGCGTTAATCTTGGCCGTATGCACCTCATCGAAAATTCCCCAACGCTCCTTCATGGAACTGAACAGGGCGAAGCAGACAAGCTGTAGCCGCTCACCGCCTGATTTCTGCGCAAGGAACTCGCGCACTGCATTGAGCGTGGCGAGGAGTGAAAGACGCAATGGCGCGGGAAAGTCGATTCTTTGTTCCAACTGCATGGCCTTCACATGCATAAGTGCCTGTCGCAATGCAGGCAGAGTCTCCTTGGGGTGACCCTCCACGTGGGTGAAAAGCTCGATGAGGAGATTCCAATGTGCCTTGTTTTTCTGTTTGGAACCGAACGATGTTGAGAACTCAGACACTCGCAAAGGATTGTTTATGTACGGTTCCTTTGAGCCACCAAGCGGGCATTCATTCTCAAATTCCCACGGCACCACCACCTCATGGCAAACGGAACGCGCATCAAAGTTGCCCTTGGTCACCGGTTCTCTGGTGGCCTGAATGCACGTGCAGTCCAACGAGGGATTCGCGCATTTCGCCAGCAGCTGCGTGATCACAGGATACCGATAGCTGACGGTGTTTGAGCGAAGAAGAGTGCCAAGGGTTTCGTCCAGGCCGTGATGGAAGGTCACATCCTCTGCTGCATCAAGCACCTTCTTCCACTCTTTACGCAGCAGCGAGTCCAACTGACTCTTGAACGATTCTTCCATGATGCTCCTTTACTGATTGTAATATGCTCCGTGTCACCGCCTCGGCCAATAGGGGCGGCACAGCGTTGCCCACCTGTGAGAATCGTTTGCTCTTTGGGCCTACGAATTGAAAGTCGTCCGGGAAGGACTGGAGCCGGGCACACTCACGCAACGTGAGCCTGCGGCAGCCTGGAACTATGCCGGACCGGGGGCTTCCTCCTGCCATAAGTTCACCATGGTAACGCAACAGTTCGCCCTGTTGATCCAGCAGGTGTGTGCGATTGCCTCCTGCAGATGCGGGTATCGTGAGGCTCGGTGCGTTCGGGTCCAAGGGCCGCCCTTTGCCGTTGAGCAGCATTCCGGCATACGGACTCTTGCGAAGCACGGGATTCTTGCAATACACCACCTTGGCAGGGTTGGGGTCGTCTACAGGAACTCCCCAGAGGGCATCTGACACGGTCACATGGGGGAATTTCCGACCAGGGCCATGCGTTGGAACAGGGAAACTGAACACCCCGTCACGCACACCGATCACAAATACACGTTCCCTGCGTTGGGGAACTCCAAAATCAGCTGAATTGAGCACGCGAATAGCAACCTCGTAGCCGATCTTCTCCAGTTTGTAGGCTGCTTGTAAGAGATACGGGCGAAATCGTCCGAGGGTGAGACCTTTCACGTTCTCCATCATGAAGGCATCAGGCCTGATTTCGTCAACTGTGCGGATAAACTCTGGCACCATGTCCCGTTCATCAGCTTCTCCTTGCTGTTTTCCACTGACGGAGAAAGGTTGGCATGGAGGGCCGCCTGCGACCAGATTCACCTTGCCATGATAGGGTCGCCAGTCTATGTTCCGAACATCAGTCTCAAAATGTGTCGAAAGCGGGAAATTCTTCCGATGAGTGGCTGAGGCGAAAGCATCACACTCCACCGAAGCAACCACATCCCAGCCGGCATTTCTCAGACCGAGTGTAAGGCCACCAGCCCCAGAGAACAGGTCTATTGCAGTGAAGCGTTCCAAAGGCATGTGACAAATTTATACAACTGCGATCGGTGTGCTGAGAAATCTTCACATCACAGATCATTCTTCTAAAACCCTTTACTTTGGTCTGCTCCAATCCATCGCACCATGGCCATCAGCCCACCCTTCAACCTCACAGAATGGATAGCGGACAACCGCGACCTTCTGAAACCCCCCGTAGGCAACAAGAATCTTTATGTAGAGTCGGGCGACTATATAGTGATGGTGGTCGGAGGCCCCAATGCGCGTAAAGACTATCACTTCAACGAATCTGAGGAGCTGTTCTACCAGCTCGAAGGCGATATCAATGTGCGCATTCAGGATGAGGGAAAGGCCGTTGACGTGCCTATCAGGCAAGGCGAGATGTTCCTGCTACCGGCAAATGTGCCGCATTCGCCCATGCGTCCGGCCAACAGTGTGGGACTGGTGATAGAGCGCGTGCGCAGGGGAACCGACATGCGTGACGGACTGCTGTGGTTCTGCGAAAAATGCAACCACAAGTTGCACGAGGCCTATTTTCCTCTCGCCAACATCGAGAAGGATTTCCTTCCCCGTTTCCGTGAGTTCTATGGTTCTGAGTTCCTGCGGACATGCAGCAACTGTGGCCACGTGATGGAGGCGGACGAGCGGTTCGTTTAGCCCAGAAGGCTACTGTTTCACAAAAGGACGCACAACCGTTGCATCAGTAGAGATTACACGCAGGAGGTACATCCCTGCCTTGATGCCCCCCAGTTCAATGCCATGCGTTGAGCGACCTGACGGCACCAGGATCTGCTCTGTATCCACCATTTTCCTCCCGGCAAGATCTGTAACGTCCATCAGCGCATCTGTGGCCTGCAGGGCATTCAGTTCGATGAGCAGTCTGTCGGACGCAGGATTGGGGAACAATTTCATTTCTGGGAGCACACCCGTTTCGGCCACGCTGGCGTTGATGTCGATGTTGATGTCATCAATGAAGAGCCTGTTGCCTCCGGCAGATGTGAATCCGAAACGGAACCGGAATCCCTCAGTGAGATATTGCGAAGGAATGTTGATGCTGGCCTGCTGCCAATCTGCCACCTGCGGCAGGAACGGCCCGTCCTGTGCGGGTGCGGTCTCCAGTTGGCTGCCTGTCAGCATCAGCCTTACCGACCACGAGGTCTCGCAGTTGCGCGAGACCTGAAACACCAGACGGTCGGTGCTGGTGGCGGGCTGTCTTCCTGCAAAGGCATACTTGAAGGCCACGCGCATCTGGGTCGCCCCGGTGAGGTCGATGGGCGGACTGTAGAGCTCATCGCGGGTATAAAGACCACTGTCCCAGTTGTTCACCGAAACGCTCTGCGTTCCGCTCGTGGCGGCATCATCGGTGAGCGTCCATCGGCTCTGACCATCAAAGATGCCGCGTGCCCACAACGGCCCGTCCAACGAGGGGCTTTCCTCAAACGACTCTGCGAACGGGAACGGCACCTGCTGATCGGAGATGACCGAGATGAACCCGGTCTTGACCACTTCGACCATCTCTCCATTGCGATAGGCCCGAAGCGATGCGTCATGCAGCCCCGGGTCGGTGTAGGTGACCACAGGTGCGGCTGCGGCAGAGGTGGAAGGATCTCCACCAGGGAATGTCCACCGCAGCGAATCGACCGTGCCGTGGTAGGACGCGCTGGTGAAAATGACCTGATTGTCCGTGTTGGGGCACACTGTGGTCGGGTCGGCAGTGAAGTCGGCAGCGCACAGGGGCGCAGGTCCGGGTATGACACCTGTGGAGATGAGATTGGATTCCTGCCACAGGTTGTTCCTGCCCGCAATGGGCGAGTTGAGGCAGGCACGCATCCTGTCGCGCTGCCCTTCGGTGAACATGACATTGCAATAGGTGTAGTCCATTGCGTTCTGCACATTATCGACCACGTTGCCACAACTGGCCCCATTCAGATTGCAGGTCTGCCATCCGATTGTGTTGGGCGTGTCGTCCACCAGATCGTCATGGTCGCAGTTCTCGGGCTGCGCCACAGGCAGGTAATAGAAGCCGGGCACATTGTTCCCTCCCCAGATGTGGTGGAGATTTAGATAGTGGCCCACCTCGTGGGCGAACACCACCGACCGTTGCTGGTCTGATGTGCCTATGGATCCCACATAGCTGTGGGCCAGCACGATCCCGTCCCATTGGGGAATGGTATCCGCATCTGATGGCCACACCGCATGGCCTGCCAGTCCTGCCGCGCTGCTCACCACATAGACGTTGAGATAGCGTTCGGGATCCCAGTGAACAAGCGATTTCACCGCGTGGTCGCCTGTGATGCCCAATTGCGATGCGATGCGGTTGATGCCGGGGTGGCAATTCCCATCAGGGTCTTTGGTGGCCAATCGGAACTCGATGCCGCAATCGGCATGGATGGGCCTGAACGCTTCGATAATGTCTGCCGTATCGGGATAGGTCTTACGGAAGGTGGCATTGCACACGCTCAGCCCGTCCATCAACTGCGCATCGCTGATATTCTCGGTGCCATATTGATGGATGACATGGAACACCACCGGTATGGTATAGATCTGCTGGCCCCCGCGTGCAGCATCGTTCCTTTTAAAGTCAGCGGTGAAACGTTCCAGTTCTGCCTCCCGCCTGCCTACCGTCCCTGCCACGGTCGGCATCTGGCGCAAGGTGGATATGCGCAGCTCATCGGCCCCGCACTTGTGGAGTTCCTGTGCCGTGCTATTTCCGAAGGGAAGAAAAAAGCAGAAGAGAAGAAGGAGGCGTGCAACTATGGTCATGGCAATAGGTTGGATGCCTGCGAAAGTATGGACAACGGCCATGCAGGGCAAAAGCGATGTGGGCGGGGGGCGGGTACGGCCGCAGTTGCGCCCAAAAACTGCTTTGCCCTGTCGGAGGCGCGTCCGATGCAACGGAGCAACTGCTTTGCCCTGTCGGAGGCGCGTCCGATGCAACGGAGCAACTGCTTTGCCATGTCGGAGGCGCGTCCGATGCAACGGAGCAACTGCTTTGCCATGTCGGAGGCACGTCCGATGCAACGGAGCAACTGCTTTGCCATGTCGGAGGCGCGTCCGATGCAACAGAGCGATATTTCCGCCCATACGCGGTCGTGGCAGGTGCAACGGACCGAACGTGAAGACGGCCGCCATGCCGATGCAGGAGAAAAGTACCTTCGCGGCATGTCGCGCCTCGCCCTGCTCGCATTCTGTCTGGTTCTTCCCGTCACTGCCTTTTCGCAGCATGAGCAGACCACAAGTACCTGGTGGAAGACCCCGTTTCCCGCACATCTGGACACCAACGGCACCATCGTGCTCCGCAATGCCAATACCACATTCGGACGCAAAATGCTGCGGGGCGGCCTGCTGGCCCATGGCATGCAGGGGCTCGGATATGCAGTGCTGGCGGTGCTTCCTTCCAGCATTAGCGGATGGAACGATGACACGTTCAGCCACTATGGCACCAACATGGCACGTGCCTACACGAGCCCGCCAGTGTTCGACAAGGACCATTGGTACATCAACTACATCGGTCATCCCTACCAAGGGGCGGCCTTCTACAATGCCGTGCGCTCGCAGAACGCCAAGGTCTGGCAGTCATCGCTGTTCACTCTGGGCCACGTTCTCCTCTGGGAATATGCCATAGAGGCAGGTCTGGAACAGCCCAGCATACAGGATCTCATTGTCACCCCGCTGGCTGGCATCGTCCTGGGCGAGGGCATTCACCGCGCCACAGTGGCCATGGCGCGCAACGGTTTCCGCTGGTACGAAGTGACGTTTGTCGTGTTGTTCAATCCCATGTTCGCGCTGAACAACGGGTTCAGATCCGCTCCGCAACGCAACTCCAGGCCTCCCCTTATGGGCAGGTAGCAGGAGGAATGGCCGGGCAATGGATATTGAGGATGCCCGTTCCATCGATGGTAACTCGTGTCGCGCCACCTTCGACCCGTATGGAGTTGCAGTCGGCCACCTGACCGCTTACGATCACAGGATAGAAGCCTGTGGAAGTGGTGGCCGGTATCCACACATCGGTCGTGCTGATGGGCACACCACCGCAGTCCCAGTTCAACGGCTTGTCCCAGTCGGTATCTATCATACCGGTCCACGTGCGGTAGCCTGCATTGATGATGGCCGGGACCACATTGACCGTGACTCCTGATGTATTCAAAGGATTGGGATTGCAGCCATTGCCACTGGTAACCACACAGCGGAACTGGTAAGTGCTACTGTTCGGAGTGGCCGCTGTCGTGCTGATGGTCATCGATGCCGTGGTCGGAGCGGTGTAGGTGAAACCTGCGGCAGGCTGATTGGCGGCCACACTGGCCCACGCACTGCCATTCCAATACTGCCACTGATAGCCAAGCCCCGTTCCATTATTGATTGACGTGCTGATGACGTAGCTCTGCCCAGCACAGATGGTGGTGCCAACGGGCTGGGTGGTTACTGAGGGATCGGCAACCACGGTCACCGTCACCGTACTGCTTGTCGCAGCCCCACATCCGCTGCCCGATGCCGAGACTATGCAGCGGTACTGATAACTTCCTGCCGTGGTATGGGTGACATTGAAGGTCGTGGCCGATGTGCCGCCCGAATAGGTCGATCCGGCCGGTGTGCCGTTTGCAACGTTGCCCCATGTGCCAGCATTATTGTACTGCCACTGATAGGTGAGGGATGGCGTGCCATTGGCGGCAACAAGCGATATGTTCG
>JAIPBJ010000063.1 GCA_021739625.1 Flavobacteriales bacterium | reverse complement strand
CGGGGCCAATGCCCAGACCGACAATGTGGGCATCGGTACGGTGACGCCCGAACCGAGCGCCATCCTCGACATTGCCAATCCATACAACGTGATCACCGGCACGCCCGCCAAAGGTCTGTTGATTCCGAACCTGAACCAGATTCAGCGTGATGACATGGAGTCGGCCTACAACGACACGATCGCCAACGGTCTGCTCATCTATGAAAGCGATTCGGGCTTTTTCTGGTACTATCGCTATGATGTGCCAACGCCCGCTTTCGCGCCTTATGGCAGTTGGGTGAAGGTCGCCATTCAACAGTCGGCTGGCACCACCATGCCTTCGGGCGGCATCATCATGTGGTCGGGCACCATCGCCTCCATCCCTGCGGGCTGGGCGCTTTGCAATGGCGCCAATGGCACACCGGACCTTACGGACAAGTTCATCGTTTCTGTGACCAGTGCTGCCGAGAATCCAGGCACGGCCGCTGTGCCGAACCAGTATGTCACCGTGTCGGGCACACAGGCCATCAACGACCGCAGGTTCTTCAAACTGGCCTACATCATGAAGCTCTGACCACTTTAGAATTGAAATTCATTGGGAGACCTGCGGTGACGCGGGTCTCTCTATTTTTACGCACCGCTAACGCACATCGCCCATGACCCCAAAACAGAACACAGTGATCTCCCTTGGCGAATTCATTGTAGAACGTCAGGACGATTTCAGATATGCCAAGGGCGAGCTTTCGAGGCTGTTGGGCTCCATAGGTCTTGCCGCACGCATCGTGAACCGCGAGGTGAACAAGGCCGGCCTGATGGACATCCTTGGCGATGCGGGCGAGATCAACGTGCAGGGCGAGACACAGAAGAAGTTGGATGTTTATGCCAACGAGCAGTTCATCCGTGCGCTGCGCGACCGTGGCGAAGTGTGCGGTGTGGCATCGGAGGAGGATGAGGGGGTCATCGAGTTCGGCAACGGCTATGCGTGCCATGGCAAATATGTGGTGGCGATAGACCCGTTGGACGGCTCATCGAACATTGATGTGAATGTGAGCATCGGCACCATCTTCTCCATCTATAGGAGGATATCTGCGGACGGGCCAGCCACCATGGAGGATTTCATGCAGAAAGGAACGGAGCAGGTGGCTGCCGGATACATTATCTATGGATCGAGCACCATGCTGGTCTATACCACGGGCCGGGGGGTGAACGGTTTCACGCTCGACCCTTCCATCGGGGCATTCCTGCTCTCGCACCCCGACATGAAGGTGCCCAAGGACGGGTGCATCTATTCCATCAACGAGGGCAATTATGTCCGTTTTCCTGACGGGGTGAAGAAGTACATCAAATACTGTCAGGAAGAGGATGCGGCCACAAAGAGGCCCTATACATCGCGCTATATCGGATCGGCAGTGGCCGACCTTCACCGGAACATGATCAAGGGCGGCATCTTCATCTATCCGAACACCGAAAGCGCACCGCGCGGCAAACTGCGTCTGCTCTATGAGGCCAATCCGTTCGCATTGATCCTTGAACAGGCGGGGGGCATGGCCACTGATGGTTTCAACCGCATCCTTGAGGTGCAGCCCACGAGCCTGCACCAGCGCACACCGCTGTTCATCGGGTCGGAGAACATGGTGAAGAAGTCGATGGAGCTGATGAGGGAGTATTCGCCTCAGGCGGCAGTGGAATGCTGATGGGCCGGGGCCGGATGTGAAGGTCAGGACTTTCTGACCGACCATGTCTCCCAGCCGGCCTTCAAGGCCCAAAAGCCGAGCAACACCCACGGAAATCCATGAAACAGCAGGTCGAACCAGTCCATGCCGGTCATGCCGATGGCTCCGCCCGCCACCCAGCGGACCTTGCCTACAATGTGTGGTTCTGGAACAAAGGGAGCAAGGCCGAGGGTAAGGGATCCGAAGGCCCACACCATGAGCTGCTTTCTGGTAGTTGGTCGCATGGGGCAAAGGTCAATTGCGGCATTCCCAAGGATGGTGACAACGGATACATTCACTGTTTACAGGTAGTGCATGGTTTTTCCCTGCAATAATGCCTATCTTATCCATTTCCCAATTAAATCTTAGCTATCCATGTCTGAAGAACAAATGCAAATTGACCTCGAGTTTCTGACCCTTGACGATTATGAGGAGCTCAAAGAGGCGATGATAGAGGCCTACCAGACCATGCCCAATTCCTTTTGGAAGGAGCATCACATCCAATTCCTGCTTGAGAAATTCCCACGCGGACAGGTAGTAGTGAAAGTGAATGGGAAGATTGCGGGCTGCGCGCTTTCGCTCGTTGTCGATTCGTCCAAGTTTGAGGAACAGCACAGCTACAAGGAGATCACGGGCAACTACACCTTTAGCACCTATGAGGAGAACGGGGACGTCCTCTATGGCATTGATGTGTTCATCAAACCAGAGTTCAGAGGGCTGCGATTGGGCCGCAGGCTCTATGACTATCGCAAAGAGCTTTGCGAGCAGCTTAACCTTCGCGCCATCTTCCTGGGAGGCCGCATTCCTAACTATCACAAGTATGCGGACAGAATGACGCCCAAGGAATACATCAGCAACGTGCGGCAAAAAACGTTGCACGACCCTGTACTGAACTATCAGCTATCGAATGATTTCCATCCGGTGCGGGTGCTAAAGGGCTATCTCGAAAAAGACGAGGCCTCATTAGAATTTGCGGTGCTGTTGCGCTGGGACAACATCTACTACGAAAAACCCAAGGTGGAGGTGGTAATGACCAAAAGTGTCGTGCGCATCGGTATTGTGCAATGGCAGATGCGACCCTACGCAGATATGGCAAGCCTGATGCAGCAGGTGGAGTATTTCATTGATGCGCTGAGTGGTTATCGTTGCGACTTTGCGCTTTTCCCCGAGTTCTTCAATGCTCCTCTGATGGCGAAATACAACCACCTGAATGAGGCCGAGGCCATTCGCAAACTGGCCGAGTATACCCCGGAACTGGTCAGCGAGATGTCGAAGCTGGCCATATCCTACAACATCAACATCATCACAGGCAGCATGCCTGAGAAGGTGGGCGACAAGCTCTTCAACGTGGGATATCTATGCAAACGCAACGGAGAACAGGAACGGTTTGAGAAGATTCATGTTACGCCAGATGAGGCGCGCGTGTGGGCAATTCAGGGTGGCAGTGCCATCCGCACTTTCGAGACAGACTGTGGCCGCATTGGCATTCTGATCTGCTATGATGTGGAGTTCCCGGAACTACCGCGTCTGTTGGCCGAAGAAGGCATGGACATCCTGTTCGTGCCTTTTCTCACCGACACGCAGAATGGATACTCGCGCGTGCGCCATTGCGCGCAGGCCCGCGCCATTGAAAATGAATGCTACGTAGCGATTGCAGGCAGCGTTGGCAATTTGCCCAACGTGCACAACATGGACATACAGTTCGCACAATCGGTGGTATTCACGCCTTGCGACTTCCAATTCCCTTCCAATGGAATTAAGGCCGAGGCGACACCCAACACCGAAATGATCCTCATCGCTGATGTGGACATGGATCTGCTCACCGAGCTGCACAGCGCAGGTGCTGTGCGCAATCTTAAGGACAGGCGAAAGGATGTGTTCGAATTGCGGAAGGTCAACGACAAAAAGCCTCAAGGATAGAGCATATACTTCTGCCGCTTGCTTCTGAAATTCTCCAGACCATCCTCCCAGCCCGACCGGATCTGTTGCTCTGTCATTCCGGCAATGATTTGATTGCGCAGCTTGGAGGAACCTGCCAGCAGGTCGAAGAACCTGGCGTTGAAGAATCTGCCCCTGTGCGGGAAGTTCTTGTAGGAGTCGATGAGGTGACCGAGCTGCAACCGGCCCTGCGCGCGGATGCTGTCAGGTGATATGGATGCGAGGCTCGTGCCTCTGCACAGTCTGTCCTTGAGCTTGGGCGATGATGCGCCTTCGGTGGCCACGGGTGTGAAGGTGGTGTCGCCCTTGGTCAGTTCGGGATGGCCGAAGAGTTGGAACGGGAAGGGTGTGCCCCTGCCCTCGCTGATCACTGTTCCCTCAAAGAAACAGAGGCTCGGATAGAGATAGATGGCGCGCTGGTTGGGCAGGTTGGGCGATGGCTTCTCTGGAAGGACATACTCCATGCTGCGGTCGTAGCCGTCCATCGCCATGGTGCGCAGATCGCAGCGGATGCCGCCTTTGAGCCAGCCCTCGCCATTCACCATCAGCGCATATTCGGCCATGGTCATACCATGAACCACCGGCACAGGGTGCATGCCCACAAAGGAGCGGAAGGCGGTGTCGAGGATCGGCCCGTCCACATAGTGCCCATTGGGGTTGGGGCGGTCGAGCACCATGAAGGGGATGCCCAGCTCGGCACAGGCCTCCATCATGTAGCTCATGGTGCTGATGTAGGTATAGAACCGCGCGCCCACGTCCTGAATGTCGAACACCACCATGCTGATGCCTGCCAGTTGCGCCTTGGTGGGCTTCATGTTCTTGCCATAGAGCGAGATGATGGGCAGCCCTGTGCGGGTGTCCTTGGCATCGCTCACCTTGGCCCCCGCATCAGCATCGCCACGGAAACCGTGCTCTGGCGCGAACACCGCCTTGATGTTGACGCCCAAGGCCAGCAGCGTGTCCACCAGATGGCGGGGGCCCACGGTGCTGGTCTGGTTGGCCACTATGCCGATGGTCCTCCCCGTCAGTTCGGGGAGATATTTTGCGGTGAGATGGGCCGCTGGCACTACTTCCGCCCTGACCTCCACGGCCTGCACCGAATCCTTCGGCACAGGTGCGGGCTGTGCGCAGGCATTCAGGAGAAATAGAAGATGGAAAATGGAAAATGGTACTGCCCACCTCCGCATCGAACGCGGACTTCGGACCTTGAACCTTGAACTTTGAACCTTGACCGTCACAACCTCGAACATTTAGACTTTTACACCTTACACTTGTGACCCCGTGAACACCCCGCTGCTCATAGCACAAAGACTCATCCGCGCTGGCGGGGGTGCCGAAAATACGACCGTATCGGGCACGCGGCCCATTGTGCGCATCGCCATCGGGGGCATTGCGCTGGGCATTGCGGTGATGATACTGGCGCTGGCCATCGTCACGGGTTTCCACAATGCCATCAAGGACAAGGTGACGGGCTTCGGGGCCGACATCATCGTGACGCGCTATGGCAATCTCAACGCGCTGGAGCCGATGCCCATTCCCAAGCAGCAGGACTTCTACCCATCGCTCACCGAGATTGACGGCATCCGCCACATTCAGGTGTTCGCCACCAAGGCGGGCATCATCAAGACCGAGGACGAGATAGAGGGCGTGGTGGTGAAGGGCGTGGGCAGCGATTTCGACTGGGCGTTCTTCCAGAAGCACCTGATAGCGGGCGAAGTGTTCACGACCAACGACACCTCGCGCTCGCAGCACGCCCTCATCAGCGACCCCATGTCCAAGAAGCTGAAACTGAACGTGGGCGACCGCATGGAGGTGTTCTTCATCCAAGGTGAGCAGCAACGGGCGCGCATCTTCAATATCTCCGGCATCTATCGCACGGGGCTGGAGGAGTTCGACAACCGCTATGTGATAGCCGACATCCTGCACATCCAACGCCTCAACGGTTGGCAGCCCGATGAGGTGGCAGGCTTCGAGGTGTTCGTGGACGATTTTGACCGTGTGGACGAGCTGGACGCCATCGTTTACAACCGCATCGGGGGCGACCTCTATTCGGCCACCGTGCGCGAGCTGAACCCGCAGATGTTCGACTGGCTGGAGCTTCAGAACGTGAATGTGCAGGTCATCATCCTGCTGATGCTGGTGGTGGCGGGGTTCAATATGGTGTCGGCCCTGCTCATCATGATCATTGAGCGGGTCAACATGATCGGCATCCTCAAGGCCCTGGGCATGGCCGATGGGCGCATCCGCAACATCTTCCTCTATCAGGCGCTCTACCTCACGGGCGTGGGCATGTTCTGGGGCAATGTGGCAGGCATAGGGCTGTGTCTGCTGCAACAGCACACCGGGTTGATAAAACTGGACGAGGCAAGTTACTACGTGAGTCAGGTGCCCATCAACCTTGAGCTGTGGCACGTGCTGGCCCTCAATGCCGGCACGCTGTTCTTCTGTTTTCTGATGCTGCTGCTGCCCAGCCTCATCGTGGCGCGCATCAGCCCGCTGAAGGCAATCAGGTTCGATTGAGGGCTGCAGGGCAGATGCCCGGCCCAATCTCCCCTACCGGAGGGGCAACGGGGCAGATGCCCGGCCCAATCTCCCCTACCGGAGATGCAACGGGGCAGATGCCCGGCCCAACCTCCCCTACCGGAGGTGCAACGGGGCAGATGCCCGGCCCAATCTCCCCTACCGGAGATGCAACGGGGCAGATGCCCGGCCCAATCTCCCCTACCGGAGATGCAACGGGGCAGATGCCCGGCCCAATCTCCCCTACCGGAGATGCAACGGGGCAGATGCCCGGCCCAATCTCCCCTACCGGAGGTGCAACGGGGCAGATGCCCGGCCCCAGAGGAGTTGGTATGATCCTGATTACTTGAACGCCTGCAACCTGTCGGACTCCAGCACATGAACCCCGGGCAGGTCCTCCTTCGCAAGACGCAGCATGGCCTTGGCCACCGTGAGCCCCTCGATGCCCCTATACTTCGCCAGCGGGCCGAGCATCAACGGGTTGAAGAGCGTCATCACGCCTTTGCCGAACAGCTCTCCGAATCGGAACTCCTTGCGCTCGCCCATCAGCAGCGAAGGTTGCAGGATGATGAGCGAGCGGAAGCCGAGCGCCTTGAGGTCGTTCTCGGTCTCGCCCTTCACTTTCACATAGAAATTGGACGAGGTGGCATCGGCACCGATGGACGAGACAAGGACGAACTTCTCTGCGCCCTGCGCCTTGGCCGCCTTGGCAAAGGCCAGCACGAGGTCGTGGTCCACATGGTAGAACGCCTCCTTGCTGCCCGCCACGGCCATGGTGGTGCCCAGGGCGCAGAAGGCCACGTCCAACGGCCCCGCAAGTGAGGGCTGCATCAGATCGCCCTGCACCAGTTGGAACTTAGGCGCAACGTCAATGGGTCTGCGCACCAGCACTTGCACATGTTCAATGCTGGGGTCTTCGCTGAGCAAAGTGATGAGATGTGTTCCGATGAAGCCTGTGGCTCCGGCAATGGCTGCTTTCATGGGGAGGATGTCTGTGGGGTAAAGATAGACGGGTGTAATCCATACCGGCAGAGCTGCACTCGTGATTCAAGGCAAGCTTTAGCTCCTGATCTGCTGAAAACCTCATCACGTGATTCCCTACCGCCTCCCGTAGCTTTGCCCTTCATGAAGAACATCACCAAGCACAATGTGCAGGTGCAGCGCACCGCCCGCTATTTCACCCTCAATGCCGTCACGGCCGACACGAAGCACATCTGGGTCGTGTTTCACGGCTATGGGCAGTTGGGCGAATACTTCATCCGCCATTTCCGCCAGCTCGACCCGAAGGCCCACACCATCATCGCCTTGGAAGGGCTGTCGCGCTTCTATGTGGACGGGCTGGGCGGCCGCGTGGGCGCATCGTGGATGACCAGCGAGGACCGCGAGGACGAGATTACCGACCAGAGCGGCTATATCAACGCGGTGCTGGGCAACCTTGGCATCGACCCATCAACTGAGAAACGCCTCACCGTGCTCGGTTTCTCGCAGGGCGCCACCACTGCCGTGCGTTGGATGGCGAACAACCGGATCCATGCTGGCCGACTGGTGATATGGGCGGGCCAGTTGCCGCACGATGTGGCCCCCGAAAGACTTCGGTCGCTGCTCTCTGGCACCAAGGTCGATTTCTGCATCGGCACCGAGGACGAGTTCATCACCAACGAGCAGGTGGACGAGCGGATGGGCCAGTTGCGCCAACTGCTGCCACAGCTCAAGGTGCATTGGTTCGGTGGAAAACACGTGATGGACAGCGCAACGCTGCTCAAGGTGAGCCAAGGCTGACCGCCTTCACACTGTCTTCTTGCCATAGAACTGCGCAATGAGGCTCAGCTGCCCGCAGTGCGTGCCCTCGTGGCGGATGGTGTGCATGGCGATGAACTTCTTCGAGGTTCTGCCACCGAAGTTGATGGCGAGGATGTTCTCCTCCTCCAGCTCGGCATCGGTCATGCTGCGCAGATGCAGCAGCGCATGCTCATGCACCGCCTTGAACTGGGCGAGCACTTCTTCCAGCTGAGGAAGGTTCTCGTTGCTCGGTGCAGTGCCTATGGCGAACAGGTCGAGCCACGGGATGTCCAAGACAGGGTGGCCCAGCGATTCCACCAGCAGGCGATGCTCGCCCCAAGTGAGGTGGGCGATGATCCAATAGGGGCTGTTGGTGGTGTAGCCCCCTATGGTGAAGGTGCGGTGCATGTCCTCCCCTTTCAGTTTGGAGAGATAGAAACGCGTCAGATTGCGCGATTCATCCATGGTCTCGGCAAGTATCTCGGCTGTGGTCATAGTTAGTGGGTTTTCCACAAATCTACCATCATCCGACACCTTTTTCATTTTCACCGGGCCCGAATCCCATTCCACCCCACCCCTACATAAGTCAGTAACTTCGCACGCCTAAAAAAAAGAGGCAGCCCCGTCCTCACCTCGGGTCATCCGACAATCACTCATCCATCAATCCTCCTTAATGGACATTCTTATACAGGCATCGCAGTTCTTTCTCAGCCTTTCCATCCTCATCATCCTGCACGAGTTCGGACATTTCAGCGCGGCCAAGGCGTTCGGTATGCGGGTAGAGAAATTCTACCTCTTCTTCAATCCCTATTTCTCGCTTTTCAAAAAGAAGATCGGAGACACGGTCTATGGCATCGGATGGCTGCCCTTGGGCGGCTACGTGAAAATTGCAGGCATGGTCGATGAGAGCATGGACAAGGAGCAGATGGCCCAGCCCGTGCAACCATGGGAGTTCCGCGCCAAGCCTGCCTGGCAGCGGCTCATTGTGATGATCGGGGGCGTTGCGGTCAACGTCATCCTCGGTGTGGTCATCTACTGGGGCATCCTCTTCTATTATGGCGAGAGCTATCTGCCCAACGCCAATGTGAAATATGGCATCATGACCGATTCTCTGGCCATGGAGATGGGCCTGCGCAACGGTGACCGCATCCTCACGCTCGATGGCCACGAGGTGGACAACTTCAACCAGATCCCGATGGACATTGTGCTCAACGAGGTGAAGATCATCACCGTGGAACGCAACAGTGAGACCGTGGATGTGCCTGTTCCACAGGAGATCGTACCCAGACTGTTGAAGGCCAAAGGACTCATCTCCGTGCGCATCCCGTTCCATGTGGACAGGTTTTCGCCCGGCTCTGTGGCCAAGGACGCGGGCTTTGAGAAGGGCGATGTCATTGTCGGGCTTAACAACGAGATGATCCCCTTCTTCGATGAGTTCAAAGAAGCGTTGCAGGCCCACAAGGGCGAGACCGTGAAGGTGAGCATCATGCGCAATGCCCAACCGATGGAGATAGCGGTGGAGGTGCCCGAATCGGGGCTGCTGGGCATCTATCCTGTGGGCGACCTCAAGGAATTCTTCGATGTGAAAGAGGTGAAATACGGCTTCTTCGATAGCTTTCCCAAGGGCATGGAAAAGGCCTATGACACCTTTTCCAACTACCTTCTACAGATGAAACTCATCTTCTCGCCCAGCACTAAGGGCTACGAGAGCCTTGGTGGTTTCATCACTATCGGCAGCATCTTCAGCACCGATTGGAACTGGCTGCAGTTCTGGAACATCACCGCATTCCTCAGCATCGTGCTGGCCGTGATGAACATCCTGCCCATCCCCGCACTGGACGGTGGTCACGTGGTTTTCCTGCTCTATGAGATGATCACTGGCAAACAACTGCCCGACAAGGTGCTCGAGGTGGCGCAGTATATCGGCATGATCCTGCTGTTCGGCCTGCTCATCTTCGCCAACGGCAACGACATATTCAAGCTGTTTGCGAAATGAGGAGGTTGGCGGTCTTATGGTTGCTGCTGCCCCTGCCCATCACGATGATGGCACAGGGAACGGTCGCTGACCCGATCCCGACCGAACAACACAAACTGCTGGTCGTCCCGTTCGAGGACAAGATGTTCTTCACCGATGTGATGAAGGAGATGGTGCAAGGCAGCGGGCTGAATCCAGATGCTGTGGTGAACACGCTACGCAATGGTGTCCAGCTCAGCATCCGCGCCTCCATGACCGACAGTCTGGAAATAGGGACATTCCTCAGCTCAGACTCGCTTCCACCGGAAGGACTTGTGAAACTGTATGAGCAGATGTCTTACCGTTATCTGCCAATGCACCCTACGGCTAAAAGATCCGGGCCTAAGAAAAGTGGGATAGAGCACGGACAGGTAAAAACAGTGCGCGACACCACCACACGCTACATGTCTTCGACACTGAAGGATGCTGCCGTGTTGGAGTCATTCCACGCCACGTACGGATTCGACCGATTTCTGCTGCTCAGCCAGATGGACGTGCGCATGGATCTCAGCAATCCCGAGCTGTCCATCATCAATGGCAATCGCACATTGGCAGTACACTACACGGTTTTGGACGCGAAGGGAAACCCACTCTCTGGCGGAGTTGCGTCATTCGACTTTGAAGGCGGTGCTGGCGACCTGAAGTGGGTGATGTCTATAGCCTTGGGCCCTGTAGCTACACAGTTGGTAAAGGCCATGGCTCCAGAAAAGAAGAAAGAGCAGGCAAGTGAATAGCCAAGACCTGTGGACGTTCTCCACGGCACCCGAAAGAGGAAGCAGCGGCAACAAAAAGCCCCGAACTCTTGCGAGACGGGGCTTTGGTGGAGAATACCGGAGTCGAACCGGTGACCTCTTGCATGCCATGCAAGCGCTCTAGCCAGCTGAGCTAATCCCCCATGAATTTTAGAACGGGCGGCAAAAATAGAACTTTAATCAGTCGATTTGACACTTCATGCTGTTCTTCAAATAAAAAGGGCGGAACCTTTCGGCCCCGCCCCTCAGGCTTCACTACAAAGCCATTCACCTATTCACAATGAATCTGCGTGTCACATTGAACGCCCCTTGCACTTCGCTGATGCGCAGCATGTAATAGCCACTGCCCATGCCTTCCACAGACAACTGATGTGTATTGATGCCCGGAAGAAGATTCACCGCTTCGGATGAAATGGTCCTTCCTGTCAGATCAACAACCATCACTTTCACCGAATATGCTTCATCCAAGTTGATGCTCAAAGTGGCCACATCGCTTGCAGGATTCGGGTAGATGTTGCCGATGAGCGATTCAAAATCGGTCTCAGGGATTCCTGTGCTGATAAGGTCTTCAGACACGAAGATGTTCAAGCCTTCCACCATCGGCTCTTCAGCACTGATGCTCACAACCGCTGGAATGGTGGTGCAATTGAGCAATTCTGCATACACCTGATAGTCTCCGTAAGCCAATCCTTCGAAAGAGAACTCACCGTTGGCATCCGTGTAGGCGTAGGCTACAGCATTGCCTGCCATGTCGAACAGCATCACGTTGATACCTTCCAAAGGCTCACCATCGGCCTCCACCTTGTTGGCCCCCTGCAGCACATTGCCACCTATGAATCCGGGGCCACCGGGGTTGTTGCCCGCAATGAGGATGATGTCGTACTGAACAGCAGGCATGGTCACGTTCACAGAAATTTCCTGAGCATATTCCCAGAACAGCGAGTTGCCATAGTAGGTGGGCAGATGGTTGCTGTAGAAACTGCTATTCTCTGTGGTTGCCGCCTTGATCAGGTAATCACCGCAAGAAACACTCTGGAAGTAATAGTATCCCGTTGAATCCGCCACAGTGGCCTGCATGGCAGCAAGCTGTCCGGTCTGGTCATCGTAAGTGATGAGGTAAACAATGGCCTGATCGATGGGCTGGTTCAGATTCCCAGCGAAGATCTGTCCACTGATAAACCCGAAGCAACTGTCCTGACCGACCGTTATGGTCTGGCAGGTGGTGCAGGTCTCTGTGTTGGCGATCGACATTGTAAGGCATACCTGATAGGTGCCAGTCAAGGATGGGAACTGATGTGTGATGGTCTCGCCTGTTCCTGCTGAGCCGTCTCCGAACGACCAACTATATGTGGCAGGCACGTTCACAGGAGTTCCCATGAAAACATATATGGGAGACGAGGGATCATTGCCCATGTACGTGAAACCGGCATCGCAACCACCATTGCCACCGCTGCCGATCACAACGCTATCACAATAGTAGTCCTGACAGTTCAGCCCGATCACCGTAAGGCATGCATAGTAGGTGCCATCCTGAGCGTACTGGTGCCATGGATGTGTGGCATTTGAAGTGTTGCCATCACCAAAATCCCATGCATAATTCAGGTTGCTGCCCTGCGAATAGTTCACAAAGTAGTTGTAGCCACTGCTGTCAACCGTTGCGAAATATGCCTGGCAGCCACCACCAGTGTTGTTATCGAAGTAGATGCTGTCACAGTAGGTGTCTGAACACATGTTCAATGCACTGTCGATAATGGTGAGGCACACTTCATAGTAACCGCCCTGATAATTATGGACAGGGTTCTGCTGTGTGGATGTAATTCCATCACCGAAATCCCAGAACCAGTTGGTGGCATTTCCTGTGGAGTAGTCTGTGAAACTTGCGATGTTGCCATTCGGATTTGAACTTGATGTTGATTCGAAATATGCCTGACATCCACCTGAGTTGCCTCCGACAGCTGTAACATCGGCACAGAACGTATCTGTACAGCCCTGACCGTCAGACACGGTCACGCACACATTGTAAATACCGGCCGCAGGGAAAACAAAACTGGGATCCTGCAGGTTCGAAGTCATACTTGCTCCCCCTCCCGACACCACCCAAGTGTAGCTCTGGATATTCGTGCCCTGACCGGAGTATGTGAACTGCGTTCCGGTGCCCACCGCAACGTTTCCATTGGGAGTGCTGGAATAGTAAAAGTGCGCATCGCATGAACCACTTCCTCCAACGTAGATGGTATCGCAAGTCTGGAAACTGCACCCGTTGGCATCGGCAATCGTGACACAGATACCGAATGCACCCGACTGACTGGAAATCCAGTTCGGTGACGCGCTTGTGCTCTCAGAGCCATCAGGCATCCACCACTGGTAGGTGTATGGTGCACTGCCGCATGGAACGCCTGCCGTGAATGTATAGGCGTTTCCATTGGGTGACACGGTTGACGTAATCTGCGCCTGACAGTCGCACCCACCGCCAGAGTTTCCACTGCAGCTCAGCGCAAAGTCCGCTGTTACAGAATCAGCCGAACCCTGCTGGTTCGAAATGGTCTGGTTCAGGATGGACGCGATGTTCTGACAGTATTCCGTGGTGGAAACCTCGAAAGTCTGATTCGACCCGAAGGTAGAACCATTCACCACTGTAATGGAATACCATCCATTGGCATTCGTCAAATCGCAAGTGCTGTCTGCAATATTCGCGTTGTTGCCCGAATAGGAGATGCAGACCCACTGACCATTGACGGCCGCACCGGTGGCATCTGTAACATAGCCGCTCACTTGCAGATCATTAGAACTCTGAGCCCACGCTAAATGGGCAATCAAGAAAAGGAAACTGAAAATTGGAATGAACTTTTTCATGGCTTTTAGGATTTGTTCGATGCAAAGGTGAGCGGAGAAAATGGAGTGCAGCACGATGATTTCACCCATTCTTACTCATTCAGTTAATCAATATTGCAATACATAAGCATTCTCCAAACACATGGAATCACATATTTCTTACTCTCGAGAATATTCTCCAACCCTTTGAACCCAAAGGAATCTACCTTTGAAGATTCAATAACCCTCAGACCATGTTGACCAAAGAAATCGAAAAGTGCCTGAATCGCCAGATTGAACTGGAATTCGAGTCATCGCAATACTACCTGTCCATGGCCTCATGGGCACAGCGGCATGGCTATACGGGTGTGACCAAATTCCTTTATCTTCAGGCTGATGAGGAAAGAGCACACATGATTAAGCTCTTTCACTTCGTTAATGACCGTGGTGGTCACGCTTTGGTACCCGCTCTGGCTGCCCCACCGACCGACTTTGGCTCAGTGAAGGAACTGTTCAAGAAAGTATTCGATCACGAACAGCTTGTATCAAGGGAAATCAATGAATTGGTGGACGAATGCCTGAAAGCCAAGGACTATGCCACTCACAATTTCTTGCAATGGTATGTCGCTGAGCAGATTGAAGAGGAGAAGTCGGCCCAGACCCTCATCGACAAACTTGAGATGATCGGCAACGACAAGGGAGGCCTCTACCTGTTCGACCGCGATCTGGAGAACTTTGCTCCCGCTCAGGAGCCGAATGCTGCCTAAGTGCAGATTGCTCCGCAAACGCAAAAGCCCCACCAGAAAGCTGGCAGGGCTTTTCAATGTTAATCATATCTACGCAGAAGCTTGACAAACGTGCATCATAGCTTCACCGCCATCAGTAGCATATCATCCATCTGGCGATGGTCGCCCATCCATTGCTGCATCTCCAGACCTATCACATTGCTCCATGCGGCAACTTCCCCCGATTGGGGATCGGTAACCAGCTTCTTGATAGGTGCATAACCGAACTTATCCTTGCCTTGAGCATCGAACTGGTCAGTGATTCCGTCCGTGAACATCACCAGTACATCTCCGGTCTCATACTGAAACGATTGCGAAATGTACGGGCATCGCTTCTTGTAGTGAACGCCCCCAATACTCCAAACATCAGCCTTGTATACCTCAAGTCCTTCTCTTCCAACATGATAAACAGGGTTGCAGGCCCCTGAGAACTGAACCTCCCTTTTCTCAACATCCACACGGCAAAGTGCCAGATCCATCCCATCATGCACCTGCATATCAGAACGCTGATTGAGCAGATTGACCACTGCCAGATGCAGCTGGCAGAGTATATCACCCGTCTCGGTAATGCCCTGATCCTTCACAATCCTGTTCAGAAGAAAATAACCGATCAGTGACATGAATGCGCCTGGTACGCCATGACCAGTGCAGTCAACCGCTGCGAAATAGTGCTTGCCATCATGCTTAAGATACCATGGAAAGTCACCGCTTACCACATCGCGTGGCCGGAAGAAAATGGAAGATTCAGGAAAATCCGATTGCATCTCTCGCAAATCCGACACTATGGCATCCTGAATACGCTGGGCGTAGTTGATGCTCTGAGAGATACGGTCCAGGCCATCCTGCAATTCACCATGTATCAACCTGAGCTCCTCGTTCTGTTCGCTGAGCTGCTCAGTGCGTTGCCTTACCTGACTTTCCAATCCTTCATTGATCAGTACGACCTCGTGCTGCTTTCTTCCAGCCATAAAAGAGAAAAGGCCAAGGAACAATGGGGCGGAATCAATCACCCAGTGCAGCGGTTGATTCTGCTGGGCAGCCAACATGTTCGCAAAGGACACATCCTGTCCTTGCACTGTAATATCGAACAATGTTGCAATTAATGGAAAACAAAGCCCGAACAACAGCCCAAAGAAGGCATAGCTGATGCGTGCATCACCGAACATGGGGCGATAGGATTTTCCGGTCATGCTCAGAATGGTCTCATCTCAAACTGAATGTCAAGCATGCTTTCAAGCTCCTCTCCTTTGGCTGCAATCATTTCATCCGCCTTGCTGAAATTCCAAATGACCCTGACATTCTTCCCGTCCTCGGTCAATTTTTCAAACTCCAACAGGATATTGAAAATGTATCGGGTTGCCGCTGAATTGAAATAATCAATCCGAAGATCTATCACCGTGTTTTCCGCTGGCGACCTTACATAGTCCTGAACCCAAATCTGAATAGGAGAAAAGAAGCTATGCGCATCCTCAGGCAGAGCCCTTCCTATGACACTCAACAGTCCGGTCGAGGCATCGAAATCGACAATCGGGGTATCTTCTGTAGCATCCAACTGCAATCGCTGAAGCATCTTCAAAATTTTACGTTAAAGGTGAAGAAGAATTTATCATCATCAACAGCGTCAAAGCTGTACGACAATTTTTCGCGGCTCTTTCTGGCAATTTCAATCAGACCGAGACCCGCACCTCCCTTGTCACTGAAACTCCCATCTCTGAGCGTTTGCTTGTACAACTGTTTCAGACCATCTATGTCCAAAGCATTCAGATTGTCAATCCGCTGAACGAGTTCATCCTTGGTCAATCCATCAACCACATTGCCGACTGCAATGATATAGCCGTCCTGTTCCTGAGAAATGCTAAAAATCCCATCCCTTTGAACTGAGTCGATTGCATGGCGGCTAACGTTCTGCAGCAGCTCAACAAGAATGAGAAAGAACGCCTTGTTGGCAGACTCCTGATCGGCCTTAATCCTTTCCTCAATGATCTGGATGATTGGCATGATGGAGTCCTTCCCGAAATCACCTTTGTACATCATCAAGATGTCAGAATCCTTTTCGGTCTTATCAAACTCCTTGGTGAATCGCAGCGACTCTTCTGCACCACCGTCTGTACCATCCTCGTTTCCAGTCAGCTTGATTGAGAGATAGAAATTAGACAGGTTATCATTGTGCGATTCGAAATCGAAACCTAAAGGACGCCCAGTCCTCCTTGCAATTTCTATGAGCCCCAATCCCGCTCCTCCTTTGGAGCTGATATCTGAGTTGTTGAGAACCTCGAGGTAAAGTGCCTTGAGCTTATCCTTCTCCAGAGTATTGACCTGCAGCAACTTTTCCTTTAAACGGTCAATTTCAGACACATCAATGAGATTGATGGAACTCACATAATTGGACCCGTCCACAAGTCTTGTGGCAAACAGAGCAGACGGATGTTCTTGAATCCCCTTCTCGGGTTTCCCATGTCGCACCAGATTTTGAAAGCATTCTAACAATATGAACGATACCCGCTTGCGCATCTTGGCAAGCTCCTCCATATTATTCACATTGTAATCGGTGATTCTTATGATGCCATCGGTAATTTCATCCGTGACTTCACCGTTGAAAATCAGACTCAAGCGGTCTCGCTCAAGTTCTCTGTAGAAATCGAAAAGTGCTCTCACGCGCGCTCGGCCCATTGGTTATTGCCACCTGAACGCAATGGCTCTCTCATTGGTTACAGTAGTTCCGTCCATATCCAAGGAACAGATCAGCACTCACTGGGTCTTAAACTCGCACTCAGCGATCACTTCCCGATGAATCACCATGACAAAATCTTGCACATCAACTCAATCCAAGAACGCCCAGCGCACACCGAATTTCCAAGCCATATCATTAGCCGGATGGTGAGGAACATGATAATATCGGTAGCCCATCAGTCCTGCATTCCAATGCTCCATTTTGAAGAATCCCTGAAACGTTTTGATTCGGATGTTGAGAAAAAAATCCATGAAGGGATAATTGCCTACCTGCCGATAATTCTGGAGATGGAAAGCCGACAGGGCAGGATTGTATGCATTGGCGAAATAGGCCGAAGCGTAACTCACTTCATAACCTACCTGAATCCTGAGTTTCCTCTTGAATAGGTCATTCTGGTAATAGACCATACCGCGGCCCAGCACCATCGGAACTCGGATATCATCTCCGCTCAATTTGAACTGGACAGCAGCGTCTATATCCAAATGAAACCAACGCAGCGTTGCTTGCTGCTTCATCCTCACTACCACCAATTGGTTCACATCTTTGCTTTGGAAAGGCAATCTGTCAAGGCCGAAGACCACAAGATTCTGCAGAAGATGATAGCGGGCATCAATCATGGTCCGCAATCGTCCATGAGAGAACCTGAATCCCGTTGTCAAGTGATTGGTCTTCCCAAAATCATTGGAGATTATGAAATGATTGCTGATGTAGTTCTCGGTCATGTAATCCGGTCTGAATGCATGATAGGTCACATCGGCAGAGATATCAGCCGTACCAACGCTGAACGCCAATCCACCCTCAAAACGGTTATCAAGAACATTCCTGCCAATCAGCATGAAACGATCTTTCGCCCACCATTTCAGCCTACGAAAGAGAATGCCATCTGAACCAAGATCCAAAAACACATTGTGAATCGCGTTATAGCTAATGGAGTCATAATCTACCTGGTCATACCGATGCCCTATACCTGCAAAAACATTCCCAAGTACTCCTGAACTGGTAATAGCAGATGAATCATTGGCATACAACCGTAACCGCAATACATTGGTCACACCAAGCAGAAAAGTCGAATCATTTGTAACTGAACTATCTCTGAAAATATTCTCGTAGAACCCATTAGCGACCGGCACATCTCTGTACACATTTGAATAACGTTCCAACGAGAACGAATGCTCAACAACCGGGATGAACCTTCTTGAATAGTAGGTGCTGTCCGATAGCCACATTCGAGGTAACGCGAACTGTTGCTCCAGCCCAAGGTCAAAACCCACGCGTTGATTACTCGCATTGGAAAGGTTGGTCGGAATAAAAGATCTCCCCGAGGTTAGATTGAAATCAAAAACTGAATCATTGGCAATCCCCCCATTCTCGGAAACATTTACATCCTGCCAATCAAATATCAACCGACCACGATATCGACTGTTTCTACTATTGAACGCTGCGTAGACAGAAAGATCGGTCAAAACATTCTGTTGCCCACCATAATAGCCCTTGGAATTTATCCGGCCAAAATGGAACCCAGCGTTGAACATATTACCGAAAGCACGCGTAAAGTCAGCATGCAGCTGATTCTCCGCATTCTGCCCATTTACGTAGTACACGTTGGAAAATGCCTTATCACTCAGCAATATGCATCTTTCTTGAACCTTCCTAAAATAAGTTGGCCGTGAATCAGTGAAACGGAATCCGAAAGGCCGATTAAAATCAAAAAGGACAACGTGCTCAGCAGAACCTAGATTACCGAGGTCGTTTCTGACAGGGCTAACTCTGAGATGCGGATAGTACCTGTGTATCCCATCAAGATCGTTTACCTGCCGAGCGTCCTCCTTCGGTGAAAGAAATACGTTGAACGGCACACTGTATGCACTTAATGAATCGCTCTGGAGGTTGACAATCAGCGTATCCGCTGCATTCCTCTGCGCCCACACGCCATGCGCTTGCGTCAGCAAACACAATATAATGAAATTGCAGCTAATACGGAATTGCGAAGTGCTCAAGAATTCTTGAAGTAAAAAAAAAGCCCCGACCACTGATGTGGT
>JAIPBJ010000062.1 GCA_021739625.1 Flavobacteriales bacterium | reverse complement strand
ATCTCTCGCTATTCGAACTGATGAACCAGTTCGTGGGTGCGCCCGACCTGCTCATCTATCTCCGTGCCTCCATTCCGACCCTTGTCGGGCAGATTCAGAAACGCGGCCGCGCCTACGAGGAGACCATCCGCCTGGACTATCTCAAGCGCCTCAACGAGCGCTATGAGGCCTGGATTGACACGTATGACCGTGGCCGTATCCTGATAGTGGATGTGGACAGCAACAATTTCTCAGAGAACCCGGAAGACCTCGGCCTCATCATCAACAAGATCGATGCGGAACTGAACGGACTGTTCTGAGCGGACTCAATGCTTGGAAACGAGCAGCTTGATTACCGCATGTCCGGTGGGGCCATCCAGTCTGAGGGCGTAGAGACCTGATGACAGCCCCGCGTGCGCCACAGTTATGGCGACAGCGCTGACGCCTGAGTCCACTGTCCTTCCGCCCATGTCCATAAGCTCCCATCTCACGGGTCTGCTGTCGTTCGGAACGACCTCATGCCGGTCGCTGAAGGTTCTGACAAGCAATGCGTACCCGAGGGCCGATTCCTCCTCCAATCCCACCGTGGCGGCACTTTGCAGGGCCAGATGCGCATTGATGCGGCCATAGCCCAATTCGTTGCTCCAATGCCCGTGCTGTTTCCACTGACCATAAGCATATCCGCCCACCTTCTCCGCACTGCTCAGCAGGTGACGTTCGGCATTGGCACGGTTGAGGTCGGGATGGGCAGAAAGCAGCAGGCCCATCACCCCGGCCGCATTGGGACAGGCGGCCGATGTTCCGTTGAAGCTGTTATAGTAGGATGTGCTGTTGAAACCGTTGCTGCCCAGCATGTCGGTGGTGGGGATGCGCACTCCGGGGGCACCGCAGTCGAGGTGGTTGCCCCAGTTGCCTGCCCAGTTCTCGCCATCGCATGAGGAAGGCGACTTGCGCTCATCGCACATGCTTGTGGCATTGACCGCCACAGTGTTCACATATCGTCCCGGCCAGATGGGGATGCTGTCGGTGACCCCGTCATTGCCACTGCTGAACAGCATGGACAGCCCTTTGCCATTGCGGCCCTGCGAGGTGGCGGCATCGATGGTCTCGTTGACCATGAGGTCGCCACCGGGGAAGAATGCCAACAAGAAATCTGGCACGCCCCACGAGTTGCTCGACACATCGGCACCGCCCACCTGCCACTGCCAACTGATGCCACGCATGAAACTCTCGGTGTCGGAGAAGGGCTGGATCTGCCCTCCGAGGTCCTGATAGGAGAATACGCGGATGGGAATGATGCTACAGTCGCGACACACGCCTGCAATGCCGATGCCGTTGTCGCCCGATGCGGCCGCGATGCCTGCACAGGCCGTTCCATGGCCGTCCTGCGAATAGGTGGGCGTAGGATAGCCCATGGTGCCTGCACTGTCGGGGTCGGCCATGGCATCGAAACCGGGGCGCAGCTTGCCCACGAGGTCGGGATGCAGGGTGTCCACACCACTGTCGAGGATGGCGATGCGTATGTCGGGGCTGCCGGTAGTGATGTCCCATGCTGCCAGCACGTCCATGTCGGCCCCTTCGGTGCCGTTGCCCTGGGTCGGTGTGCCATCGTTATGCAGGTTCCATTGACGGTTGAAGAGCGGGTCGTTGACCGAGCAATCGGCCACGGTGTGCATCAGGTTGGGGGCGACAAGGTCGAAGAGGCCGCTCGCGCGGAACACCTCCACCGCCTCGATGGCGGTGACACCATGCTTGTCGGTGTCGAGCTTGATGATTCGGGGCAGGAACCTGTCGGGCCCGATGATGCGAAGGCCGAGCCGACCGGCCAAAGTCTCGACCTCTCTCAATGCCTGGCCTGGACGCAATTTGACGAAGAACGAGGAATGATAGGTGACGAATTCTCCTTCCGGTGTGGAATAGAACGGTGCCACATGGCGCGCGGCATCATGGGCAACAAGCTGCCCGCGGTCAACGGCATCGACAGGGACGACCGAGACCGCCCGCTGGCTGAAATGCTCTACCGATGCGTCTGCCGGCACACCGCACTGACGCAGCACAGTCATCCGGCCGTCCTCCGAAAGGGGCGAACGGAAGAATATGGCCCAATGGGTGTGTGACAAATGGCCCTGGGCAGATGAGAGCATTGGAACGATGAGCAGAATAAGGACAAGACGCATGGCAATGAATTTCAGGTTAGGGGAGACAATGGTAGGAAACTTCGCGTAGTCGGGCCACATCTTGGCAGGCATCATTAAAAACTACTTAGACATCGGCAGGACTACCCTATAGCATTCCTTGACGCATCCTTTTTTCGTATTATCGCGACCGCATTCAGAAACACAAACACCATACAGGACAGACATGAGCGAGACTGCTAAAATTCAACTGGGAGACGAGATCTTCGAATTCCCCGTGATCACAGGAACGGAGAATGAGAAGGCGATAGACATCACCACGCTCCGTGCAAAGACAGGTTACATCACCCTCGACAGCGGCTACAAGAATACAGGTGCCACCACAAGTTCGATCACATTCCTCAATGGCGAGGAGGGAATTCTGCGCTATAGCGGATACCCGATCGAGCAGCTGGCCGAGAAATCGACCTTTCTGGAAGTGGCCTACCTGTTGATCTACGGTGAACTGCCCACCAAGGCCCAGTTCGACCACTGGACGCACAAGATCACCCGCCACACCCTCATCCACGAGGACATGAAGGACTTCTTCGGGGCGTTCCCCAGCAAGGCCCATCCGATGGGTGTGCTGGCATCGAACCTCATCTCGCTGTCCACCTTCTATCCCGAGAGTCTGGACCCTGACCGTGAGGATTCTGCGGTGGATCTGACCATCATGAGGCTCATCGCCAAGATCAGCACCATCGCTGCATGGTCCTACAAGAATTCTGTGGGGCATCCGGTGGTCTATCCACACAACAAGTACAACTATTGCGAGAACTTCCTGAACATGATGTTCTCGATGCCGACCGAGGACTATGAGCCCGACCCGGTGGTGGTGAGGGCATTGGACCAACTGCTGATCCTGCATGCCGACCACGAGCAGAACTGCTCCACCAGCACGGTGCGCATCGTGGGTTCGTCCAAAGCCAATCTTTATTCGGCCGTTGCAGCAGGTGCTGCCGCGCTGTGGGGCCCCCTTCACGGTGGTGCCAATCAGGCCGTGATCGAAATGCTGGAGAACATCCAACGTGACGGTGGCGGAATGCAGAAATGGATCGTCAAGGCCAAGGACAAGGACGACCCTTTCCGCATCATGGGCTTCGGACACCGGGTTTACAAGAACTTCGACCCGCGTGCCACCATCATCAAGAAATCGTGCGATGATGTGCTGAACAAGCTGGGCATCAACGACCCTATTCTGGAACTGGCCAAGCAGCTGGAGGAAGTGGCCCTCAGCGATGATTACTTCATCTCAAGGTCGCTCTACCCGAACGTTGACTTCTATAGCGGCATCATCTATCGCGCAATGGGCATTCCCACGCAGATGTTCACGGTGATGTTCGCCATGGGCCGCCTGCCCGGCTGGATCGCACAATGGAAGGAGATGATCGCCAACAAGGAGCCCATCGGCCGTCCGCGCCAGATCTATACCGGGGCCACAGAGCGTCCTTATGTGCCCATGGCAAAGAGGAAGTGATACGCACAACGATTCGAGAAGAAGGACGGGCCATATCCCCGTCCTTTTTTTTTGGTACTTCACCCCATGCCTCTCCGCATAGCCAAAAAGAACCTCGGCACGATCATCAAGGTGGTCGTTGCGTTGCTGGCGGTGTGGTTCATCGCCCGCGAACTGAAGCTGAAGGAAGCTTCGACAGACCTGCTGGACGATGCATTCTTTCTACTGCAGCGTACACGCTATGATGAAATGGCCATGCTGATGCTGGCCATGCTGACCAATTGGATGCTGGAGGCCTACAAGTGGCGCGTGCTCATCAGCTCCATTGAGGATATCAGCCTGTGGAAGTCGCTCAAGGCGGTGTTCTCGGGGGTGACCATCGCGTTCTTCACCCCCAACCGCGTGGGCGAGTACGGTGGCCGCGTATTCCACTTGGACAGGGCCGACCGCATCGATGCGGTGCTGCTGACGGTGGTGGGCAGCTATGCGCAGCTCACCGTGACCATTGTGGCGGGCCTCTTGGCCATGACCTTCTATCTGCCAGCGCACGAGGGCACGGGGCCGCTCTCCTCGTGGCAGTACGGTTTCGTGTCGCTGGGAATGTTCGCCCTGTGCGGGTTCCTGGTGCTGCTGTTCCTCAACACCCGGCTGCTCACCGTGGTGCTTCAGAAGCTCCAACTGCCACAGTCCGTGCTGAGCCACGTGAAGGTGCTGGAGGCTCACAGCCCGCAGTCGCTGGTGCGGGTGCTGGCGGCAAGCGCAGGGCGCTATGCCATCTTCACTGCGCAGTTCTATGTGCTGCTGCGCGTGTTCTCGGTAGATGTGGGCTATGCGGATGCCATGATGATGATCGCCATGACCTATTTCGTGATGACGGGCATACCGACCATCGCCATCACAGAAGTGGTGACACGCGGGTCGGTGGCGGTGTACTTCCTCTCGCAGGTGTCGGACAACACGGCCGGCATCGTCTCGGCCAGTTCGGTGCTGTGGCTCATCAATCTGGTGATTCCTGCCCTGTTCGGGGTGGTGACGATATTCGGGCTGAAGTTCTTTAGGAAATGAGGGAATCAGGTGGTCAGGGTTTCAGGCCATCAGGAGAAGAACATCGGAAATCGTTATCGTTATCCTTGCACTAAAGCCAAAATCCTGATCTGCTGAAATCCTGATAACCTGATCTGCTGATAACCTGACCACCTGATATGCTGACAGCCTCCTTCCTCATCTTCGCCATCATCGCCTCATACATGGTGATGCTGTGGCGCTTTGCGAAGGGATGGAAGCGTCTTCCAAGTGCCGTGGGTTCTCCACGGCCTGTGCAAGTGACGGTAATCGTGCCGGCCCGCAACGAGGAGGCGAACATCCGTGCCTGCCTTGCCGACCTGCTGCGGCAGGACTACCCGCAGGCCTTCTTCCGAGTGGTGATGGTGGACGATGGTTCTGAGGACGGCACGGCCGCCATTGCAGAGGAACTGGCCGCACTTCATCCGAACCTCACAATGGTACGGGCCACCGGTGCGGGCAAGAAACAGGCGTTGCGGCAGGCCATAGATGCCACCGGGTCGGAACTCATTGCCACGGTGGATGCCGACTGCCGCATTTCGCCCACTTGGCTCAGCGCCATGGTGGCCGCACAGCAGCAGAACGGAGCGGGCATGGTGCTGGGGCCGGTGGTGCTTACCCCCGCCCCCACCCTCTTCCAGCGCATCCAGCGCATGGAATTCCTCGCCATCATGGGCATCACGGGCGGTTCGGCCGCCATGGGCCACCCCGTGATGGCCAACGGGGCGAACCTGCTTTTTGAGCGGGCCGCTTTCATGGATGCAGGCGGATACTCGGGCAGCAGCAATCCTTCGGGCGATGATGTTTTCCTGATGCTGAAAATGAAGGGAAGGGAGACGGGGGAAGGGGGACGAGGGGTAAGGGAATCAGCGAATGAGTCGCAGCGGGATGGCAGCTCCCCTTCCGCCTCAGACGGAGGAGGGGTCGGGAGAGGGGTCATTTTTGTCAAAGACCCTTCCGCCCTGGTGAGCACTGCGCCCATGCCCACCTTCCGCGACTTCTGGCAACAGCGCAAGCGGTGGCTGTCGAAGAAGGGCGGCTACACGGACATGCATGTGAAGGCCACGGCCATTGTGACCTACCTCGCCAATGTGGGCGCACTGATGGCGCTGGTGCTCGCCCCATCCGTCTTCCCCTCCACTGCTGCCGACCTCCTGATTTCAGCCTTGCTCCTGAAGACCGTGGCCGACCTGCTGTTCATTCGCAGGGTGGCCCGCGACCTGATGCCTTCCTGCGGAATATGGGAGATTGTGCCGGCCGAGCTGTTCATCCTTATTTATACCTCACTTTTGGGGCTGGTGGGAAATGTGAGGGAATACAGGTGGAAAGGAAGGGCGGTGAGGATTGAGGATTGAGGATTGCAGAATATCGAATGTCGATTGCAGAGTGGAGATTGATAATTGCTCATTGATAATTGCCCATTGAACCAGAAAGGCACATCACTCGGACAACTGGCGCGCAGGAGGTTTCTGCGCGATGGCTCTGCCATGTTCGGGCTGGTGGTCATTGTGGTGGCGGTGGTGCTGGGCATCACGGCCCATCTGTTCATCCCCGACCCATCGCCCGATGCCAACCGGCAGGTGATCGAGCTGGCGGCCAAGCCCCCCGGTTCCAAGTTCACGTTTCTCAAGGTGCCAATGCGAACGGAGGCGGAGCCGTTCCGCGTGGCGCAGCTCTTCACCGGAAGTCCTGAACAGTTCCGATGGATTCCCATACACCACCACGTGTGGCAGGGCGACAGCCTCATCATCGAACGCTATACGGGCGATGTGCCGAATGATGGGGAGCGGATGGCGTTCGCTGCCGAAGAATTGTTGGTCGAGGAGCGATCAGCGATCAGCGAACAGCGAACAGCCCTTATTGAATCGCATACCTATTGGCTCGGAACCGACCGTTTCGGGCGCGATATGCTGAGCCGCATGGTGCTGGGGGCGCGCATATCGCTGAGCGTGGGGTTCATTGCGGTAGGAATCTCGCTGCTCATCGGCATTGCGCTGGGGTCGCTGGCAGGGTTCTTCCGTGGGTGGGTCGATAAGGTGGTGATGTGGTTCGTCACGGTGGTGTGGAGCATTCCGCTGCTGCTGCTGGTCATCGCCATCACGTTGGCCATGGGCAAGGGCTTCTGGCAGGTGTTCGTGGCGGTGGGCATGGCGATGTGGGTCGAAGTGGCGCGCATTGTGCGGGGTCAGATCCTGGGCATCCGCGAGAAGGAGTTCGTGGAGGCGTGCCGCGCGCTGGGCTTCGGAGGCTGGCGCACGGTGGTGCGGCACATATTGCCCAACATCATGGGGCCGGTGATCGTGATCAGTGCGGCCAACTTCGCCTCGGCCATCCTCATAGAGGCGGGTCTCAGCTTCCTCGGCATAGGGGCGCAACCGCCCACCCCATCGTGGGGCGGCATGATCAAGGACCACTACGGCTACATCATCATGGACAAGGCCTATCTGGCCATTGTGCCGGGCGCGGCCATATTGCTGATGGTGCTGGCCTTCACCCTCGTGGGCAACGGCCTGCGTGACGCGCTTGACGTGAAGGCGAGGGAGTGACAAGCAACTGCCATCATATTCCGTTGCATATTTCACGATATTGTACCATTCAAAATCGATTCCTATGAGAAAGCTGTTCCTCCTCCTGTCCATTGCCTCCATTGGCCTCAATTCGTGCAAGGATGACTACTCGACCGATGTGCAGTCGGGCCGTGAGTTCTTGGCCCGCCTTGCCCCTCGCAACCAGCATTTCGGGCCGGGGGTGACGGAGTTCACTGGCGAGAAGGGCATCTGGATAAGTGTGCAGGGGCCGTTCATTAGCCTTGCCACGGGAGACACATTGACGGGCCAGCCGGAGTTCTGGTTGCAGGAGTTCCGCACGTCCAAGGAGATGATGTATGCGGGCATTCCCACTGAATCGAACAACCATGTATTGGAAACTGGCGGGGCATTCAAGCTGGCTGCTAAGATCAACGGAGTTCCTGTGAAGATGGGATATGTCCAATTCTTTGTTCCCAATCCTGTTGAGAACAGTAATATGCAGTTCTTCTTTGGAGATGCGGAAGCAGAATCCTTCTGGAGCCTCGACTTCCCAAGCGACACTACTATCTTCTCATCATCTGGTCTACAATGGGTTATCAGTGGTGAAATGGGCCCTGGGTTCTCTGGGTTTGTTTACGCTGGGGCTAATTATCTCTATACCCTCGATGCCCTCTACGTGAATTGCGACTATTTCCTCGTTCAAGGTCTGCCTTCGACTGCGGTACAGGTGCGCACCACCTCCGAGGCACCGACCACTCCGCAGAACACCTCGGTGTCCATCCTCTTCAACGATGCACAGGTCTATATGGACGGCTATTGGAACGGGACGAGCGGCTACCAGTTCCAGAATCTGCCATTGGATTATGCCATCACATGCCTTGCGGTGAGCGTGATCGATGGCGACCTGTATTTTGGGATGACGGAGGCCACAGTGAGCGATTCTGCCATTTACACAGTGGCGCTCGAACCCATCACCGAAGAGGAGTTGGAGAACATCCTTAATGGGCTATGAGCAAGGGCAACGGCCTGCGTGACGCGCTGGACGTGAAGGCGAGGGAGTGACAACAGAACCCGCAATAGGCATGAACATCAAACTTCTCAAAGGGATCGACTGGCGAAAGACCGCCCTTGTCCTTTCGCTCGTGGCGGCATGTTCGATCGCGCTCACATGGTGGGCTGACAGGCGCATCGAGTCTGACACCGACAGTGCGGTCTTCACAGTCGCACAGGATGTGCCATGCAACCGTGTCGGACTGCTGCTTGGCACCTCGCAGTATCTGAAATCGGGGCGGCCCAACCTTTATTTCACCTACCGTATAGAGGCGGCTGTCGCGCTGTTCGAGGCAGGGAAGGTGGAGCGTTTCATCGTGAGCGGTGACAACAGCCGAAAGGATTACAACGAGCCGGAGGCCATGCAGATGGCCCTCATGGCCGCAGGCATCCCGACCGACCGCATCCACCTCGACTTTGCAGGTTTCCGAACCTTCGATTCAGTGGTGCGGGCCGAAAAGGTGTTCGGACAACGGTCGTTCACCGTCATCTCGCAAGACTTCCACAACCGCAGGGCCATTTACATCGCGCAGCAGCTGGGGCTTGATGCGGTAGGATTCAACGCCCGCGATGTGAACGCCTATTATGGCCTGCGCACCCGCCTGCGTGAGCGGTTGGCGCGGGTGAAGGTGTTCATGGACATGCTGTTGGGCAAAGGGCCGAAGTTTCTGGGCGATCCCGTGGTCATCTGACCACCCCTTTTTCTTTACACGATTCCTCTTACATTCGCCCCTTCAACACTGAATCCTTCGCACGGAAATGGACGTGCAGAACGACATCTGTCCCAATGGCATCATCCGGGTGCGCACATTGACAGGCATCCGCCCTGTGGATGTGGAGAATGTCGTCATGGTGGTGCTGGACGACCGCAGGCCGGTGCTGCATGTCTGGAACGGGGCCAAGGCCTGCATGGACACTGTAAGATGCACATCGCGCAGCCTCACCGCCTGTGCGCGGGTGCTGGGGCCATGGATGCTGCACGTGAGGCGCGACACGGTGGTCAACGAATGGTTCATCAGTGAGGTCACCTGGGAGCGCATCGTCAAACTCAAGGTGAATTATAATAAGATGCTGGTGATGGGGACCACATTCTTCGAGGCATATCAGAACAGCCCACAGGTGTTCTGACCCTGCCCTTTGCCGGCACGCCCCGACCCTGTCAGTGCGTTCGTGCCACCCCAGGGGCCATTGGTGCCACCGATCCGCATGTTCGCGCCAAAGTGTTTGTTCCGATCCGTCAACCCGCGCACTTTTGGGCCGCGTTCTTTGACATGCCTGCCTGATGCGTTCGGGTACCACCCCGAAAATTCGGAACACGTGCCTGATGAATCAGCGTGCCGCCCCGAGAACTTGGAATAGGACTCTGATGCATCAGGATGCCACCCCAAGAACTCGGAACACGTCCCTGATGCATCAGGGAGCCACTCCGAAAACTTGGAACACGTACCTGATGCATCAGGGAACCACTCCGAAAACTTGGAACACGTACCTGATGCATCAGGGAGCCACTCCGAGAATCCGGAACATGACTCTGATGCATCAGCGTGCCACCCCGAAAATCCGGGTCGCTGAAATGACATGTTCTGACAGCGACCCGAATCCCGACAACAAGCCTTGCACACGAGTACCTGATCACAACAGACCGATCCCTAAAACCACAAGACCATGATCACCCTTACCCGCCTTACCAACGACATCTTTGCCGACCGCGACCTGAGCGATGCCAACCTGCGCACCTTCGCAGACGACCACCTCATACGCCTGGCCAACAAGAACCCCGGCAGCATCTATGACGGGCTGATCACCGCCACCACCACGGCCTACACCGCCTATTATGGCATCATGACCAACCAGGCGGTGAAAGAGGCCGTGAGCGAGGGCCTCACCGAGTCGATGAACTTCAAGCGCGACCTCGTGCTGGCGCGCATGTCCACACAGCAGGACCTCATCTCCTTTCTCTTCAAGGCCGACCACCTCACCTATCAGCAGTTTTTCCCGCAGGGCATGACCGAATACATCAATGCCCGTCTGGACAACCTCACCACCATACTGGACCGCTATCTGGTGGCCATGAATGCGAACATGCCCGTGGCCCATGCCACTGAGGTGAATGACATCACCAACCTGATCAACGACTATAAGGCCGCCCGCACCGCCCAGCGCGATGCCTTCAGCGAGACCGACATATTGCGCACCGGACGCAGGGAGACCCGCAAGGCCCTCACCCTCCAGATCACCCGCAACATCCTGACCCTCGCCATCGACTTCCTCGATGACCCGGACGGCTTCGATGACTATTATGACGACTCGCTGCTGCCCAAGAGCAGCACCGGAAACGATGATGGGGATGACGGCAGCGGCAATGGCGCACTCACTGTGAACGGTATGGTCAAAGACCCGATGGGCATGCCCATCAACGGGGCCACGGTGACATTGGGCGATGGCACCCAGTCCATCACCGTCACCACCGGGCCCGATGGGAAATACACCATCGACATACCGCAGCTTGACGGCCCCATCAGCGCACCCATGAAGGCCGAGGCCCCCGGCTTCATGGCCGCCACCTTGCAGATCGAGCTGAAGCCCGGTGAGAACCAGAGCATCGACCTCACCCTCACCTCTGCACCACCCATGCCCTGACGTGCCAAGACCGATGTGGCCTGCCGGCCCGTTGACCGGGGCCGGTCGAAGCTGTTGACCGGGGCCGCCCACCATGGCAGCCATTTTCTCCGCTTCTTTGCCCCGCCCCTCAAGGCGCCCCCCACCTGCACATGGGCCAATGCATCGTATGCGGAGATATGCGGTCCGAACCGCTCTATGCCAACAGTCTGCTGCGCTGCAACGGCTGCCGGTTCATCACCGCCAACTGCCACCTCTCTGATGGTGAACTGCGCAGGCTCTATTCGCACAACTATTTCCATGGCGAGGAATATCTCGACTATTTGAGCGAGAAGAACTCCCTGCAGGAGAACTTCCGCAGACGGCTGGCAGGCATTCCCATCCGTCCGGGCGACCGCGTGCTGGAGATAGGTTGCGCCTACGGTTTTTTCGGTGAACTGGTGAAAAGGCTGCACCATGGCGCAGTGCATTACAAGGGCATCGACATCGCCACCGGGGCCGTGGCCCATGGCAGAAGCGAACTGGGCCTCGACCTCATCGATGGCGACTACCTGCGCACGGATTTCCCCGAACCCTTCACCCATATCTTCCTCTGGGACGTGGTGGAGCACCTCCAGCGCCCCGACCTTGTGCTGAAGAAGGCCGCCTCAGAACTGGCCCCGGGCGGAAGGCTCTACCTCACCACGGGCGATGTAGGGGCGCTGCTGCCAAGGATCCAGGGCCGCAGGTGGCGCATGATCCATCCGCCCACCCACCTGCACTACTTCTCTGCACAGACCATGTCGGTCATGCTGCGCGAACAGGGGCTGGAGGTGAAACGCATCTCACACCCCACCATCTACCGCAGTTGGAAACAGATCTACTACTCGCTGTTCCTGTTGGGAAAGGACTCCCCGTCAGCATTCCACAGATGGGTGTTCGACCGCATTCCCGAAGGCCGCTACATCGGCATTAACACCCGCGACATCATGCTGGTGGAGGCCCATCGGCCCTGACCCCCTGCGCAATGGGCGGCCCATCGCTACCTTCGCTCTCCTAAAGACACCCTACCATGCGCCTGCCCCTGCTGCTCTCCGCCCTCGCCCTCATCGGCATGGCCTGCAACACCGACCACGATCAGGACTGCGCGCCCGACCGCGCCTGCACCGAGGAGTACCGCACCGTGACCATCGAAGTGCGCGACACCTCCTATGCCGCCTACCCGCTCGACTCCACCTTCACGGTCAAGGCCTCCACCGGGGAGGAGATACGCCCGCAGGACTATTCCATCGACTCGGCATTCCACATCGTGCTCACCGACAGCCAGCGTGACCTGACCACGCAGATCGGAGAGTCGTTCACCTTCAAAGGCTATCGCAACGGGGTCCTCAAGGTGAGCGAGCCCTTCCTCATCCGCCACGACTGCTGCCACATCATCATGGTGGCAGGCAATCCGTGGGTCATGGTCACCGATTGACCGTCCGTCCACAGGCCGTTCCTCCGCTCTGTGGCAATAGTGGCCATTGGGACTAACTTTGAGCACACCTAAACATCTGAAAACATGAAAATGCGCACCTTCATTCACTTAATGTCCAGTGCCCTCCTCATTGCCTTTGCAGCATCGACCATGGTAGGCTGCAACAATTGCGAGAACGAGGACCCCCGCGCCCGCATCGTCAACAACGGCACCGACAAGGCCAGCGTTCAGATCTGGACCACCGGAGGCAACACCGAGAACATCAACAACATTGAAACAGGACAGACGTCCGACTGGAGGTCCTTCGCCCCGGGCCTCACCAATTTCACTGTCTCCATTCAGGGCGCGAACGACACCGTGCTGGTGGTCAGCATGCTCAGCTGCATGCAGTACGATATCAGGATAAGCGCGAACAACACCGTTACCGCATGGTCTGAGGACTTGCAGTAACCCATGGGCGCACTTGTATTCCTTGGAACATGAGGAATCTGCTACATATCGCTCTGACCCTTCTGCCGATGCTCGCACATGGGCAGAAAGCGTGGGTGGCCGACAATGGCGCGAAACATCCTATCGATGCCAAAGAGGCCACGCTGTCGGACAAACGTCCTGCCCTCGGCACCGACACGGCCGCCATCATGGCCCATCTCTTGGAAACATTGCCCCACCTGAGCACCGAGGGCTGTGGGCTGAGGTTGGAGCATTCCTCCAGAAGTCCGAAAGCACTGCATTTCCAGTTCGCGCAGACCTACGCGGGGCGGAAAGTGTTCCGGGGCTCGGTCAAAGTGAATGTGGCCTTGGACGGCCGCGTGCTCAGCATCTTCGACCACACCTTCGCCCTCCCCGATGGCACAGGAACGGATTTCCCGCCCCACGGCCCATTCCATGACGGGCTGATGGAGCACTACGCATCTCCCGGCAATGGGAAACTCGGACGCTATGCGCTGGAAGAGACCTTCTTTTGGGATGGCGCCACCATGCGGCCCGCCATTCGCCTCGAAGTGCTGGAGACCACCGACCGCTACTATGAGATGGTGCTCGGCACCGATGTGCGCGTCATCTATCAGAACGACCTGCTCACCTACTTCGCCCCTGCCCCGCAGGACAGCCTGGTGACCCTCTGGGTCTTCAACCCCGATCCCCTCACCACCTCGGGGCAGGTCTATGGCATCCCATATTCCGACCAGAACGATCAGGACATTCCCGAACTGAATGCGGAACGGATTCCTGTGCAGGCCATGGCCACCTTCGACAACGGCACCTTCCACCTCCGCAACAGCGCGGTCGAAATCACCGAATTCTCCAGCCCTGCGACATCGGAGACCACCTCTGGCAGCAACCTGTTCAACTTCACACGCTCCGAGGACGGTTTTGAGGACTGCAACACCCTCCACCACATCACCCGCATGCGCGACCATGTCCATCAGCTCGGATTCACCGACCTCATGGACTATGCCATCCATGCCGATGCGCACGCCCTCAACGGAACGGACAACTCCAACTTCAACGCAGGGTCGAACCCGCCCCGCCTGTCCTTTGGCGAAGGAGGCGTGGACGATGCCGAGGATGCCGATGTCATCATCCACGAATATGGCCACGCCATCATGCACAGCGCTGCGCCCCTCTCCAACGTAGGCACCGAGCGCAGGGCATTGGACGAGGCCATTGGCGACTATTTCGCCTCGTCCTACTCGCGCAGCATCAACGATTCGCGCTGGGCCGATGTCTTCACATGGGACGGCCACAACGAGTACTGGACAGGCCGCAGCACCCTCAGCACCAAGCACTATCCCGAACATCTGCAACAGAATATCTATAGCGATGCCCCCATCTGGTCGGCCACACTCATGCAGATCTGGAACGACATAGGCCGCGAGGCCACCGATGCCATCATGCTACAGGCCGCCTACAGCTTCTCCATGGGAATGACCATGCCGCAGGCAGCACTCCTCTTCCTTCAGGCCGATACCCTGCTGTTCGATGGCGCGCATTCCGGCCCCATCCACCAGCACATGTACGACCGCGGGCTCATCCCCTGGGATGTGGGCATCCCGGAGATCGGCCGTGCCACGAACCCATACATCCTGCTGGGATCTGGCAATTTTGCCAACGGCCTCGGCCCGGTCACCGTTTCAGGCCCTGCACCGTTCACCATCTCCCTGACAGACGTGTTGGGGCGCACCCTACTGAATGGACTCTCCGCTTCAGACAGCTATGCCCTGTCCCCTGACGCACTGCCCTCAGGTCTATTCCTGCTCACCGTTCACCATGACGGTAAAGGACATTCTTTCAAACTTATCAGACGTTGAACAGGTGCTTGTAGTCTCCCTCGGCCCTACGTTAAGGCAACTTCTTTTCAACATTCGGATTTGTTAATGAGGATTAATTAAATCCTCTCTTTCAATCCTTTACCTCCAGCATTCTGATTTTCCCAACACCCGTTCGGTAGCATTGGTGTCCATCACCATCTTTGCTTGACATTGATCAACACGCCTGCCCGCTTTTAAGTGCAACCTTTGCGGAGTGAACGCTCACTCCGTTTAGAATGGCAACAGCAACCCTTACTTCCGACAAGCGGCAGGCCATCATGGATGCCACGCTTGAACTCGTTTCCAAGCATGGATTCGAGGGCACAAGCACCGCTCTCATTGCCAAGGAGGCCAACGTGGGCATGGGCACGCTCTACCGCTACTTCGAGACCAAGGAGGAACTCTTCAAAGAGATGTTCATCCATCAGCGCGAACAGTTGTTGGGCATCATCCTCTCTGGCATCGTAGGGGGCGAGACCACCATCTACGGCCAATTCTCTGCCATTGTGCATGCGCTTGGCCGGTTCTACATGGCCCATCAGGTAGAGTTCGAATTCCTCCAGCGCTACAGCGATTCCTCCTACATGAAGGAAAGCTATCTGGACGACAGCGCCATCATTCTGGCCCCCATCGCCAACATCCTGAGCAGCGGTGGCGAGGATTTCAGGTTCAAGGCACTGCCCACGCACATCATTTTCGCAATGGTCTATGGGCCGATGATCTCCATCATCCAGCTCGTACACCAGGAAAAAGTGTCCATGACGGATGAAATGCTGGACAGCATCACCAGGTCGCTTTGGAATTCCATCACCGAAAAGAAAACCCCCTCAGAAATGTAATGGCGTTCCGTGTAAGGGTGTTCTGCGGAACGCCCCAACTACCCAAACAGACAAGCAATGATAGAGACCCCCACCGTTGAAAAAACAATTGCAAAGCCCAAAGCGGCCGAGTTTGCCGATGCGTTCACCAAGCGCAGACCGTATGCCCACGTTACCAATGGTCGTATAGAGAACGGTGCATTCCGTTTCGAAATCGAGCGGTCTGAGGTGGAGAGCGAGGATGTGTTCGATGAGGACATGGTGCTGCTCTCCTTTCACATCACCTATATGCCTCACATCAGCAGCATAATGAAGGAGTTCGGGCTGTATGCCGACAAGGAGTTCTTCATCACCGAGGCCAAGGATGTGATCGCTGTGAGTGAGAACCACCAGAACGAGCAGGGCGGTGGCAAGATGAGTTTCCAAAGTTGGTTTCACAACATCCCAGAAAGCATACTGGCAGTGAACAACCGTGCAGAGATCGTGCTGGCCATTCACCCTGAGAAGGTTGATTCCACTGGACTTGGCCGCAAGTACACTATCGCGGGCTACATCCACGCCAATAACTTCGATTTCCAGCCTTACGGTGACGAGCGTATAGAGAAGGGCTACTACTACAACATTCTCCGCGTGAGCGAGAAGATTGTCAATGGCGACAAGATCTACCGCAGAAAGAAGATTTTCTCATTGATGTTCTCTATTCTGCACCATCTGGTGTACAAGAATGGCGTGAATTTCTGCTTTGCCTGCATGGGCAAGGAGAATCAGAGCATCAAAGAGGCGTTGCACCGCAGTTCGGTGTTCCATGGCGAGCATTATGAGCGGTTGCCGTTCACCGTTTATTCAAAGGTGAACCGTTTCTACGGCAGCAAGAGCGAGTTCGCCCATTGCGTGGACATCACCGATGACGAGGCCAAGCTGCGTGAGTATTACAAGTTGATGCACGAGAAGCACAAGAAATTCCTGTTCTACCACCTGCTCACCGTTGACATCTTCCAGGACTTGGTTCGGAAACTTACAGATTACAGCAAAAGCAGCCGCGTATTCGCCATTGTCAATTCAGATGGCAGTGTCAAGGCCGCGTGCCTGGCCATGAACTGGGGCGATTGGCTCAAGTTCGAGATAAAGAACCCGAAAGGCATTTTCAAGATCGTGCAGGCCAGCGGGGTGATGGAGAAATTCTTCCGTCCGATGTTAGGTGTGGGTGACCCGAAAACCTTCTCCAAGATGTTGAAGGGCCTGTGTTTCCATTACCGCGATGCACATGGCGTGGGTGTCACCTTCCTCAGCACCTACGATGGCGATCCCTACAAGCAGATCTACAAGAGCATCCTCGATGACCAGTATGCCTACTTCATCATCTGCAACGACAAGGAGAAGCTGCAACAGTTCAAGCAGCGTTCGGCCACAGCTGAGGGGCATCCGAGGTTGTTCTTGGATCAGCCGATTATTTGAAGATTTTGGGTTTTAGACGTAGTATAAAAGCATGAATATCCCTTTTCGAGGTGAGTTTGTGAGATGCAGTATTGTTGTGATAATGAATATTCTAGCAATTCATTGTTTCGCGCAAACCAGCATCCCCTTGTACTTCAGGCAGGGAGTTTATTTTGTGCCATGTAGGATTAATGATGTCAATATGGATTTTGTATTTGACACTGGAGCTAGTGATATTGTTGTTTCAGAAAGCGTTGCGCAATCAATGCGATTAGACGGAAAATTGAAATACTCTGATTACTTGGGAGAAGAGTATTACCAAATAGCAGACGGCCAATTACTCAAAGGCACAAGAATCAGACTGAACAAATTTTGCATCGGGGAAATCTGTATTCAAGAGATAGAGGCTGTGGTGGTAAATACTTCAAATGCACTTCCCTTGCTTGGTCAAAATTTTCTAAAAAAATTGGGGAATTATTCTGTAGACCATGAGAAGGTAGTATTGAATATTGATACGAATGTCAACTCCTTTGAATCACTCTCTAAGAGTTCTAAATTTATTTCATCCTCCGATAAATTTTCCATTGATTTTGGTGGTCATCCCAGCGTTGCAGAAACGGCCGATAGAAAAATGTATTCATATACATCTGTAAAGGATTCGACCATGTTTCATGTAGTCATCCAAAATGATTTGGTCTACCAAGCGTACAATGAAAGTGAGAAAGCAAAGCACAGAACGGACTTTTTTAAAATGCTAATGGAAACACATGAAAAAAGTGGTGTTGACGGTGATTGCAGGCTTGTTGTGTTTCATGAAGAAATGGCGTTATCCTGTGATATAAACATGGTCAATCCTATTCTCCGCATGTATAATCGCTCTCTCACGTTCTTTAAGAATCTTGGCACTTATACCTTATCGGCTTCTTTCATTCACAAAGATGCTGATGTGAGATTCAATAGTTACATCAATACTTTCAAATATTTACAATAACTAATTCACATACTAATGGATGAGCTTGCATTTAGAATGGGTTCTTCAATCATTGCCGCAGTGCTTGGTTGGCTATCATATGGATTTGCGCATAAGGCAATAATGAATTTTGGCTTTATCCAAGGTTTTAAAGCAAAGAATAGTGTCATAGCATTCATTGTATTTTGGATTCTGGGTATGCTATCCGCCAATCCTGATTCGAACAGTCCTAGTTTGAAAATATACTACATGATAGTTCTATGTGCACTGGGTATTTCTGGAATTGTTTTGATCATATCTATTTTCTTCAGAAAAAAGAATGCTAAGGAAGCTGCACACCAAAGCAATACTTCCGAATCTTAAAAATTGAACTTGGAACAAACACCCATGAGCAATACAACAAACACCCCGACAACTAAAGAACCCATCGCCATCATCGGCATCGGATGCCGATTCCCAGGTGGGGCACACAATCCAGAGCAATTCTGGAACGTACTGGCCGAAGGCGTGGACGGCATCATCGATGTGCCTGCCGACCGCTGGGACTTCCGAAAGTTCTACGATGCCGACAAGGAGCGCATCGGGAAGAGCCACGCCAAGCAGGCGGGTTTCCTGCAAACGCGAGTGGATGCCTTCGACCCGTTGTTTTTCGGTATTTCCCCACGTGAAGCAGCCGTACTCGACCCGCAGCAAAGGCTTCTATTGGAGCTGACATGGGAGGCATTCGAGGATGCCGGCCTCATCGAGGAGCGGCTGAAAGGCTCCAACACAGGCGTGTTCATCGGTGGCTTCACCCTCGACAACAAGCTCATCCAACTTGGGCAGTTGAACCGCGAGATCATGTCATCGAATACTGCCACCAGCAGCACGATGGTCATGCTCAGCAACCGCATCAGCTACACCTTCGACCTGCGCGGGCCGAGCGTGAGCATGGACACGGCCTGTTCGTCATCGCTAGTGGCCGCGCATTACGCATGTCAGAGCATCTGGAGCGGAGAGAGCGACCTCGCCATCACAGGCGGTGTCAGCATGATGCTCACGCCTGAGTATCCCATCACCATGAGCAAGGGCCAGTTCTTGAGCGACCATAGCCGCTGCAAGGCATTCGATGAGGATGCGCGGGGATATGTGCGCGGTGAAGGCGGTGGCATCATCATCCTGAAACCGCTCAGCAAGGCCATTGCCGACAACGACAGCATTTATGCTGTAGTCCGTGCCACGGGCGCCAATCAGGATGGAGCGACCAACGGCATCACGGTGCCGAACCCTGTTTCGCAGGCCGCGCTGGTGCGCAAGGTCTATGCACAGGCGGGCGTCAGTGCTTCGGAATTGGG